>JAGXIM010000018.1 GCA_024635665.1 Salinimicrobium sp. | reverse complement strand
TATATCTCGACCATCCATCACGATCCCTTTTTCCTTTCCCATGGCTTTTTGTTGTGCCACCAGCATTACCCTGACTTCAGGCACCGCAGCCACTCTACTCACATGCTGAGACACTTCCATTTGACGGATCTCCTTTTCTACATTTTCGCCATTTAAGTACATTTCTCCGAAACCGGCATCCTCACTAAATTTAAACTGCAGCTGTATGTTTGGCAACTCCTGCACCAAGGCTGCTTTATCGAAATCCTGTTCTGTAATGTATTTTTTCCGAAGTGCGTATAAGGTCACCGCGCGGTACATGGCACCTGTATCAACATACACATAGCCAAGTTCCCTGGCGAGTTGTTTGGCCACGGTGCTTTTGCCCGTTGAAGAAAAACCGTCGATTGCAATTGTTATTTTTTTGCTCATAATACCAGCCTTCGAAAATAAATAGTATCCAAAAATGCCATTTTTGGATCTCCTGCAAAAATAGGGAATTGAGAAGGTTTAGAAGATAAACCTAAAACAAAAAAGCCCCGGAAAATCCGGGGCTCAGTGTTTATAATTGTTTCGGGTTCTTTACCTTTTCGTTGGTTAGAGCAAGTTTTATCACTTCCCCCATCTCTTTTACATAATGGAACGTAAGTCCTTCCAGATATTCGTCTTTGATCTCCTTAATGTCCCTCTTATTTTCTACGCAAAGGATAATTTCTTTGATATGTGCCCTTTTTGCCGCCAATATCTTTTCCTTAATCCCGCCGACTGGCAAGACCTTTCCCCGAAGGGTGATTTCCCCGGTCATGGCGATGCTTTCCTTTACTTTCTTTTGGGTGTAAAGGGAAACAAGTGAAGTAAGCATGGTGATTCCAGCGCTGGGACCATCTTTTGGCGTCGCTCCTTCGGGTACGTGGATGTGCACATTATATTTCTCCATCATTTCCGGATCTATTCCAAGGACTTCGGCATTTCCTTTAATATATTCAAGGGCAATGGTTGCAGATTCCTTCATCACTTTGCCAAGGTTCCCGGTAATGTTGAGATTTCCTTTTCCTTTTGAAAGGATAGATTCGATAAACAGGATATCGCCGCCCACCTGAGTCCAGGCAAGGCCAGTCACGACCCCGGCCACTTCGTTATCTTCATATTTTTCCCGCTGAAGCTTTGGACTACCTAAAACATCAAGTATATCTGCATCTTTTATCTTGATATTGTACTCGTTTTCCATAGCCATATTCTTGGCAGCATACCGCACCATTTTAGCGATTTGCTTTTCAAGGCCACGCACACCAGACTCCCGGGTATATCCTTCAACTATTTTTTCAAGTTGCTTTTTGCCAATTTTCAGGTTTTCTTTTGTGAGCCCATGCTCTCTCAATTGCTTCGGAAGCAAATGCTGCTTGGCGATCTCCACTTTTTCTTCGATCGTGTATCCGGTAACATTTATCATCTCCATTCGGTCCCGCAATGGTGGCTGAATGGTCGATAAATTGTTTGCCGTGGCTATGAACATCACCTTTGAAAGGTCAAATCCCATTTCCAGAAAATTGTCGTGGAATTCACTGTTTTGCTCAGGATCCAAAACTTCCAGCAAAGCCGAAGAAGGATCCCCACTGTGGCCCGAACTCAATTTGTCCACCTCATCCAGCACAAAAACAGGATTGCTTGTTCCCGCTTTTTTCAAAGACTGGATAATCCGGCCTGGCATCGCACCAATATAGGTTTTCCTGTGTCCCCTAATCTCCGCTTCATCACGCAACCCGCCCAGGGATATCCTAACGTATTCACGGCCCAAAGCTTCGGCAATCGATTTACCAAGGCTGGTTTTTCCCACTCCCGGAGGTCCGTACAAACACAAAATTGGCGACTTCATATCGTTCCTTATCTTGAGCACGGCCAAATATTCAATAATGCGTTCCTTGACATCTTCCAACCCATAATGGTCACGATCGAGGATTCGTTGAGCGCGTTTAAGGTCGAATTTATCTTTGCTGAATTCATCCCACGGAAGGTCCAGGAACAAATCCAGATAGTTACGCTGGATGGAATATTCAGAAACCTGCGGGTTCATACGCTGCATTTTCGCAAGTTCTTTATCAAAATGTTTTTTAACGGTTTGGTTCCATTTTTTCTTTTTAGCACGCGCCCGCATTTCTTCAATTTCCCCTTCATGGGAAACCCCGCCCAGCTCTTCCTGAATGGTCTTCATTTGCTGGTGAAGGAAATATTCCCGCTGCTGCTGGCTCATATCGGTTTGCACCTTGCTCTGGATATCATTTTTAAGCTCCAGCTTATGGTGCTCAATGTTCATATACTTCAGCGTGGAAAGCGCACGGTCTTTAAGATCATTTGTCTCTAACAATTTCTGCTTTTCCTCTACGGAAAGATTCATGTTGGAAGACACGAAATTGATCAAAAATGACGGACTCTCGATATTCTGAATAGCAAAAGAAGCTTCCGAAGGAATGTTCGGGCTGTTTTTGATTATTCTAAGCGCCAGGTCTTTAATAGATTCTATAATGGCACCAAACTCCTCATTATCCTGTGCCGGCCTTGCCTCGGGAACTTCCCTGATCTTGGCCTTCATAAATGGTTCATCAGAAATCACCTCAGACACTTCGAAACGTTTCTTCCCCTGAATAATCACGGTAGTATTTCCATCGGGCATTTTCAAGACCCTAAGGATCCTTGCCACCACCCCAATATGATTGATGTCCTTAGCTGAAGGATTTTCAACCGTTTCATCTTTTTGAGAAACGACGCCTATCACCTTGGTGCCGTTGTTTGCTTCGTTAATCAACTTTATAGAAGTGTCCCTACCAGCCGTGATTGGGATCACCACTCCAGGAAAAAGAACGGTATTCCTTAAAGGGAGGATGGGCAATATTTCGGGGAGCTCCTCGCGGTTTATTTCTTCTTCATCTTCAGGCGTCATCAAAGGAATCAATTCTGCATCTTCATCCATTCCTTGGAATGACAGACTGTCAAGATTTGTAAATTTTGTTCTGCTCATATCTATTTTTAGGTCAAACTGTCATTGCAGTTATTATATCAAATCAAAATCCTGGACTTTATAACCTTTACTATGCCTGCAACACAGGTGGTTAAAGCCAGTTACTTCCCCATTATTTCAATTGTTATGCCAACGTGAAGAAAAAAATTTAAAAGAAAAGTCTGCAAAACTGTAACAAATTGAATTTCATTCTATCTTTATTATAAAGCGTTGATATTTTGACACTAACCACCACACATATTGATGAGCTTTTGGAGCAGTGCCGTCGGGGGGATGAGCGCGCCCAAATGAAAGTTTACAATAAATACAACAAAGCCATGTACAACACCGCTTTACGTATTGTAAAACATTCGGCAGAAGCTGAGGATATCATGCAGGAGTGCTTTTTGAAAGCCTTTGAAAAACTGGATTCGTACGAAGGCACCTCAACATTCGGGGCATGGCTGAAGAAAATCGTAGTGAACCAAAGTATTACTGTCTATAACAAAAACATTAAATATCAGGAGGTTTCCTACAACGACCAATTCAAACATGCAGTAGACGATGGATTTGGGGTATCAACTGAAGAAGAGGAGGAAAACCCCAAAGTAAAAAAGATACTCCAAACTATGGATTCATTAAAAGAGAACTATAGGGTCACATTAACCCTTCACCTTATCGAAGGATATGATTATGAAGAGATCTGTGATATTCTTGGGATTACTTACGCCAATTGCAGGACCACTATTTCAAGGGCAAAAGAAAGCCTTCGGAAAAAACTTATGAGCTATGAAAACTGATAATCTAAAAGACCTTTTTGACGAGCTGGACTTTGATATTGCCCAACCGGCAGAAAACCATGAAGAGCGGTTCCGTCAAAAATTGAAGAGACAACCAAAAAAGAAGGCCAAACGATCTAACGTTATTTCGCTGTGGCTGCCAACAATGGCAATTGCGGCCTCCTTTCTGGTATCTTTCCTGATCTTTCAGGGAGTGTTCGGCAATCCTTTTGACCAAAAACAGGAATTGGCGAATGTGTCCCCCGAGATGGAACAAACTCAGAACTTCTATGCTTCAGTAATAAAAACCGAACTGGAAAACCTTCAGGAAAAAAAGACACCCGAAACCGAGGCGGTGATCAATGATGCCCTTAGGCAACTCGAGATACTTGAAAAGGATTATGAAAAGCTCACAAAAGACCTCGGCAAAAGTGGTCAGGACAAAAGGGTGATCTACGCGATGATCTCCAATTTCCAAAAAAGAATCGACCTCTTAAAAACAGTACTTGAAAAAGTAGAAACTATAAACACGCTAAAAAACACACGCCATGAAAACAATTATATATAAATTATTGGTTGCACTCCTACTAGTGCCGGCAATCGCATTTGCCAATGACGGAGACAAAGGAAAATACACCAAACAGAAAAAGATCAAAAAGGAATTCAATGTTTCTGCAAACGACCTGTTAAAGATCGAAAACAGCTATGGAAATGTGGATGTTACTACCTGGGACCAGAACCGCGTGGTGATTGAAGTGTTGGTCCAGACCAACGGGAACGACGAAGAAAAAGTACTGGAGCGGCTCAGGGAAATAGACGTAGCCTTCAATCAATCTGCCAACCAGGTGAGCGCCAAAACCCTGTTGGAAAAGTCGGGGAACAATTCCTGGTGGAGCGCTTTGTTTGGAAGCAAAAGCAATGTAAACATTGAGATCAATTATCGGGTAAAAGCACCTGTCACGAACGATATGGATCTCAACAATGACTACGGAAGCATTAACCTTGACAACCTAAAAGGAAATGCCAAAATTTCTAACGACTATGGAAAGTTGTTGATTGGCGAGCTGCATGGCAACAACAACATCCTTGATTTTGATTACACCCGCAATAGCAGCATTGGGTACGTAAAAAGGGCAAAAATCAATTCCGATTATTCTGAATTCACCATTGATGAAGCCGGCACTTTGGATATCTCAGCTGATTATACCGAAGTCCACATCCTTAAAGTGGAAAACATAAGCTTTAACAATGACTATGGTTCTCTAAAAATCGACAAACTCAAAAACCTAAAAGGCAATGGGGATTATCTTGGGGTGAAATTGGGGCTGGTCTACGGCACCGTTGTCTTAAACATGGATTATGGCTCTTTGAGTATTGGCAAGATCATGCCCAGCCTTAAACAACTTGATTTAGAAACCGATTATACTTCAATAAAAATAGGGTATGACAAGGAAGCACCTTTCAGTTTTACAGTAAATACGGCTTACAGTGGTGTAAAAGGGATTGAAGGCCGCAATTTCTCAATAAACAAACGCAACCAATCTTCTGCCGACAATTATTACCAGGGATACTATTTATCTGAAAATTCAGGAGGAAAGATCAATATCGACTCCAGTTATGGAAATATTACCTTTATGGATTAGTTCCTTACAAATCAAAATTATCAATCAAAAATTTTAGACATGAAAAAGATATTTTTAGCACTCTTCGTTAGCACTTTTGCCCTTCAAGCCTGCACTGCACAATGGTGGCAGGGAAGTAAAAAAGTGGAAGGCAATGGGCAAATGACTACAGCAACACGAACCACAACCGGTTATGACAAAGTAGATTTGACGGGAGCCATGGATGTGGAATTGGTGAAAGGAACCGAGGGCCGCCTTCGCATAGAAGCAGAAGAAAACCTAATTCCACATATTACGACCGAAGTAAAAAATGGCGAACTGGTTATTTCTGTTGAAAAAGGCTTTAACCTGCAGCCTTCGCGGAACAATCCAATCAAAGTTACCGTTCCTTTTGAAAGTCTGGACGGCGTCTATTTGACAGGATCTGGGGATATTTATACTTCAGACATGATCAAATCTGAAAATTTTGAGACAAAAGTCACCGGCTCAGGGAACATTCGGCTTCAATTACAGGCGAAACAGGCCCGGGCAAGGTTAACAGGTTCCGGGAATATGGATTTACGTGGCAGTGCCGAAGATTTCAACTGCAAAATAACCGGTTCGGGCGATATCAATGCATTTGATTTCAAATGTGAGGCCGTGGATGCGACGGTGATTGGCTCCGGAAACCTGCAGGTACATGCAACAGAAGAATTAAGGGCAAACGTGCCAGGATCGGGAGACATTGTCTATTCCGGAAATCCCCGCAAAGAAGATTTCAAGACTCTGGGATCTGGATCTGTGTCCAAACAGTAGATGAGCCAAAAGATTTTCAGCTAAAAATTTTCGAAAAAACAGGGGATCCAAAAATGGCATTTTTGGATCTCTTTTTTTTTAGATATTCGATTTTCTGGGAACCTTTAGTAGTAAAAACACACCGATTAGAAAAAAAGCCGTGAGGAACAAAATCGAGAACCGAATGCTACCGAAAATCTGGGCTACCAGTCCGTACATCACCATCCCGATCACAATCCCTATTTTTTCAGAAACATCATAAAAACTGAAGTAGCTGGCGGTATCGAGGGTGTTCTCTGGCAACATTTTGGAGTAAGTGGACCTTGACAGCGTTTGAATCCCGCCCATCACCAGTCCTACCAGGCCGGCCGCAATATAAAACTGAACCGGGGTTTCCACAAAATAGGCATATACGCAAATACAAATCCAGATCATATTTATCACAATGAGGGTCTGGATATTCCCCAACTTAGCTGAAACCCGGGATGTGATCGTCGCACCGGCCACCGCCACCAACTGGATCAACAGTATGCTTATAATGAGTCCTGTTGTTGCATCCTGCCCACTCCAGTCTACTTCTTCGATCCCAAAGTAAGTAGCAACTAACATCACCGTTTGCACCGCCATGCTGTACACAAAAAATGCGCGGAGATATTTTTTAAGCTGTGGATTGTTTTCAAAAGATCTCCAGATAGTTCGAATCTCCCTATACCCGTTAAAGAGCACATCCCTTGTTAGTTTCTGCTTTTTATTTCCTTTGGGAAGGTAATAGTAGGTTATTTGGCTAAATCCAATCCACCAAACCCCGGTAAGCACAAAAGACAAACGGGTGGGAAAACTTTCGCTTTCAAAACCAAACCATTCATAGTTCATGATCATGCCCAGGCACAACAGCAACAGTACGACACTGCCAATATAGCCCATAGAAAATCCCCTGGCGCTCACTTTATCCTGCTGCTCGGGAAAGGCAATGTCGGGCAAATAAGAGTTGTAGAAAACAAGGCTGGCCCAAAATCCAATAAGCGCCAGGAAGTAACAGCTAAGGCCAAACCACAAATTTTCAAGATTAAACCAGAAAAGACCAATACAAGAGAAAGCTCCCATGTAACAGAAAAACTTTAGAAATTTTTTCTTGTTCCCCACATAATCTGCTATTCCCGAGAGGAACGGACTAATAAAAGCCACCACGAAAAAAGCACTGGCGGTTACGTAACTAATTAACGAATCGTTATTAAAGTCAAACCCCAGCAAGGTTACGTTATCGTGGATAACTTCCCCCTGCTCGTTTTTCACAACCGTTAGCGCGGCATAAAAAATTGGAAAAATAGTGGATGCGATGACGAGGCTATAAACGGAATTGGCCCAATCGTAAAAGGCCCAGGCATTCACTAATTTTTTACTTCCCTTTGGGAGCTTTTTCATAACGGGTGTAAATTAAAAGAGCTGCCATTTTCGGCAGCTCCTAATTTACATTTTTTTATTTTCTAACTCTGGAAAGAGGTCACCCCAAACTTCCGGGCTTCGGCTTTAGCCTCTGGTGCCCATTTCTCGATGTTTTTAATCCGCGTGTCGGAAGATGGGTGGGTGCTCAGGAATTCTGGCGGGGATTGCCCTCCTGCTTCTGCTTTCATCCTTCTCCAAAGATCTGCTGCTTCCATGGGATCGTACCCGGCTATCGCCATTAGGGTAAGCCCAATTCTATCGGCTTCGGTTTCATGGTTCCGGCTAAAGGGTAACATTACCCCTACCTGCGATCCAATCCCGTACGCCTGATTAAAAATTTGCTGTGTTTCTTCACTTTTTCCGCTAAGAGCCACATTTCCAGCCACAGCACCCAACTGTTGCAATTGGGCAGCACTCATACGTTGTGCCCCATGATCGGCCAGAGCGTGGGCAACCTCGTGAGCCATGATGGCAGCTACTCCGGCTTCGCTTTGTGCAATGGGCATAATTCCGGTGTAAAAAGCGATTTTACCACCAGGCATTGCCCAGGCGTTCACCTGCTCATCATTTTTTATAAGGTTGTATTCCCATTTGTATTCATCTAAATAGCCCGCATAGCCATTGGCGTTTAAAAAACGCTCGGCTGCTGTGGCGATTTTGTCCCCTACCCTATTAATCATTCGGGCCTCTGCTGTGCCAGTTACCACATTACTTTCAGCCAAAACCTGGTTGTACTGTTGGAATGCAGCTGGAAAGATCTGGGAATTTGGGTAAAAATTCAGATTCTTTTCCCCGGTAAATGGATTGGTTTTACATGCAGCGACCAGGAGAAAAAGACTCAGTACTATTGTAATCTGCTTAAATTTCATGATATCTTAGTTTTTGTTAAAGTTAATGAAGTTGACACTCTCCTATTACGGCTTTACGTTAGGTTTAACAAAATACCTGCCAAAGTGATAAAACCTTTTGAAACCTTTATTTTCAGTGAAGTGAGATTTCGTACCTTGCAACTTTTCCGAATTTATGACGCAAGAACGAAAAGACAAAACGCCGGTACAACGTTTACTGGTTCCTTCCTATATTTTGTACACCGGTAAAATCCTTACCGCAATTTCCCCCTTTTTGGCAAGCAGGTTTGCCGCCAAACTTTTCCTGACCCCTTTTAGCTATAACCTACCTGAAAGGGAAAAAGAAATGGAAGAAAAAAGTCGCCAAACCAGAGTAACCGTGCCTTCCATAGACAGGGAAATCGTCATCTACGAGTATGGTAATTCTAACAGAAAAATATTGCTGTCACACGGATGGAGCGGCCGGGGCACCCAGCTTTCAATCATGGCAAAAGGACTGCTGAAGGAGGGTTACAGCGTTGTGAGTTTTGACGCCCCGGCCCACGGCAAAGCACCGGGAAAAATGAGTATGATGCCCTTCTTTAGTGAATCCATCCACTACATCAATAAGAACTACGGACCTTTTGAAGCTGCTATTGGCCATTCCCTCGGGGGCATGGCATCTTTAAGGGCAGTCAAAGACGGGTTGGATGTTCAAAAACTTGTAATTATTGGTACCGCCAATAGTGTTACCCGCATTACCCGGGAATTCGCCCAGAACATGAAAATGAACGAACAGGTGGCGAGGAAGATGAAAAAGCATTTCGACAAAAAATTCGGGGAAGACATGGATAATTATTCTGGTGCTGTTTCTGCGGAAGAAGTGCAGATCCCAACCCTGGTCGTTCATGATGAACAGGATGTAGACGTGCAGGTGGACAACGCCTACCAGATAAATGATAAACTTCAGCAGGGGGAACTTTTCATCACAAAAGGTCTCGGCCACAGGCGCATTTTAGGAAATAAAGAAGTTATTAATAAAATTGTTGATTTTCTTTCGGTATAGTTCTTGCTTTTATACTTAAAAAAGATCAAATGAGGAAGATTCTGTTTGTGGTATTTTCGGCCATTATGCTTAGTTGCATTGGAATTGCACAGGAACAAAAAGAGCAAAAAGTTTATCCTGTTTCTAAAAGCCAGGCCGAATGGAAAGCAGAGTTAAGCCCGGCAGAATTTCAGGTCCTCAGAAAAAAAGGCACCGAAAGGGCATTTTCAAGCAAACTTAACAACGTCAAGGAGCCGGGAACATTTGTTTGTGCAGCCTGCGGAAACCCACTTTATAAAACCGAACATAAATTTAACAGCGGCACAGGGTGGCCTAGTTTTGACAGAGCGTTCGATGATAGCAAGCTCGATTACCGCCCCGGCAGGACTGGCGGCTATCCGGCAACCGAAGTGCTCTGCGCCAATTGCGGCGGCCACCTGGGGCATATATTCAATGATGGTCCCAG
>JAGXIM010000092.1 GCA_024635665.1 Salinimicrobium sp. | reverse complement strand
TTATAACTTCTTATCCCTGTGCATTCTTTATAGCTAAAATCGAGACTTTCAAATTGTGCATCTTTTGTAATGTCTATGAGAACAGGACCGGGCCGACCGCTACGGGCGATATAAAAAGCCCTGGCCAAAACTTCCGGAATTTCAGAAGCTTTTGTGATTTGGTAATTCCATTTTGTTATTGGCGTAGATAACCCCACAATGTCTATTTCCTGAAAGGCATCGCTTCCCAGAAGATGTGATCCCACCTGACCAGTAATGCACACCACAGGGGTCGAATCGATATGAGCATCGGCAATTCCGGTTATAAGATTCGTAGCCCCGGGGCCTGATGTTGCAATAGCCACTCCCACTTTTCCGGTAACTCTTGCATACCCCTGGGCTGCGTGAGTTGCTCCCTGTTCGTGCCTGGTGAGCACGTGTAGAATCTTATCCTTATATTTATAAATTTCGTCATAAACGGGCATTATAGCCCCACCCGGGTATCCATACATTATTTCTACACCCTCTGCCAACAGGCACTTTATCACTGCCTCTGCTCCCGATACCTTTACTGTTTCTTTTGGGGAAACTTCTTTAAAACCAGCTGTTTTGACTTCCATAGCTCTTCATATTAAAATTCATCTGTAACACAACCTTGTGAGGCTGAAGAAACTGTTCTCGCATATTTATAAAGCACTCCTTTACTGAATTTGAGTGCAGGTGCTTTCCATTTACTTCTTCTCTCCTGAATTTGCACCGGGCTTAGATCAGCAGAAATCTTGTTTTTTTCTGCATCAATAGAAATCATATCTCCATCTTCTATTAATGCAAGTAATCCACCTTCCTGGGCTTCGGGGGTAATATGTCCTACTACGAACCCATGGGTACCACCAGAAAATCTTCCGTCTGTAATTAGAGCGACATCTTTTCCAAGATTTGCCCCCATTATAGCGGCTGTAGGTTTCAACATTTCAGGCATACCGGGACCTCCTTTTGGTCCCTCGTACCTAATTACCACTACGTCCCCCTTTTTTACTTTTCCTTCAGAAATTCCATCATTTGCTTCATATTCACTGTTGAAAACCCGGGCTTTGCCCTCAAATAATAAACCTTCTTTCCCGGTAATCTTGGCTACAGATCCTCCTTCAGCTAAATTGCCGTAAAGGATCCTTATATGTCCAGATTTCTTTATCGGATTCTCTATTCCCCTTATCACCTGTTGACCTTTAGTTAAATCTGGTACATCAGCCAGATTTTCGGCCAAAGTTTTGCCCGTAACTGTAAGACAATCTCCGTGAAGCATTCCGTTTTTCAACATATATTTTAGCACGGCGGGTATTCCTCCAATGCTATGAACATCTTCCATTGCATACCTGCCACTCGGTTTAAGATCAGCAAGAAATGGGGTGCTTTCACTAATTTTCTCAAAATCTTTCAGCGTAAACTCTATTTCGGCTGCTTTTGCTATTGCAAGAAAATGTAAAACCGCATTTGTAGACCCACCAAGGACTGTAATAAGCCTCACCGCATTTTCAAGAGCCTTTTTTGTAACAATATCTTTGGGTTTTATATCTTTTTCCACAAGAAGCCGAATTGCCCTGCCCGCTTCTTCGCAATCTGCTCTCTTTTCCTCTCCCGTTGCAGGATTGGAGGAATTGTATGGCAAAGCCATTCCAAGAGCTTCAATAGCCGAGGCCATCGTATTTGCAGTATACATGCCGCCACAGGCTCCTGCACCGGGACAGGCTTTTTCGATCACACTGTTGTAATCTTCATCGCTGATATCGCCTGCAACCTTTGAACCCCAGGCCTCGAAAACCGAGACCACATCTAATTTTTTCCCGTTATGGCACCCCGATGCAATTGTTCCTCCATATACTAATATTGAAGGCCGATTGATCCTGAGCATTGCCATGAGAGCACCGGGCATATTTTTATCACAGCCCACAACAGTAATAACCGCATCGTAAGACATGGCATGTATAACTGTTTCAACAGAATCTGCAATTATATCTCTCGACGGCAGAGAGTAACGCATTCCGGGAGTTCCCATAGAAATTCCGTCGCTTACTCCAATTGTATTAAAAATAAGACCTACCAGATTATTCTCATTACAACCTTTTTTTACCAGGCCTGCAAGATCATTAAGATGCATATTACAAGGGTTACCTTCATATCCTGTGCTTGCTATACCCACAAAAGGCTTTTTAAAATCCTCTTTTGTAAGTCCTATTGCATGTAACATTGCCTGGGAGGCCGGTTGTGATTCACTTTGTGTTAAAATTTTGCTGTACTTATTATTCATTCTGTGTTTTCCTGAATTTTTTCTAAAGTTAACTTCATAATTATTTTACAAGGCTGTTCCGGGAGGCTCTTAATTATTTTCAGAAGCAGCAGAATAGACTCAAAGTACTGTAATCCAGACATTTAATCCTTATTTGTTTACGATAGCTGAAAAGTTTAAGCTGTCCGACTTACGCGAAAATTGGGCATAAAAAAAAGCCATTGAAAAAACGGCTTTTTGAAAGGTAAGTACATATCTACAGTTCTCTTGCAGAATTTTTCTTTTTTCTAATCTCCTCCAGAGAAAGATGGTCTTTGCTCCCGGTATGAGAGTGTACTTTTTGGCCTGCCGTCTTATAGGTGCCATTCCGGACTTCTTCCCCAATTATTTGGTAAGCCTCTCTAAAAGATTTTCCCTGCATTACGAGATCATTAATACTATCTACCGTAAACAGGTATTTGTATTTTTCATCCTCCAGGTCTATTTTATTAACTATGACCTGAGAAATGGAGTGACTAAAGACATCAAGTATTTCCTTTAATCCTTCTACCGAGTAAATACTGTTTTCTTTGATTACCTGGAAATCCCGGTGGTATCCACTGGGCAGATTATTGGTTACTAACACCATTTCCCCTGCTATAGATTGTAATTTGTTGCTCTTCCCCCTCACCAATTCAAAAACATCGGGATTTTTCTTGTGAGGCATTATGCTGGAGCCGGTGGTAAGTTCTTCGGGAAAGCTTATAAAGGAAAAATTCTGACTCATATAAAGACAGATGTCCATGGCAAAGCGGGAAAGGGTATTCGCTACAGAAGCGATTGCCGAAGTTACCGCTCTTTCACTTTTTCCCCTGCTCATTTGGGCAGCGACTACGTTATATTTCATAGTAGAAAACCCTAATTCCTTTGTGGTAAAATCCCGGTCTATAGGAAACGAGGAACCGTAACCTGCGGCAGAACCAAGCGGATTTTGATCTACCACCTTTAAAGCTGCCTTGAGCTGGTAAAGGTCATCTATTAAAATCTCTGCATAGGCAGAAAACCATAGACCAAAAGATGAAGGCATGGCCACCTGTAAATGTGTGTAACCAGGCAGTACACGATCCTTATGCTCCTCAGCCAATTTTAAAATAATCTCAATGAGTTCTTCTGTTTTGCCATAGATTTCCTGAAGGTTTTCTTTGAAATAAAGTTGTAAAGCCACCAGCACCTGGTCATTTCTGGAACGGGCAGTATGGATCTTTTTTCCTGCTTCTCCCAGCTTTTTTGTGAGTTCGAATTCAATTTTTGAGTGTACATCTTCAAAATCTTCTTCAATTACAAACGTGCCACTTGTTACCTGTTGCTGAAGATTCTTTAGCTCTTCTACCAATTGCTTTACCTCATCTTCCTCAATTAAACCAACTTTTCCCAGCATTTTTGCATGTGCTGCCGAAGCCTGCAGGTCATATTTAGCAAGAAATATATCAAGTTCCCGGTCGTTGCCTACCGTAAATTTTTCAATCTTTTTATCTATTGATATTCCTTTGTCCCAGAGTTTCATTTTTATCTAAATTTAAGAGACCTCACAGGTTTTGGAAACCTGTGAGGTCTTATTTTTCCTAACTATTTCAGTGCCTTTTCAAGCAATTTTATATATTTCTCGATTCCTTCCTCAACCTCCCTAATGTAAATAAATTCATCGGCCGAATGGGACCTGGTGGAATCTCCCGGTCCTAATTTTAAAGAAGGACAACTCAGCATCGCCTGATCACTAAGGGTTGGAGAACCATAGGTTTTCATTCCTAAAGAAACACCGGCTTTTACTATCAGATGATCTACTGGAATGGAAGAAGAGTTAAGCCTTAAGGATCTGGGCTCAATCACATCTACAGGAGATTCCTGTTTCAAAATTTTATTAATTTCTTCATTGGTGTAGCGGTCATTCACTCTTACATCTAAAACGAGCTCTACCCGGTCCGGCACTACATTATGCTGACTCCCGGCACTTATCTGAGTGATGGTGAGTTTTACCTCACCAAGAACTTCAGAAGTTTTCTCAAACCGGTAATTTTCAAACCACTGCAAGGCTTTTGCTGCCTTATAGATGGCATTATTATCATTAGGATGTGCAGCGTGGGAAGGAGTTCCCTTTATCACGGCATCAAATACTACCAGTCCCTTTTCGGCTACCGCGAGATCCATAAGAGTAGGCTCTCCAACGATGGCAACATCAATTTTCGGCAAAAAAGGCAACAGGCAGGCAATTCCGTTTTTACCATTGATTTCTTCTTCTGCCGTTCCGGCGAATACCAGATTATAAGAGAGACCTTTGGCCTTGTAAAAATAAGTGAAGGTAGCAAGCAGGGAAACCAAACATCCCCCGGCATCGTTACTCCCAAGTCCAAATAATTTACCGTCGGTTATCTGTGGATCAAAAGGATCCTTAGTATACGCCAAATTCGGCTTTACAGTGTCGTGGTGAGAATTGAGCAGTAAAGTCGGCTTTGCCTCATCAAAGTGATTATTTACCGCCCATACATTGTTCAGGTGACGATTACACGGGATATCGTGATCTTTAAACCACGGCTCCAGCAATGCGGCGGTTCCATCCTCTTCTCCGGAAAAAGAACGGGTGGAAATAAGATTCTTAAGAAGCTCTATTGCCTCTTCCTGTAATCCTGTCAATTCCATTACTTTACAATTTTAGTACAGGGATTTCCTGTTTTTAAAATATTAGCGTCTCCTAAACAAATCTTATTCACACCATGATCCAGGGCTTCAAAGCAATTCTGCAGCTTTGGCAACATTCCATCGTTTATCAGCCCATTTGCCAGGAGCTGTCGGTATTTTTCGGGATCAATTTCCGGAAGAACTGATTCTTCATCCTGCAGATTGGCCAATACTCCCTTTTTTTCAAAGCAATAATAAAGTTCAGTAGCATAAGTGTTGCACATGGCTTTTGCCACTTCGGCAGCAACGGAATCTCCGTTGGTATTTAAAAGCTGCCCCTCCCTGGTGGCGGAAATTGCCGAAAAAACAGGTACTATTCCCTGCTCCAGCAAGGAGCCTATAAAAGTTGAATTTACTTCTTCAATATCTCCCACAAACCCAAAATCGATCTCTTTAACCGGGCGCTTTTTGGAAATAATACTCCTGCCATCTGCCCCGCATAGGCCAATTGCATTACTTCCCAATGCCTGCAGTTTGGCAACAATAGACTTGTTGATGAATCCGCCATACGTCATCACAATAACCTTTAGGGAATTGGCATCTGTAACTCTACGGCCGTCTATCATCTGAGTAGGAAATCCTAATTTAGCAGCTACTTCTGTCGCCATATTTCCTCCCCCATGAATAAGGATCTTTAGCCCCTCAACGGCGGCAAAATCGCGGAGAAAAGAAGTCAACCGCTCTTCATTTTCTATCAGCTTCCCTCCTATTTTTACTATTGTAAGGTTTGGTTTCTTCATTTTTTTAAAAGATGTTAGATATTAGATTTGAGATATTAGTTTAAAAATCTCTTTTTTCCTCCAACAGCATCTTTAACACTGCCTGCGCAGCAAAGGTTCGATTCTTCGCTTGTTGAATCACAACCGAATTAGAGCTATCCAACACCGCATCATCTATAACCACATTTCGTCTTACAGGAAGACAATGCATTATTTTGGCATTATTGGTCAGTTTAAGTTTTTGTTCACTAAAAGTCCAGGATTTATCCTCACTTAAGATCGTCCCATAGCTTTCATAGCTGCTCCAGTTCTTTACGTAAACGAAATCAGCATTTTTTAGCGCTTCATCCTGATTGTGAGTCACCTCTGTGTTTTTTCTTACCGCAGGATTTAGATCATATCCCGGCGGATTAGTAATTACCAGGTCTACCTCCATGCGCTGCATTACTTCTACAAAAGAATTCGGAACACTTTGTGGTAAAGCCCGGGGGTGAGGCGCCCAGGTAAGCACAACCTTGGGTCTTTTTACATTTTGAAGTTCTGTGATTGTTAGCGCGTCTGTAAGTGCCTGCAGAGGATGGCCTGTGGCACTTTCCAGATTTACCACAGGTACCGTGGCGTATTTCTTAAAACTATTGATCACCAGATCTTCTTCATCCTTATCCCTGTTCTCGAGACCCGGAAACGCCCGCACAGCTATGATGTCACAGTATTGAGATAGTACCGCAGCAGCATCTTTAATATGTTCAGCTTTATTAGAGTTCATTACTGCACCATCCTCAAATTCCAGGGTCCAACCATCCTTATCGACATTCATCATCATAACCTCCATTCCCAGCAATTTCGCAGCTTTTTCGGTACTAAGGCGGGTACGCAGACTGGGATTAAAAAACAACATTCCAAGGGTTTTTCCCCTGCCCAGGCCCGCAGCAGTATTTTCCTTCTTAAGCCTGAGTGCTTCAGATATAGTTTGTTGTAAATTTTTTATATCTGAGATAGTTATGTAATTCTTCATTTTATTAAAAATATATCTAAAACTCACAGGTTTTTAAAACCTGTGAGGTTTTCAATTGTTTTATTTTTCAAAATCTTCAAGAGCCTTCTTTAACCTGGAAAAAAATAGTTCAAAATGCCCTTTTTGAATGGTAAGAGGCGGCAGAATCCGCAATAAATTTTTATTTGAAGCTGCTCCGGTAAAGATGTGATGCTTAAACAGAAGATCCTTCCTAAGGCCTGCTATTTCAAAATCAAATTCCAGGCCCAGCATTAAACCTCTGCCTTTCACTTTTTTTATCTGTGAAATTTGCGAAGCTCTTTCCTTTACATAATGAAAAAGAGCTGCAGCATTTTCTGCCAGATTCTCTTTTTTCAATACATCCAGCACGGCAATCCCCGCTGCACAGGCGAGGTGATTTCCTCCAAAGGTGGTTCCGAGCAGTCCGTAGCTGGATTTGATTTCCGGAGAAATTAGTATTCCGCCGATAGGAAAGCCATTGCCCATCCCTTTTGCTATGGAAATAATATCGGGAGTAATCCCATGATTCTGAAAGGCAAAAAAGTCTCCTGTCCTGCCATAGCCGCATTGCACTTCATCTGCAATTAGAATGGCCCTATACTTTTTACAGAGTTCTCCCGTGGCACGATAAAATTCGGTGGAAGCTTCGTCGAGGCCTCCCACTCCCTGGATCACTTCAAGTATAACAGCCGCCACGTCGTCTTTGGCCAATTCCTCTTTTAAACCTTCTAAATCTTCGAAAGAAAGACAGGTGACCTGATGATCTTTATTAAAAGAAGCCTTTATATTCTCATTATCTGTTACTGCCACAGCCCCGGATGTCCTTCCGTGGAAGGCATTTTTAAAGTAAATCACCCTTCTTTTCCCGGTGTGAAATGAGGCAAGCTTCAAAGCATTCTCATTAGCCTCGGCACCCGAATTGCAAAGGAATAATTTGTAATCTATAAGACCGGAAACCTCCAGAAGCTTTTCTGCCAGTTCTTCCTGCAGCGGATTTTTTACAGAATTAGAGTAAAATCCCAACTTTTCAACCTGCTCCTGTATAGCTTTCACGTAATCGGGGTGAGAATGGCCTATTGAGATCACCGCATGGCCACCATAAAGATCAAGATATTTTGTACCCTCTTTATCAAAAACGTAACACCCCTCTCCTTTTACCGGGGTGACATCATAAAGTGGGTAAACGTCAAATAAATTCATGATGCAGTATTAGAAATTGTATTAATTTTCCTGAAGGACGCCTGCATTCCCCGTATAAGAGAAGAACTTAAACCGTGATGTTCCATTTCATTGAGGCCCTCAATTGTACAACCCATGGGAGTTGTCACCTTGTCGATTTCCTCTTCGGGATGTTTGCCCGATTCTATTAATAAACTAGCTGCGCCCAGGCAGGTTTGCATGGAAAGTTGTTGGGCCTCTTTTGCGTCAAAACCAAGCTGAACTGCACTTTGAGTGGTTGCCCTTATTAAACGCATCCAAAAAGCTATTCCACTTGCGCATATTACAGTTGCAGCCTGCATTTTATTTTCGGGAATTACCATAGTGGTACCCATTCTATTAAAAATCGCCTCTGCCACTGTCAGCCGTTTTTGACCCTTTTCGTTACTGCACAGGCATGTCATAGATTTTTTAACTGCAATTGCTGTATTGGGCATAGCCCGAATTATAAAATGATCTCCAACAATATCTTCCATCCTGGAAACACTAACTCCTGTAATGGTTGAGATAATTACATGTTTTTCGTTCAGATCCTCTTTTATTTCCTCCAGCACTCCTTCTATCTGTTTGGGCTGAACGGCGAAGATGAGAATATCAGAATTTTGGACAGCTTCCCGATTATTACTTGTAATCGTCACTTTCTCATAATTTACATATTCCTGGATATTCTCTGTTTTTCTCTTTGTGAGATAGAGGGTTGTGTAAGCATTGCTTACAATAAGTCCTTTAGCTATAGAAAGTCCCAGGTTACCTGCTCCAATAATTGCAATCTTCATATCAGATGTTTTTGGAGACCTAACAGGTTTTAAAAACCTTGTGAGGTCTGATTTAATTAAAAATAATTCGCTTTCAATTTTAAACCCAGGGTTTCCTCCAAACCAAACATGAGGTTCATATTTTGTACTGCCTGGCCCGAAGCTCCTTTTAGTAAATTATCCATCACCGTAGTTACAAGCAATTTATTCCCAAACTTTTGAAGTCTAACCAGACATTTATTCGTGTTTACTACCTGTTTCAAATGCAGTTCTTCTTTTACTACATGCGTAAAAGCTGCAGTCGTGTAAAATTCTTCATATAAGGCCAGAGCCTCCTCAAGATCGCCATCAAAGGCTGTGTAGGCCGTACAATGAATTCCCCGGGAGAAATTCCCACGGCAGGGAATAAAGTTAATGTCTTTATTAAAATCCTGCTGAAGTTCCTGAATACTTTGTGTTATCTCTGTAAGATGTTGATGCTCAAAAGCCTTATAGCTGGAAAAATTATTATCTCTCCACGCAAAATGCGTAGAGCCTGAAAATGAAGTTCCCGCTCCGGTTGCCCCGGTTACAGCATTCACATGAACTTCATCTTTCAATTTTCCCGCATTTGCCAGGGGTAATAGTGCGAGATTAATAGCAGTGGCAAAACAACCGGGATTTGCAATATAATTTGCATTTTTTATTTTCTTTCTGTTTAATTCCGGTAGACCATAAATAAAATTATGAGAAGCATCACATTGTCTAAAATCGGTGCTTAAATCTATAATTTTAGTATTCTTAGAAAATTCATTCTCACTTAAAAATTGTTTTGAATTTCCGTGGCCCAGACAAAGAAATACTACATCTGTTTCAGTATTAATTTTGTTACTGAAAAGCATTTCTGTTTCACCTATAAGGTCCTGGTGAATGGCATGTACAGGTTTTCCTGCACTGGAAGTGCTATAAATAAAATCGACTTCCACCTGCGGGTGGTTCACCAGGATCCTGATCAATTCACCTGCCGTATAACCGGCTCCCCCTATAATTCCTGCTTTGATCATTGCTGATTTTTTAATTGGTTATAGATCTTTCCTGCATTGCTAAGGATCTTTATAAAACCTTTGGCATCCTGGGCTGTCCATGCATTATTTTCTTCCCCATATTTTCCGAAGCCATTATTCATAAGATCAAAAGGAGAAGATATTCCATCCAGAATAAACCTGTAAGGGTGAAGACTAACATATACTTCCCCGGTTACCTGTCCCTGTGAATTCTGTAGAAAAGCTTCGAAGTCGCGCATTACAGGATCCAGGTACTGTCCTTCGTGCAGGTGCATCCCATACCAGTTGGCCACATTCTCTTTATGCTGCAATTGCCATTTACTAAGAGTGTGTTTTTCCAAAAGATGATGCGCTTTAATTGAGATTAAAGCTGCAGCCGCTTCAAATCCTACCCTTCCTTTAATTCCAATAATAGTGTCCCCAACATGAATATCCCTGCCAATGGCGTAAACTGAAGCCAATTCTTCAAGTTTTTCAATGTTTTTTTCGGGAGAATTTTCTTGCCCGTTGATAGCAGTAAGCTCACCTTTTGTAAAAGTTAGCGTTACCTGGGATGATTCTTTTTCCTGAAGCTGGGATGGGAAAGCAGTTTCAGGCAATGGCTTTTCTGAAGTAAGAGTCTCGGTACCGCCCACGCTGGTTCCCCACAATCCTTTGTTTACAGAGTATTTTGCCTTTTCCCAGTTCATATCTACACCGTTCACCTGCAAATAATCAATTTCTTCCTGGCGGGAGAGCTTTTTGTCACGAATTGGAGTAATGATCTCAATTTCGGGGGCAAGGATCTGAAAGATCATATCAAACCTAACCTGATCATTCCCTGCGCCGGTACTTCCATGGGCAATATAACCTGCACCTATTTTCCTGGCATAATTCACAATTTCTATTGCCTGAATAATACGCTCTGCACTTACCGATAGCGGATAGGTATTGTTCTTTAGAACATTTCCAAAAATGAGATATTTTACCACCTTTTGGTAAAAGGAAGCAACAGCATCGAGATTAGTGTAGGTAGTCGCACCAATGGTTTTAGCAGTATTTCCAATGCGCTCGATTTCTTCTTTGGTAAAGCCACCGGTGTTCACGCTCACCGCATGAACTTCAAAGTTTTCTTCTTTAGACAAATATTTAGCACAGTAGGAAGTATCCAGTCCACCACTGTATGCCAGTACTAATTTTTTCATTTTATTTTATTTTCAATTTTTTGATCTTCCTTTTCTTTTTTAAAGAACAGGGTTTGCTTTATATGTTTTAATCTGGTAAAGGCTTTATCATTAAACCTCGAACTTTTTCCCTTTTTCTTTTCTTTTTTAACAGGATCATACAACATCCCGGTGCAAAGACACATTTTACGCTCTGTTCGCGTAAGAATATCATAATTCTTACAGGTTTGGCAGCCTTTCCAGAAGCTTTCGTCATCTGTAAGTTCACTAAAAGTTACCGGCTGGTAACCCAGCTCGTAATTGATCTTCATAACAGCAAGCCCTGTGGTAATCCCAAAGATCCTGGCGTTAGGGTATTTTTTTCTCGAATGTTCAAATACAGCTTTCTTAATATCCTTCGCCAAACCTTTGTTCCTAAAGTCGGGGTGGACTATAAGTCCTGAGTTAGCCACGAATTTTTCATGACTCCACACTTCTATATAACAAAATCCGGCAAATTGATCCCCTTCAATGGCTATAACGGCGTTCCCGTTCTGCATTTTAGTCAGAATATACTCCGGGGTACGCCGGGCGATCCCGGTACCACGATTTTTGGCAGATTCCTCAATGGCATCACAAATTATCTGTGCGTACTTTGAGTGAGATGAATTAGCAATGACAATTTTCATATGCTAAGAGGATTAAAGGTTAAAAAATAGGAGATAATTGACGAAAAAAGAACCGGACTCACCTGAGTTCAAAAACATTAAGCGCGCACAAACGTGCGGCGGAGACCGGGGCTGCGCCTGAATGCGTTATCAGAAGGAATTCTGAAATTTAAAATAAAAAAAATATGTGGGAAAAAGTGATTCAAAATAAAACTAAATAAAATAAGACAAAAAGAAAAAAGAAATAGGTTGCACGCGCGGATAAATTACATCCAGCGGCGCAACAGGGGCCTTATTATTATTTTATTTGTTAAAATCACGATGTAAAAATAGGTTTATTTTTTAGACTACAAAATATATTTAGAAACAAATTCAGATTTAAGTCCCTGAATAACAGAAAACTCCTTTATGAGATACTAAAAAAAATTTGTCTCAACACCGCATGACCGGCTAAGGTTAACCTGTAGTTAGATTGCCACTTTTAATTTATGTAGTACTTTTCTACCCAATTTACCTTTATGAAAAAATTTCTATTATTCTGCACCTTATTTATCAGTTCATATTCTTTCTCCCAGGACACGATCTACGTTGATAAAAACTTAAGGGAAACCTCCGATACTACAACCGCTATTTATTATCGGGTTCAGGAAAGAAGTACCACTAATCCCGACACAGGATTTAATAGAAGCTATTGGATGTCTGGACAATTAAAACTTGAAGAATATTTTCTTTCCTTTAAAGAGAGAACCCGTGAAGGAAAAAGAAAAATGTGGCGGGAAGATGGCAGCCTTTGGGTTGAGAGCAATTACGAAGATGGAGAGTTAGACGGGCTTTCGATCTCATATTGGGGAAATGGCCAATTGAAAAGAAAAGATCTTTATCAAAAGGGGAAATTAAAAGAAAAAAAAGTTTGGGACGTAGCCGGTAACGAAGTAGAATGGTATCCTATGGAAACAAGAGCAAGGTTTCCCGGTGGGAAAAAGGGATTGGTAAAATACCTTAGAAAAAATGTTCAAAAACCTGCAGGAGTGGCAGGAGGAAAAGTGATAGTAGAATTTGTTATAGATGTTGATGGTTCTGTGACCGATGTACGAATCAAAGAAAGTAGTTCACCTGCCTTAAATCTGGCTGCCTATAATGCCGTCTCCAAAATGCCTGATTGGCAACCGGGTCAACAGGATGGAAAACCGATTCGGGTCAATCTCACGCTACCACTAACATTTCCTGATAATTAATTTTCTTATAAATAGACTCATTTATTCCTTTTCCTTGACATGAAATATATTTTTACATTTTGCTCTCTTTTCATTTTTTTAATTGCAAATGCCCAGGACACGCTGTACCTCAATAAATCTCATGAAGAAGTGGCACGTGACAGCGCTACTTACTTTCAGATAGATCATAGAAACCCTTCCGAAGAAGACAAAATCACAAGACGCACTTTCTGGATAAATGGCCAGATCAAATCCGAAATGAATTTTCTTGAAAAAGGTAAGGAATTGACCACTCATGGAATGTCAAAATTCTGGTACGAAAACGGCGAGTTTTATTACTCTCAAAACTATCGAAAAGGAAAAAGGCATGGAGAGCTTTTGGCTTACTGGGAAAATGGAACAAAAAGGCGGGAGGATTTTTTTAAAAGAGGCAAATTAAAATCAGGCCAGGTCTGGAACAAAGAAGGACAGGAAATAGAGCATTTTCCGGTACTCGTACCTGCAATGTTCCCGGGAGGGCAAAAGGCGATTAGTGCTTATTTAAAAAAGCACATTCCGGTAAATCCT
>JAGXIM010000017.1 GCA_024635665.1 Salinimicrobium sp. | reverse complement strand
GCCTGTTGGCTTATTTGATGCCCCTTGTACATTTTCCCGTCTTTTATTTCCCAAATCGCGATGAAGTGGGCAATAGGAAGTTCTTCCTCTGGATTTTCGTTCGTCCTAACATAATAAGTAAACCTGATGGTTACCGTATTTTTGTCGCTCAACAAATGGCTAATGTCGGCACGGAGGGATTCAAAAGACCTGGTGAATTCTTTGGAAAGATCTGCGATTTCCTGAAATCCCATTTTGTGGAAGCCAGAGCTACTGTTCCAAAACAATTGGGTCTCTGGGTGCAGATACCTACTAACGGCATCGGGCTCCCGGTAAAAATCTGAAGAATAAAATTTTCCAACGCAATCTTTGGGTTTTAAGCTCATATCAACCTTTTAAATTCGAGATCAATTTAGGCAATTGGCGCAAAAGCGCCAACTCTTTTAATTTGGCCCGCGATTCCATCGCCGGATTGCCTGAATAAACCGTATTTTCTTTGGTGGATTTCGTGATTCCAGCCTGTCCCATCATGACACCACCCTTTTTAACCACAATTCCGCTGCGGAAGCCTACCTGCCCCCAAATGGTTACATTATCTTCGATTATCACCGCACCAGCGATCCCGGTTTGGGAAGCAATCAGGCAATTTTCACCAATAACAGTGTCATGTCCCACCTGGATCAAATTGTCCAATTTCGTTCCTTTTCCAATCGTAGTATCGCCAGTTACGCCTTTATCGATGGTGCAATTGGCGCCAATATCCACATTATCTTTTATGACCACTCTTCCGCCAGAAATTAATTTATCAAATCCTTCCGGACGCTTTTTATAGTAGAAGGCATCGCCTCCCAGTACAGTTCCCGCGTGAATAGTGACATTATCACCTATTACCGTGTAATCATAAAGGCTGACATTTGAATGAATGAGGCAATTTTTTCCAATTTTGACATGGTTGCCAACAAACACATTAGGCTGTAAGATCGTTCCTTCCCCTATTTCTGCGGAAGCAGCCACCGAAGCTGAAGATTTCTCAAACGGCCTGAAATATTTGGTGAGTTTATTAAAGTCCCGGAACGGATCATCTGAAATCAACAAAGCTTTCCCTTCGGGACATTCAACTTTCTTGTTGATCAAAACAACTGTAGCAGCCGAATTGAGTGCTTTGTCATAATATTTCGGATGATCCACAAAAACAATATCCCCCGGTGTAACCACGTGGATCTCATTCATGCCAAGCACAGGAAAATCAGCGGCGCCGATAAATTCCGAGGAAATGATAGTGGCGATCTGTTGAAGCGTATGTTTTTGCGGAAACTTCATTTTGTTAGATGTGAGATTTTAGATATGAGACTTGAGATTTGGAATTGGGAATTTGGAGTTTGGAGTTTGGAATTTGGAATTTGGAATTTGGAATTTAAATTACTCCTTTATTCTCTCCTTATAAGTCCCTTTATCAGTCTCTATCTTGATCTTATCCCCTTCATTGATAAACAAAGGAACATTCACTTCGGCGCCGGTTTCTACCGTTGCCGGTTTTGTTGCGTTTGTGGCAGTATTCCCTTTTACGCCAGGTTCAGTATGGGTAACTTCCAAAACAACACTGGCGGGCATCTCTACAGAGAGGGGCATTTGATCTTCAGTATTGATTAAAACCGTTACCACTTCCCCTTCTTTCAAAAGTCCGGGTGCATCTAATGCAGATTCCAACAGCCTTATTTGGGTGTAGTCTTCTGTATTCATGAAATGGTAAAATTCACCATCCTGGTACAGGAACTGAAATTTGTGGGTTTCCACCCTTACATCCTCAATTTTGTGCCCTGCAGAAAAGGTGTTATCCAGAACTTTTCCCGTAGTGACACTTCTAAGCTTGGTTCGCACAAAAGCAGGACCTTTCCCAGGTTTTACATGCAAAAATTCAATAATCTTGTAAATGTCATGGTTATACCGAATGCATAAACCGTTTCTAATATCGCTTGTACTTGCCATTTTTATTTAATTAATTTGAACTAAAATATCCTTTCATGATCCCTCGCTGGGAATTTTTGATGAACTCCAAAATATCATCCCTTTCTGGCGTGGCTTCCATCTCGGCTTCAATTATCGCTACTGCCTGGGAATTGTTGTAGCCTTTTTGATAGAGGATACGGTAAATATCCTGAATCTCCCGAATCTTTTCGGTAGTAAATCCACGTCTTCGCAAACCAATTGAATTGACACCCACATAAGATAGCGGTTCCCGTCCTGCTTTGACAAATGGTGGCACATCCTTACGTACCAAAGATCCTCCTGTAACGAAGGAGTGGCTTCCAATACTGCAAAATTGTTGCACTGCAGCCATCCCAGCCAATACCACATAATCCCCCACATTAATGTGACCTGCCAGGGTACTGTTGTTTGAGAAAATACAATTGTCCCCCACCACACAATCGTGGGCGATGTGACAATAGGCCATAATCCAGCAGTTTTTACCAATCTTCGTTTTCATCCTGTCGGTAGTCCCGCGGTTGATGGTTACACATTCCCTAATGGTAGTATTGTCGCCAATCTCAGTTATGGTATCTTCATCATTAAATTTCTTGTCTTGTGGTACCGCTGAAATAACGGCACCCGGAAAAATATTGCAGTTTTTACCAATCCTTGCCCCTTCCATTATCGTAACATTCGATCCTATCCAGGTCCCTTCCCCAATCACCACATTATTATGAATGGTGGTAAAGGGTTCTATTACGACATTTTTTGCAATCTTGGCACCTGGATGGACGTACGCTAAGGGTTGATTCATAATTTTTATTTTTGTTTTACGATCTGCGCCATTAAAATGGCTTCGGTTACCAATTTCCCATTGGCGTAAGCATAGCCCTGCATTTGACAGATCCCTCTTCTAATGGGGGCGAGTAGTTCTAATTTAAAGATTAAAGTATCTCCCGGAACCACCTGTCGCTTAAATTTCACATTATCTATCTTCATAAAGAAAGTTAGATAATTCTCGGGATCTGGAACAGATTTTAGTGCCAGGATCCCTCCTGTTTGTGCCATGGCTTCCACTTGTAGCACGCCCGGCATCACAGGTTTCCCGGGAAAATGTCCTACAAAAAAAGGTTCGTTCATAGTGACATTTTTGACACCTACCACCAGGCTATCGGTGAGTTTGATGATCTTATCCACCAAAATAAAAGGAGGCCGGTGAGGAAGGATCCTCATAATCTCATTCACATCCATTAAGGGCACCTGCTCAAGATCGTATTTTGGAACATTGTTCCGCTTTTCAGCTTTGATGATCTTGGACAGTTTCTTCGCGAACTGAGTGTTTACAAAATGTCCTGGTTTGTTGGCGATCACTTTTCCGCGAATACGGGTACCCACAAGCGCAAGATCCCCAATCACGTCCAGCAATTTGTGCCGCGCCGCTTCATTGGAATAATGTAAAGTGAGGTTATCCAAAATGCCGTTTGGTTTGACGGAAATATTGTCTTTTTTGAAGGCTATCCGCAGCTTTTCCATAGTGTCTGGACTTATTTCCTTATCCACATACACAATAGCGTTGTTTAAATCCCCACCTTTTATTAGCCCGTTTTCCAGGAGAGTTTCCAGCTCATGTAAAAAACTGAAAGTACGTGCATCGGCAAGTTCTTCTTTAAAATCGGATAACTTCTGAAGAGTGGCATTTTGAGTACCTAAAACTTTGGTTCCAAAGTCCACCATCGCGGTAACCTGATAATCTTCAGAAGGCATCACGATAATCTCGCTGCCCGATTGTTCATGAAAATACCTGATAACCTCTGTTACCACATACTCTTCCCGCTCACATTCCTGTTCCACCACTCCGGCTTCTTCGAGGGCTTTTACAAAAAACTTGGAGGAACCATCCATAATAGGAGGTTCCGAAGCGGTCAATTCTATGATTAGGTTGTCGATCTCCAAACCAACGCAGGCCGCCAATACATGTTCGGAAGTATGAATGCTTACCCCGTCTTTCTCGAGATTGGTGCTGCGTTGCGTGCTCACCACATAGGCTGCATCGGCTTCGATAATGGGTTTGTCCTCAAGATCCATTCTTACGAAAGAATACCCGCTGTTGACAGGGGCTGGTTTAAAAGTCAGTGTCACCTCATTTCCAGTATGAAGCCCCACTCCTTTTAAAGAAACTTCTTTCTTTATGGTTTGTTGTTTAGCCATTATCTTTCAATTTTTTTTCAAGTTTGGTTAATCGATCTTCAATTTTGGGTAAATTCTTAAAATGTACATAGGATTTGTTGTAGTCATTATATCCAAAAGCCGGCGAACCCTGGATCACTTCATCATCCTTCAAGTTGCGCCCAATTCCAGATTGTGCCTGGATTTTGACCCGGTCACCAATATGTATATGCCCTGCCACGCCCACCTGTCCGCCCAATAGACAGTTCTTGCCTATTTTGGAGGAACCGGCTATTCCGGTTTGTGCAGCAATGGCGGTATTCTCACCGATTTCCACATTGTGAGCAATCTGAATTTGATTATCCAGCTTGACCCCTTTCCTTATTATAGTAGATCCCAAAGTGGCGCGGTCAATAGTTGTTCCTGCACCAATATCCACATTATCTTCTATGATCACGTTCCCTATTTGGGGAACTTTGGAATAAACCCCTTGCTGATCTGGTGAAAAACCAAAACCATCGGCTCCTACAATTGCACCCCCGTGGATCACACAATTATTTCCTATTACGGTTTCAGAATATATCTTGGCACCAGGGAAAATGATAACATCATTACCAATTTCCACATTGTCGCCAATGTAGGTGTTTGGAAAAATTTTCACATTGTTCCCCAATTTTACATTATCCCCCAAATAGGAAAATGCACCTAAATAAAGATCGTCCCCGTATTTTGCGGTTTCTGAAATATAGTTCGGTTGCTCTATTCCCGTTTTGTTCAATTTCACCTGATTGTAATATTCAAGCAACTTTGAAAAAGCATTGTAGGGATCCTTTACCTTTATCAAGGTTGTTGAAAGTTCTTCTTCGGCCACAAACGTATTGCTAACAATGGTAATAGATGCTTTTGTTGAATATATATAGGAAGTGTATTTTGGATTCGCCAAAAAAGTAATGGCCCCTTCCGCCCCTTCTTCTATTTTAGCCAGTTTATCGACTTCCGTATTGGGATCGCCTTCTACTTCACCTTCTAAAATATTTGCTATTTGCGCTGCTGTGAACTTCATTTGGGCAAAAATAAAAAAAATGCGTTAATGTTTGCGTTTCGGGTAACATATATAATATTTGGTCACCGGTTTGGACAGGGCCTTGAGATTGAAGTGATCTGATGCCTTGATAACATCTGTTATTTTCCCACTTTTGAAGAGGATATGAATTTTTTCGTCTTCCTTCTTATAGGCTAAATTTGAAATATCGCCACTAAAAACGAAGTATGCAGCTTCATTTTCAGAAATGTCATGCTGCGCCATAACCCGCTGCTTATGTTCTTTCAATCGCTCATCTTTAATAGGGTTCTTTTTCAGCTTCACCTTTAAAAGGTCCCGGTTGATTATCATTTGGCAGAGATTGCGTAGCACGAAATCCTCATCGTGGACCCATTCTTTCATTGCTGAAAGTATGTCGTAATCATCAAGTTGCGCAAAAACATGTAAGGTTTCTGAAGTAAATTCTTCAGCCGTTATTTGGTGCTCCAGAAAATATTTTAATGCCGTACTTCCAAACAGCTCCCTGCCTTCCCCCACCAACTCTTTTGCCCGCTTCAAAACCCGTATCACCAACTGTTCGGCCACCACGCCGGTTTTATGAAGATAGACCTGCCAGTACATAAGGCGGCGGGCAAGCAGGAATTTCTCTACAGAATAAATTCCTTTTTCCTCCACCATTAGTACATCGTCCACCACCGTAAGCATGCTAATCAAGCGTTCACTATTAATATTTCCTTCGGCCACCCCTGTATAAAAGCTGTCCCGCTTGAGGTAATCCAACCGATCCATATCCAACTGACTCGAAATTAGCTGACAAAGGAATTTCCGGGGATATTTTCCCCTGAAAATTTTGATTGCCAAAGTCAATCTGTGGTCAAACAGTTCATTCATTTCCTGCATAAACAATGAGGAAATCGCTTCATGGCTTACCCCTTCCACAATACTGTTTTCCATAGCATGTGAAAACGGACCATGGCCGATATCATGAAGTAAGATGGCAATTTGAAGTGCTTCCTCCTCATCTTCAGAAATCTCTACCCCTTTTAGGCGCAGTACTCTTACCGATTTTTGCATAAGGTGCAAACAACCAAGGGCATGATGGAACCTTGTATGGTGTGCTCCTGGATACACCAGGTACGAAAGTCCCATTTGGGAAATCCTGCGCAACCTCTGGAAATATTTATGCTCAATGATGTCAAAGATCAGTTCATTGGGTATCGTAATAAATCCGTAAATTGGATCGTTAAGGATTTTGAGTTTGTTCCTTGTAAGCAAACTTTATTTTTTATTTATTAATGCCAACAAAGATACATATATGAACGATATCAAAATACTCTGGGTAGATGACGAAATAGATCTCCTAAAACCACACATTTTGTTCCTGGAAAGCAAGAACTATAAGGTATATACTTGCCAAAGCGGAACAGAAGCCCTCGAAGAGATCGAAAAAGAGAATTTTGACATTGTTTTTTTAGACGAAAACATGCCTGGCCTAACCGGCCTGGAAACTTTGGCGGAAATAAAGGAGAAGCAGGCGAATATCCCCGTGGTAATGATCACAAAAAGTGAAGAGGAATATATCATGGAGGAAGCTATTGGCTCCAAAATAGCAGATTACCTCATAAAACCCGTGAACCCCAACCAAATCCTGCTGAGTATCAAAAAGAACCTGGACCATTCGCGATTGGTTTCTGAAAAAACCACTTCCAGTTATCAGCAGGAATTTAGAAAGATCGCTATGGACATGGCGATGATCAACTCTTATGAGGGGTGGACAGATCTCTACCAAAAGCTTATCTATTGGGAACTGGAGCTTGAAAATATTGAAGACACTGGCATGTTCGAGATCCTGGAGTCGCAAAAAACTGAAGCGAATTCGCAATTCTGCAAATTCATTGACAAGAATTATCCTTCCTGGTTCGAAAAAAATGCCGATGCTCCGATAATGTCCCACACCCTGTTCAAAGAAAGGATCCTTCCGGAGATCACCAAAGAACAGCCGACACTTTTGGTAGTAATAGACAATATGAGGTACGACCAGTGGAAAGCTTTTGAGCCGGTTATCAACAACTATTATAAAAAGGAGCGGGAAATCCCCTTTTTCAGTATCCTGCCTACAGCCACTCAGTATGCAAGAAATTCTATTTTTTCTGGATTGATGCCCAGTGATATGGAAAAACTGCATCCAGATCTTTGGAAAAATGATACTGACGAAGGCGGAAAAAACCTGCACGAAGCAGAATTCCTTCAAAAGCAGCTAAAAAGATTGGGAGTGAACATCAAACACGAATACCACAAGATCACGAGCCTCAAATTGGGAAAGAAATTAGTAGATAATTTTAAAAGTCAAAAAGAAAACGACCTTACTGTGGTGGTTTACAATTTTGTGGACATGCTTTCTCACTCAAAAACTGAAATGGAAGTGATCAAGGAATTGGCTTCCACCAATAAATCATACCGTTCGCTCACCCACAGCTGGTTCAAAAATTCCCCTTTATTGGAGATCATCCAGCAGGCGCAAAATCTGGGTTTCAAATTGATCCTCACTACAGATCATGGCACCATCAACGTAAAAAACCCTTCCAAAGTGATTGGAGATAAGCAAACAAGCCTCAATCTGCGCTATAAAACCGGAAAAAGCCTCACTTACGAAGAAAAGGATGTTTTGGCGGCGCCAAATCCAAAAACTATTCATTTGCCTACCATAAATATGAGTAGTTCCTTTATTTTTGCCAAAGGGGATTTGTTCTTTGCCTATCCTAATAATTTTAATCATTACGTAAGTTATTATCGGAATACTTTTCAACATGGAGGGGTCTCTATGGAGGAAATGATCATCCCATTTACGGTCTTATCTCCTAGATAACAAGTTTTTACGTATATTTACCATCCCAAATCTTAACATTTTTCATGGAAGTAACCTACCTTCTATCTGAAATAAATTCTGTTGCCCTCGAAATTTTGGTGAAAACCAAAAGCAAAACCCTTTTGTTCTATGGCGAAATGGGCGCGGGAAAAACCACTCTTATAAAAAAGCTTATTCAGGCTCTGGGCGCAGAGGACGCGGGCTCCAGCCCTACTTTCTCTTTGGTCAATGTATATGAAACTGAACAGGGTACGGTGAACCACTTCGATTTTTACCGCATTGAAGATGAAACTGAAGCCTGGGACATGGGTCTTGAAGAATATTTGGGTTCAGACGCCTGGAATTTTGTAGAATGGCCTGAAAAAATCGAAAATTTTATTGAAAAAGACCATCAAAAAGTGGAGATCGTGGTGCTAAATGAGAAGCTAAGAAAGTTAAAGTTATGTTAATTTATGAGAAAAAAATCTAGGCGATCAAGACATACCGATGTACGAAATTTCTTTCAAAAAAGTCAATTTACTCCGGTTTTTTAGGTGAAGCAGAACATACAACCGAATTTCGAATATTTTTAACTATTTTTAATTCAATAAAGAAATTTAAGAAAATGAAGATTTTTCCTTCAAAAAGGCGGCAAAAGTACGAATAATGT
>JAGXIM010000091.1 GCA_024635665.1 Salinimicrobium sp. | reverse complement strand
TATTTTTCAACAACGTTTCGTTAATAACAATGTTATCCCCCCACTTCCGAAAGTCATTATTTAAAATAACTTTATCCCTCTTTCTATTACAAACAAAAACAAACTGCCATGGTTGAAGAATTATTTAGCACCCAGACTTATACTTATGATGAAGTATTGAAAGCTTCGTTAAAATATTTCAATAACGACGAGCTCGCGGCGACCACCTGGATAAACAAGTATGCAGTGAAGGACAAGAGCGGTAACTTTTTAGAAACCACTCCCAATGACATGCACCGCAGGATGGCAAAGCAATTTGCCCGTGTAGAAGCCAAATATGCCGACAGGGCTGTCGATAGCGCAAACCTCTCAAAATATGGTAAGTCCAGGGAAACTTTGACCGAAGAGCGCATTTATCAGCTTTTCAAAGATTTTAAATACAGCATTCCGCAGGGAAGTGTCATGGCAGCCCTGGGGAATGACCAAATGATCGCCTCCCTTTCCAACTGCGTGGTGGTGCCACCGGTGTATGATTCTTATGGCGGCATACTTTATACAGATCAACAACTGGTGCAATTGTTCAAAAGACGTTGTGGGGTAGGAGTGGACCTTTCGGGGCTGCGTCCCAAGAATGCCCATGTTTCCAACTCGGCAGGGACTACCACAGGAGCCGTTTCTTTTATGGAACGCTTCTCCAATACCACCAGGGAAGTAGCGCAAAATGGCCGTCGCGGTGCTTTGATGCTCACCATTGATGTTGCCCATCCAGATGTTGAGGATTTTATTACGATTAAACAAGACCTCAAAAAGGTCACCGGGGCAAACATTTCTTTGCGGCTTTCAGATGAGTTCATGCAGGCCGTTACAGAGGATACAGATTTTACCCTTCGCTGGCCAATCGACAGCCCCGATCCTAAATATACCCGCAACGTTAGAGCGAAAGAATTGTGGGATACCATCATCAAATGTGCCCATAATACTGCAGAACCAGGTCTTATTTTCTGGGACAAGCAGCATACGTATTCCACTTCCTCTTTCTATCCCGGGTTCAAGAACAGTTCTACCAACCCATGTTCCGAAATCGCCATGCAGGGTGGGGATTCCTGCCGTTTGATCGCGGTGAACCTCTACAATTTTGTGGATGAGCCGTTTACTGAAAATGCTTCTTTTAACCACGAGAAATTTTATAAAGTGATCTATGAAACCCAGCGGTTGATGGATGATTTGGTTGATCTTGAACTGGAAGCGGTTGAAAAGATCCTCGGAAAGATCCAGGGTGACAGTGAACCCGATTTTATCAAGAAAAACGAGATCGATACCTGGAAATTACTTGCCGAAAATGGCAAAAACGGAAGACGTACCGGCCTTGGCTTTACTGCCCTTGCCGATGCGGTTGCTGCACTGGGAGTGAAGTTTGACACCCAGGAGGCCCTTGATGTGGTCGATAAGATCATGCAAACCAAACTTAAAGGTGAATTTGACAGTAGTATCGATATGGCCATAACCCGGGAGCCATTCAAGGTATTTGATCCGGCTGTTGAGGAGAAATCAGATTTTGTTCAAATGCTGAAAAACGAATTCCCCGAAATTTATGGAAGGATGATGGAGTTTGGCCGAAGGAATATTTCCATTAGCACAGTCGCACCTACCGGAAGTTTGAGTATGCTGGCACAAACTTCTTCAGGAATTGAGCCTGTTTTCATGTTGTCCTATAAGAGAAGGAGAAAAATAAATGCCTCCGGGAAAAATGCAAAAGTGGCATTTGTGGATGATACTGGCGATGCTTTTGAAGAATTCACCGTGTACCATCCAAAAGTGAAAACCTGGATGGCTGCTACCGGAAAAGAAGATATAAGCGAAAGTGCCTACGCTGGTGCAACGGCTTCAGAAATTGATTGGAAAAAACGTGTGGAAATGCAGGCCCTGGTCCAAAAATACACTACACACTCCATTAGTTCCACCATCAACCTGGCGACAGATGTGAGCCTGGAAAAAGTCAGTGATATTTATGTGGAGTCCTGGAGACAAGGCTTGAAAGGCATCACAGTCTACCGTGACGGTTCCAGAAGCGGGATCCTTGTTTCTTCTGAAGAAAAAAAGGACAAGAAAGGAAAAAGCAATGAGGCTGTTTTTGCTGAAACATTTGCGCCCAAACGTCCGAAGAAAGTAGAGGCGAAAATTGTTCGTTTCAACAACGAAAACGAAAAATGGCTTGCGGTAGTAGGGTTGCTTCACAATCGTCCCTACGAGATCTTCACCGGGAAAATGGAGGATGTTTTCAACCTTCCAACCTGGGTCGAGAAAGGATATGTGATTAAAAATCGTGATGAAGAGGGGCATTCCAGATATGACTTTCAGTTCTGTGACAAACATGGATATAAAGTAACTATCGAGGGACTTTCAAGATCGTTCAATGAAGAATATTGGAATTATGCAAAATTAATCTCTGGAGTACTCCGCCACGGAATGCCAATTCCTTATGTGGTAGACCTTATCAATAACCTGAACCTGCTTGACGAGAGCATAAACACCTGGAAAGCCGGTGTAGTAAGGGCACTCAAACAATTTGTGGCCGATGGCACCCCCGCAGCCGACAAAGAATGTGGCGAATGTGGTGATCCCGACGGAATTATTTTCTCTGAAGGCTGCCTGGTTTGCAAGAGCTGCGGTTACTCTAAATGTGGTTAAAATTTAATTTTGTCCCCCGGTAAAGTAAAAACCCCGCTTCTGAATTGGAAGCGGGGTTTTTACTTTTAAACTTTTTTCAACTAGAATTGTTTAGGTTATTTATGTGTAATTTGTATTTATGTTTTTTTTTGTAAAAAAGCAAAGTTATGGGCACCTTCACTTCATCTCTGCCGCAGGATGTTCTTGATAGATTGAACTCTGAATCGAAAAAACGGGGAGTGGCTAAAAACAGTATAATAGAAAAAGCACTGCGGATATATCTTGACCAATTGAAAAGAGCTGAATATGTTAAATCTTATTCCAGGGCAGGAAAAGATCAGGAGATTATGGCCATTGCTGAAGAAGGAATGGTTAATTATTTAAAAGACCTTGACGAAAGTATAGCGGAATGAAGCAGGGAGAGATCTGGGATATTTACCTTGATCCTGTTTCAGGTAGTGAGCAGGGGGGAAGGCGGCTTTGTGTGATCATAAGCGGAGATCTTCTTAACGAACACCTTAAGGTGGTAATAGTTTACCCCTTGACCTCTAAAATCAAGAGATATAAGGGCAATCTGATTCTCGAACCCAGCTCCAAAAACGGATTGGAAAAAGAATCTGAAGTTCTCACTTTCCATATTAGATCTGTTTCCAAAAACGGTCTGGATAGAAGAATTGGAAAAATAAAACCAGAACAAGTGGACTTTATTAAAGCGACCCTTGATGATATTTTGAGATATTAGAAGCTTTTCTTTATATTGAAAAATTTGTTTTATATCGAACCCTTTTAAGGTTTCAACCCCAAAAACTTCCTTTTAAAAAAAGGCTTCACAGGCTTTAAAACCTGTGAGCCCTAACTTTTAAGTTCTTTGAAAATGGGTATTCAAAAATGGCATTTTTGGATACTATTTTTGAAAAACTCCTTCAGCCCCCAATCTAAAAGAATTAGGGTTAGATGTTCTTTTAAAAAGAGTTTATCGTCTTCCTAATCGCAGTCAAATTGCCCAACAACCTTTCTAAATACTGAATGTCCAGCATGTTCGCTCCATCACTTTTGGCGTTTGCAGGGTCAAAGTGGGTTTCAATGAAAATTCCGTCGGCTCCGGTAGCAATTCCGGCGCGGGCGATGGTCTCGATCATGTCGGGTCTGCCGCCGGTGACTCCGCTGCTTTGGTTTGGCTGTTGTAGGGAATGCGTCACATCCAAAACGGTAGGAGCAAACTCTCTCATTGTCGGAATTCCGCGGAAATCCACGATCATATCCTGATAGCCGAACATTGTGCCCCGATCTGTAACCATCACCTGTTCATTATTACAATCCCGAACCTTATTTACAGCATGTTTCATACTTTCGGGGCTCATGAATTGGCCTTTTTTAAGGTTGACCACTTTTCCGGTCTCGGCGGCAGCAACTACAAGATCGGTTTGGCGGACCAAAAATGCCGGAATTTGTAGTACATCTACATACTCTGCGGCCATTTGTGCGTCATTTACTTCGTGAATATCTGTGACGGTAGGCACTTTAAAAGTTTCAGAAACCTTCTGCAGGATCTTAAGGGCCTTTTCATCTCCAATTCCGGTGAAGCTGTCAATCCGGCTTCGGTTGGCTTTCTTAAAGGAGCCTTTGAAAATGAAGGGGATTTCCAGTTTATCGGTGATCTTTAAAATGTTTTCAGCAATTCTTAAAGCCATATCTTCGCCTTCGATAGCGCAGGGACCAGCCAGTAAAAAGAAATTTCCGGAATTAGTGAATTTTAACTGTGGGATTTTTTCAAGCTTCATAAATAGAAATTTGCTACAAAGATACCTTTTTTGAAGATTTCCCGTCCCCATTCAAATCCATAGCCCTCTTTCCATATTCAGGTTATTCATCGAAAGGCTCCAGTTCCTCTTCCCCTTCCCCTTCCTCTTCTTTTAGAGGTGGCTGGATTTCGTAACCCATGGCACGAATAATCTTGTTATTGTCGTAATAGAAATGCACCCGGTCCACTTTTTCACCATCAAACCTTAAAGCGACGTGATAGGGAAAACGGATAGTTTCGCCATTTGGGTACGAAAGCGCATTGGTCCCCCAATGCAGTACCCAGTTTCCTTCCCGGGGACCGTCGGGTATTGAAATTCCGAGCCAGGCACCATCGTCAGCAAGCACCGGTTTTGCCTGTTCCCTGCCTTTTTTCCAGTATTCAATGGTTTTGTCTACGTCAAGACTATCAAAGCTTCCCAGGTTGTGGATCATCGCGTCCTGGGCCAGGTTTCTTCTTAGCAGGTCCCAGTCCCCCGTTTCATAAGCCTCGACGGTGGCCTTGGCAACTTTGATTGCTTCTTCTTTTTCGGGAAAATCCAGACTTGGCTGGCTCACAATTTGTGCGGGAACGTTCTGCATAAAGCTGATAAAAAATATTCCTGTGATCCAGCAGGCCCATCTCTTGAATCTGTT
>JAGXIM010000016.1 GCA_024635665.1 Salinimicrobium sp. | reverse complement strand
TTTTTTTTAAAACTTTTTAAAAATGATTTTTTTATGAGGTATGTCATAAAAGAATTTTGAAAATTCGCCTTTTTTTGTCCCGACTAAAAAACTTTAATGTATATCCGTGTTCTGTCCTAAAATCCTTTCGTCACCCTGAATTTATTTCAGGGTCTCCATATGGTCTTGATTTACATTGAAATGAGATTCTGAAACAAGTTCAGAATGACGTAATTTTTCAGTTTAGGATCCTTTACGGACAAACAAAAAACTTTTAAATACCAATGAGAAAATTACTACTCCTATTGACTTTTTGTTCTACAATAGCTTCAGTTTCTGCACAAACTTTTGAAAGTAGCCTTCAGTTGAGACCGAGGTTCGAATTTAGAAATGGGTACAAGACCCTTTTGAGCGAAGGGCAGGAGCCTGCCAGCTTTGTTTCACAGCGAACACGCTTGAATATTGGGTACCAACATGAAAAGTTGCTGTTAAAAATATCTGCACAAAATATAGGCGTTTGGGGGGATACGCCCACGATGACCCTGGGCGACAATAACGGAATAGCCCTTTTTGAAGCTTATGGCCAGTACCATACAAGTGAAAATCTAATGTTTAGGCTGGGAAGGCAGGTGCTTTCATACGACAATCAGCGCATTTTAGGTGAGGTCAACTGGGCGCAACAGGCGCAAAGTCATGATGCCGCACTTTTGTCGTGGCTGCCCAAAACAAACCACCGGCTGGACGTGGTAGTTGCCTACAATGCCGAATCTGAAGCTCTCATTGAACTGCCATACAACGTAAATTCCTACAAGAATATGCAGTTCGCCTGGTACCATATGGATGTGAACAAAGTGGAATTCAGTTTCCTTCTTATGAATACGGGCTACGAGTTTGAAAACGCCATGCAGGAAAGGGAAGTGGATTATTTGCAGACGTACGGGGCTTTTCACAAATTTGCGTCAGGAGATTTTACCGGAAATATCGCCTTTTATGGCCAAACGGGCAGCCGAACCAATAGGGATGTCGATGCCTGGTACGGCGGAATTAATCTCAACTATAGCTTAACCAAAAGTTGGACTACCAGTTTGGGAGCTGAGTATTTTTCGGGAACTGATATGAACACGGGCTCAAACGAAATTTCTTCTTTCACCCCACTTTTTGGGACAAACCACGGCTTTAATGGGCATATGGATTACTTTTTCGTAGGAAACCATCAGAACTCTGTTGGTCTTCTGGATATCTCCGGAAAAATAGCTTACACGGCCGGAAAATTTGGATTTTCAATAATGCCGCACGTGTTTTCGTCCACTGCTGAAATCAGGGATTTCAATAACGAGTCCCAAAGCAACTATTTGGGGACCGAAGTGGACCTGGCCGGTACTTATAAAGTTCAGAAAGATATCTCTGTTGCAGCCGGTTATTCACAAATGTTTGGTAGTAGTTCGCTGGAAATCCTTAAAGGCGGAGATGCAGGAATCACTCAGAACTGGGCGTGGGTAATGGTTAATATCAATCCGCGTTTGTTCTCATTTACAAAGGAGTAGGGTAGGTCATTCAAAAATGGCATTTTTGAATGTTATTTTTGAATATTTTACATTTCTGTTATGAAAGGAAAAAAGTGAAGTTTCCTTTTGAAAATAGTAAATAAGCTGCTTAATTTGCACTTCCAATTCGGGATGTGGCGCAGTCCGGTAGCGTATACGCCTGGGGGGCGTAGGGTCGCAGGTTCAAATCCTGTCATCCCGACAAGTACAAAAGTGATGCGAAAGCATCACTTTTCTTGTTTAAAGCGCACGCAAAATTCATTTTGCAGTGCAGGCTTTAAACAAGAAAAGCTGTCGGCAGAGCCGGCAGAGCTTTTGTATTTCCAGCGACGGATGTAATTGGGATTCTATAAATCCTGTCATCCCGACAAGAAAAGCTGTCGGCGGTGCCGGCAGAGCTTTTATATTTCCAGCGACAGATGTAATTGGGATTCTATAAATCCTGTCATCCCGATTAAAACACTTTAAATTCTCTTGCAGCTCTGTAAATACAGAGTTTTTTTAAGGTTAAACATTTCTGAGCCAAAATGAAAATTTTGCTGCGCGAGGTCTGTGACCTCCCGCCTGCTGCAATTCTGAAAGAAATAATGGAAACCTGCTTTTTTCGTGATATGCGGGAATTTCAATTGTATCTTCGGTATCTTCAGTAAAAAATCCTTATAGTTTTGCTGACTACAAGTTAAAAATATTTAGTTTTACTATGGCAATAATTGAAGAGGCCAGAAAAACAAGTAGGGTAGTAGCGGTTAAAAATAGAATGAATAAAACAGTCATACAGGTAAAAAATGGTGAACGCGTGGAGGCAATGGTAATGGCTTCTCTGACCATAGATTGCGTGATTTTCGGATTCTGGGAGGGGAGCCTTGAAGTCCTTCTTATAAAACATGCCGAAGGGATTAGCGAGGGAAAATGGGGGCTGCCGGGAGGATGGATAACCCAGGAAGAACACATTGATGCCGCAGCGCACCGTTTGTTGCGCGAACTTACAAGCCTTGAAAACATTTATTTGGAGCAACTAAAAGCTTTTGGCCACCCAGACCGGTTTCCTTTGGGAAGGGTGGTGACAATTGGATATTATGCATTGATAAAGCGGGAAGACTACAGCCTCAAGGCCGGTTTCACAGCCTCGGAAGCGAAATGGTTCAAGATCAAAGATGTCCCGGAGTTGATCTACGACCACGATGAAATCTTACAATATAGCCTGGAGAATCTTCAGAAAAAGATACGGCAGGCGCCTATAGGCTTCAATTTGTTGCCAGAGAAGTTCACCTTGCTACAATTAATGCAGCTATACGAGGAAATTTTGGGAGTGGAAATGGACAAACCCAATTTTCGAAGGAAAATTTTGAGAATGAAGCTCCTTATGGATCTGGGCGAAAAGCAGAGAAACGTATCCCATCGCGCGGCTAAGCTATATAAATTTGATGATGAGGTTTACCGGAAATTATCTAAAAAAGGCTTTAATTTTGAATTTTAGAAAAGATCATTTTTCTTTCTAGATCAAAAAAAATACTCTCCAAAAATGGCATTTTTGGAGAGTATTTTGGTTTCAGTTTTATTTTGAAAGAGTACTAAAGCCTTTTGATTTTGATGTTCCTAAACCAAACATCGTCCCCATGGTCCTGTAGACCAATAAAGCCTTTTTTATCCTCACCACCTGCGTTGATGAAATTCTCCCAGTCTTTGAATTTACTGTCTTTTACCATTTCTTTCCATTGATCTGTCCACAAATGGTATTCCACGACATTTTCGCCATTCTGGCTGTGCACAACCGTACCGCGGTACACTAACACAGAAGCCTTGTTCCATTCCCCCGCAGGTTTTGCATTTTGGGGATTGGCCGGGATGAGGTCATACAATGAACCAGCCTGGCGGTTGCCATCTTCGCCTAATTTGGCGTCGGGATGGCGCTCGTTGTCGAGGATCTGCATTTCGGGGGCAGAAGTGTAAATAGGTTCTCCTTCAATTTCTTCGGCTAAATAAAAGATCCCGCTGTTTCCCCCTTCTGAAACTTTCCACTCAAGGGACAATTCGAAGTCTTTAAATTCTTCATCGTAAATGATGTCACCGCCATTTCCAGCTTCCCCGGCACCCGAACCCTGTACCTTCAAAGCGCCGTCTTCAATGACCCATCCCTGAGTTGGAAAAGAATCTTTAAGATATCCCCGCCAGCCTTTGGTGGTTTCCCCGTCAAATAACATCTCCCAGCCTTCCTCTTTTTCCTTCTGGGAAAGCTGATTGATTTCTGCTTCTGAATTCTCTGCTTCCATCACAACTTCTGTATTTGCTTGTTCATCTTCAGATCCTTCTTTCTTTTCACCACAACCCATAAAAATGGATCCTGCAAAAAGCATCACAAATGGCAGTGACTTGGTTCTTTTGGTAAATTGGGACATAGATATATTTGGTTTTATATTCATAATTTAATAATTTTTGGTTTTCGTATGTGGTTAAGCTAGTTTCCAGCCTTCTCTGTAATTATGTTTGATATACTCTTCTGCAGCTTGTTTGGCATTGATAGTGGCATATTGTGTGTCAAATTTTGGATCACCGTCAATTACTGTAAAACTATCTGAAGTCACTACTTTTATCTCTTCGTTGTCGCCAATATTAGTGATCTTCATGTTTTCGCCATCCCATTTCAATTTCTTCTTAAGATCCTGAAGGCGCACTGCCAGGTTGCCCATTACCACAACTTCATTGAATGGTCCTGAGTAGCCAAAATGGGAGCTCGCTTCAACACGGCTTTCTTTAGGTTCCTTGCACGCCCGTACCCAGTCCATTTCATGATTGGTCTCAATCCGCGGAATGGTCTTGGGAACGTTTGGCGGGTTGTCCTCCCTGCCAATTATGTAGGGATCCCTACCATAGGTACTACAAATAATGGTGCCTTTAGTACCTTTTACCATAGCACCGCCACCACCGTCACCCATGGTTTTGCCCGGTTCAATACCTTCGGGCCTTTCGGGTAATAATCCGCCGTCGTACCAGGTGAATTTAAGTTCAGACATTTTTACGTTTGGGAGGTTCTTCCTTTCGGGAAAGTAATAAATTACTTTTTCAGCTATAGGTGCGCTTTCTGTGTTTACCTGTGAAGAGCTGCCTTCAAAAGCAGTTGGATGGCCAAGGTTCAACGCAAAATAAACCGGATCTATCAAATGGCAACCCATGTCACCTAATGCGCCGGTCCCAAAAGCCCACCAGGCTCTCCAGTTCCAGGGAGTGTATGCTGGATGGTAAGGTCTGTATTTGGCCGGGCCAACAAAAAGATCCCAATCAAGGGTATCAGGTACGGGCACTCTTCCTTCAGGTCGTTCCAGCCCTTGCGGCCAAATAGGACGGTTTGTCCAGGAATGTGCCTCTATTGGGTCACCAATTTCGCCATTTTGGATCCATTCGGCAAACAACCTGGTGCCTTCGCCGGAATGTCCCTGGTTCCCCATTTGTGTGGCTACGCCTGTTTCTTTAGCCAGTTTGGTCAGGTACCTGGATTCATAAATAGAATGGGTAAGGGGTTTTTGGAGGTACACATGTTTTCCACGTTGCATACTATCTGCAGCCGTGATGGCGTGGGTATGGTCTGGCGTGGAAATGACTACAGCATCGATATCTTTGCCCATTTCGTCCAACATCCTGCGATAATCTTTGTATTTCTTCGCAGCTGGATAATCGTTAAATGTTTTGGCTGCGTATGCCCAATCCACATCGGCCAGGGCAACCACGTTTTTTCCGGTGATATTGCTAAGGTTTGACCTACCCATTCCACCTACGCCTATGCCGGCAATGTTGAGGGTATCACTGGGAGCTGTAAAACCTACTCCTCCAAGGACGTGCCTTGGTACTATGCTGATGCCAGCAGTTGCAATTGCGGTATTGGTAAGGAATTTCCGGCGTGAGAGTTGGTGCTTTTTCGACTGATTTTCGTCCATAATAAGAATCTTGGAGGTTAATAAAGAAAGAATTTGTGGTTATGTTTCGATTATAATTTTAAATTTCTAGTCAGGCATCTAAGTTGTTTTTCTTTGTTGTCCTTCTTCGGAAACAAAAGCAAACATTCTTTCCAAAGCTGAAGCTCATCTATTCCCAGAAATAGCGTTCGCGTGGCTGCAATTCTAATTTGCTCTTAAATATAAAATATTTTCTTAAATTAATTCCTCAGAAGTTCCAAAAAGGGCAAAACAAACTGACTTTTTTGGCTACAGCGACATTATTTTCCCATTTCCCATTTCTTCAATAGGCGCACAAGGAATATAAATTCCCGGATTTGGATCATACCAAAGCACCTGTTCCCCCATTTCTTCACTTGTTTTCCATGCCCAAATCCCCAGTTTCCGCACATTTTCCAGGTAAGCGAGCGTACTGGTTTCGGTGTCCATTTTTTCTTCAGGATCTTTATCCATGGGATCTTGTCTTGCAGTTGTCCTTTTAAGTTGTTTTTGATTCTTTACCGGGGTGGAGGTGAGGTATTCTTTTA
>JAGXIM010000015.1 GCA_024635665.1 Salinimicrobium sp. | reverse complement strand
TGCTTTTGATCTTTGCTGCCATTCTTGCCATGATCTTTGCTAATAGTCCGCTGGCTGAGGGCTACCACAGCTTCTGGAAGCAGTATATCCACATTGGATTCAATGATTTCGTCATAAAAAAGAACCTGTTACACTGGATCAACGACGGACTCATGTCTATGTTCTTTTTCCTGGTGGGTCTTGAACTAAAAAGGGAGATTATGCATGGGGAACTTTCAAAATTCCGGGATGCCATGTTGCCTGTTGCGGCGGCCATTGGAGGAATGATGTTCCCCGCCCTTATCTACTTTTATTTCAATGCTGGCAGCGAAGCTATCTCGGGCTGGGGAATTCCCATGGCCACAGATATTGCTTTTGCCCTGGGCATTTTGTATCTGCTGGGAGACCGGGTTCCGCTTTCTTTAAAAATATTTCTTACAGCCATCGCAATCGTGGATGATCTCGGGGCAGTAATTGTGATTGCCCTGTTCTATACTGCCGACCTTTCCCTGCTGAGTTTAGGAATTGGGGCTGCTTTCTTCCTTATTTTATTGGGGGCGAATTATTTTGGGATCAGAAATACCATTTTTTATGCTGTAATGGGCATTGGAGGCCTATGGCTCGCCATCTTGTTATCTGGAGTACACGCGACCATAGCAGCGGTGCTGGCGGCATTCGCCATCCCCACGAGTAAAAAGATCAATACTCCGGTGTTTCTGCGCAAGGTGCGATTGCTTTCGGCACAGATCCGCGGAATTCAGGGAAATCCTGAGATCAAAGATCAAGACGAGGAAGACAGGGTCATTAATACCATTGGAAAGTTTTCTTTGCTCACCAAGGATGCCACTCCCCCGCTCCAACGTCTCGAACAAGCCCTCCATCCTTTTGTGAGTTTTGTAGTGCTGCCAATATTTGCCTTTGCCAATGCCGGGGTCACCATAGATGCTAACTCCCTGGGGTTCTTTACCAGTCCCGTGACTGCAGGGGTTATCCTGGGCCTGATTGTCGGAAAATTCGTGGGGGTTGTACTTTTCACCCGACTCATGGTATTCCTCAGGATTTCAAGCCTTCCCACCGCAGTGGCCTGGAAACATATTTATGGGGTTGGGCTCCTTGCTTCCATTGGATTCACCATGTCCCTTTTTATCACCGAACTTGCATTCATAAACGAAAATTTTCTTGTGCAAGCGAAGATCGGGATCCTTTCAGCCTCCTTTATAGGAGGGATCATCGGATTTTTCTACCTCAAACAAATCACCAAACCTAAACCAAAAACAAAGCCTGAACCTGCAGCCGTTCTTCACGGGAAAAAAGAGATTCCCGCACATGACATAGATGTTTGATATTAAATACTTGTTCAACAGAAAAGGAAAACCCTGTCCCCGCTGGGATTTCCTTTTCTTTTTTCCAGCCTCACAATGCCTTCATCTATCATCCCCTCCCATTTTACAAAATCCTGATAAAAGTCAGTTTTACCTGAATTTTACGACTTTTTAACCCCGGTGGTTCTGTGCAGATTTTCAAATAGCCTTACTTTTGCAGCAGAATTGAAAAAACTATGAACAAAGGATTATATATAGCGACTTTAGAGCCGCATAGTGGAAAGTCCCTCATTTCCCTTGGCCTAATGAGGGCGCTTTTGGGGAAAACCGTGAAAGTGGGATATTTTAGACCTATAATTGACGATGAAAAGCCAGGGGAAAAGGACAACCACATTGACACTGTACTCACATATTTTGAGATCCCATTAGCCTATGAAGATTGTTATGCTTACACCCGTAGGGAAGTAATTCAGAAGAAGAACGAAGGCAAAACAGGGGAATTGCTGGATACCATCATCAGGAAATACAAAAGGCTGGAAGATGAATTTGATTTTGTACTGGTAGAAGGAAGTGACTTCTCTGGAGAAAGCAGCATTTTCGAGTTTGATGAGAATGTGAATATTGCCAAGAACCTTGGCCTACCCGTGATCATTGTCGCAAGCGGAATAGGAAAAACCAAAGAAACGCTAATGGGCAGCCTTCAAATGGCCTATCAAACTTTTATTAAAAAAGACGTACAGGTGCTTGCAATGGTGAGCAACAAGATCGAACTGGAAAACATCCCTGTGGCCACCAACGGGATGAGGGAGTTTTTGCCCAATGATGTTGCCGTCTTTGCAATCCCAAAGATCGATACACTTGCCAACCCAACCCTTAAGGAAATCGCGGAAGCCCTTAACGGTAAGATCCTTTTTGGAGAAGACCATCTGGATAACCAATCTGGCAACTTTAATGTGGGGGCGATGCAATTGCGAAATTACCTCAAACACCTTAAGAACGATAGTCTGGTTATTACTCCCGGCGACAGGGCAGATATAATCCTGGGTGCCCTGCAGGCTCATATTTCCACCAATTATCCAAGAATTTCGGGTATTATCCTTACCGGCGGACTGTTGCCAGAAGATTCTATTATAAAATTGATCGAAGGCCTTTCAGAAGTTGTGCCTATCATTTCTGTAGAGGAGGGTACCTTTGAGGTCACCAACAAAGTGGGGTCTATAAAATCGAACATCTACGCTGATAGTGTCCAAAAGATCGAGACGTCTATAAGCACCTTTGAAAAATATATTTCCATCGATCCCGTAATTGAACGTTTTATGAGCTTGCAGCCGCATGGCATCACGCCAAGGATGTTCCAATACGGGCTGGTCAAACGGGCACAGCAGGAAAGAAAGCATATTGTGCTGCCCGAAGGTACAGATGAACGGATTCTCACAGCTGCTTTTCGCTTAATGTCCATGGATATTGTGGACCTTACACTATTAGGTGATAAAGAAGAGATACGTAAATTGGCGATGAAGCTTGCGCTGCCACTGGACTTCGAGAAGATAAGTATCGTTAATCCTACCACTTCAGAGAACTTTGACGATTACGTGAAGACGTTTTACGAGCTTAGAAAACACAAGAATATCAACATGGATATCGCCAGGGACCTTATGAGTGACGTTTCTTACTTTGGGACCATGATGATCCATAAAGGCCATGCCGACGGGATGGTTTCGGGAGCTGCACACACCACTCAGCATACCATAAGGCCTGCTTTGCAGTTCATCAAAACCAAACCAAATGTTTCAGTAGTTTCTTCTATATTCTTTATGTGCCTGGAAGACCGGGTATCTGTTTTCGGGGACTGTGCGATCAACCCGAACCCTACTGCGGAAGAATTGGCTGAGATTTGCATTTCTTCTGCTGAAAGTAGCCGTGCCTTTGGGATCGAGCCAAAAGTGGCAATGCTCTCCTACTCTTCCGGAAGTTCTGGAAAAGGGGAAGATGTTGACCGGGTGCGGGAAGCAACGGAAATTGTCAAAAAGAAAAAGCCAGACCTGAAAATAGAAGGACCTATTCAGTATGATGCTGCTGTTGATATGAGTGTCGCAAAAAGTAAGTTGCCCAATTCTGAAGTTGCCGGACAAGCGAGTGTGTTGATCTTTCCCGACCTCAATACCGGGAACAATACTTATAAAGCCGTACAACGGGAAACCGGGGCTTTGGCAATTGGACCTATGTTACAGGGGCTTAACAAACCGGTAAATGATTTAAGCCGTGGCTGTACCGTGGACGACGTGTTCAATACGGTTATTTTAACTGCGATACAGGCACAGGGGATCTAAAATTGAATAATGTCTATTGTATAATGTATAATTGGAAGTGTGGAAAGTAGGTAGACTGTTGATATAAGGATTTATACAAAAAAAGAGTCTGCGAAATACAACCTACACTATACAAACAGGAAAAAATGAAAAACATACTAGTAATAAATTCAGGTAGTTCATCTTTAAAGTTCCAACTGATCGAATTGCCTTCCGAAAAAGTTTTGGCTTCGGGATTGGTGGAACGGATTGGGCAACAATCAGGTAAACTGCACTACAAGTCTGAGGCGCACTCCACTTCCGAAGAAATGGCGATCCCAGACCATTCTGTGGCGCTTAAGGAAGTGACCAGACATTTGATGCACTCCGAATATGGCATTATAAAAAACCCTGCCGATATTCCTGCCATTGGGCATCGGGTGGTTCATGGAGGGGCTTCATTTTCTGACACTATTGTGATCGATGAAAAGGTGAAAACAAAGATCAGGGAGTTGTTTTCACTCGCGCCATTACACAATCCACCCAACCTGAAAGGTATTGAAGTGGCCGAAGAGATTTTTCCCAATGCCAAACAAGTGGCTGTTTTTGACACTGCTTTTCACCAAGGTATTCCATCTAGAGCCAATCGATATGCGATCCCAAATGAATTTTTCAGCAAGGAGCACATCCAGGTTTATGGGTTCCACGGGACGAGCCACAAATACGTTTCCGAAAAAGCCAATGAGCTGCTCGGGAAGAATGACACTAAATTGGTTACTATACACCTGGGAAATGGGTGTAGCATGACCGCCATTAAAAATGGAAAGAGCGTTGACCATAGCCTGGGATTTGGGCCGGTAAACGGACTCATAATGGGGACGCGGAGTGGCGATATCGACCAGTCGGTTATTTTCTACATGATGGAGCAACTGGGATATTCAGCGAAAGAGGTGAGCGACCTGCTCCACAACCAAAGCGGAATGTTGGGATTGACTGGCTATAGTGACCTTAGAGACATTGAGGAACAGGCTGAAAAAGGCAATCGGGAATGCCAGTTGGCGCTTGAAATGAACGCTTATCGCATCAAAAAGTACCTGGGTGCTTATGCGGCTGCCATGAATGGGCTGGATGCAGTGGTTTTCACCGCCGGAATTGGTGAGAACAGCGATATCATTCGGGGAATGGTTTGTAAGGATATGGATTACCTCGGGATCGAGCTTAACGAAGAAAAAAACGCCATTCGTTCGAAAGAAAACCGCCTGATAAGTACAGAAGGTTCTTCGGTCAAAGTGTTTGTTATTCCTACTAATGAAGAGCTGGAGATCGCAAAACAGACTTATTCAATCGTATTTTAATTCTTAGGATTACAATAATTTGTGAAGGGGAGGTTTACACAAAAAGGTAAGCCTCCCCTTTTTTTACCTTTTCGGCAAAGGAGGCGATACTATTGTCTTCCAACTCTTTCAAAAACTTATTTTTATACGGCTGAACAGAAAAATGTACGGGACAGGGGTGCTGGGAACTGCATTTTTTCAATCCCAACACACAATCTTCCAACCGGTCTACACCATCTATACCCTTTACTATTTCCACCAGTTTTCGCTGCTGCGCCCTGGGCGAAATAAAAAAACCGCCTCTGGGTCCTTTTGTGGAAGAAACAAGGTTTTTCCGGGAAAGTATTTGAAGGATCTTTGCAAGAAATGCCGAAGGCACTTTAATACCCTCAGCGATTTCGGAGGCGCGCAACTTTTTCTCCTCACTTGCATGCACGGCCAGAAACAGCACAGCATTGACTGCATATTTACTTGAACTTGATAACATTTTTCAGTTTTAAAATGGTAAAAATAGCTTTTTCAGCGTGAGTAGTTCCAAGACGCTTCTGTTTTAATCCCAGGAGCTTTTCTGCTAATCCTGATGACTTCAGAAATTTCTTCTATTCCCCGAAGATAACATTTCTAACAATAATATTTTAGGACCCGTTTATCTTTTTTCATGAAATTATTGTAGTTTTGTTCTAAACTCTATAATAAACTACCATGAAATTAAAATTTAAAGTTCTTTCCCTACTCCTCGTTTCCTTTGTAATGGCCTGTGGGGATGGAAACAAAGAAGAAAAAGATCAAATCCGGTTAACTGAAGATGAAGCAGAAGAAATTGTTGAAGAAGCGGTGACGACCACGGCCGAAGTTGACAACATGGAAAACAAGGGTATAGGACCAATAGATAACCTGGATATAAATGAAAATATTGATCAGGCCATGGCCACCC
>JAGXIM010000090.1 GCA_024635665.1 Salinimicrobium sp. | reverse complement strand
AGAAATGAGCTCTAAAAAATAATCTATACTATCGATTTTTGATAATTTCATGATCCTGGGCATCATTTCATAAGAGATTTTTTTAGAGAAAAGTATCCCATGGGTCGATCGGTTGAACATATCTTTAATAGGTTTAAAGATTCGCCGGGACAACATTTGATTGTCGAAAAGATTATTGTGGAATTGAATAGTGATTTCATGAATGTTTTTGCTCTTGCAATTATGCAACTCCCATCCATGAATTAAATTAGGTCCCACTAATACCAATTCAATTTCTTCAATTTCTTCGAGACTGTCACCGGTAATTCTGCGCACTCCCTCTCCATTATGGATAAAGTTTAATTCATATTCGGGGTGAAAATGAATAGGGAAATCAAAATCTTCTTTGACGCGGTCAAAAACGAGAAAACTATCTTCCGGGGCAAGCTGGGTGATTTCTCTATGAATATCTTTGTTCATGGTATTCTTTTAGGTCGTTCGAATAAATTTGATCATAAAATGACAAAATCATATTATTTGAATAAAAGTTGACAGCTTAATTTTGGAATTCATAAATGACGAACTTGAAATTTAAAGTCTTTCCGTTAAATAAAGTGCAAAATTTCAGACAGGTAAAAGATATTGTCATTTTAGGACCTAAAAATATAACTTCTAATGAAAAATATTGTCAGAATTTCAATAATTTTTGTCATTTTGTCTCTGCTTTATTCTTGTAAGTCCCGTTCCGAAATCGATTTAGACCGTATCGAACTGGCTGACCAACTGGCATCACGCGAGACTAAAATGCTCTATCACCGCATTCAGGAAATAGCTAAAAGCGGTATTGCCTTCGGCCATCAGGATGCCACGGCTTATGGGATTGGATGGGAACATGCAGATGATCCTTCCCGTTTACGGAGCGATATACAAGAGGTGGCAGGAAAGCTGCCCGCAGTTCATGGATATGATGTGGGACATATAGAAATAGGCAGTCCGCATAACCTTGACACAGTTTCTTTTGCTTTGATGAAAGATCATATTCAACAAATCCATAAGCTTGGTGGTATTGGCACAATCAGTTGGCACATAAATAATCCTGTGACCAATGGAGGTTCATGGGACACCACGCCTGCCGTTTCAGAAGTTCTCAAAGGTGGGGCCGAGCGGGAGAAATTTGAATTATGGATAAAACGGTTAAGCGATTTTCTGAAATCCCTGAAGGATGTCGATAATAATGCCATTCCAATAGCTTTTCGTCCGTGGCATGAAATGAATGGAGGCTGGTTTTGGTGGGGTTCTGGCAGTACCACCCCTGAAGAATACAAGCAACTATGGCGTGAAACCAAGGAGTTGCTGGAAAGGAATAATGTGCATAACCTCTTATACGTTTATTCTCCAAACACCTTAAATAGTCCCGACGAGTTTGATACCTACTATCCCGGAGATGAATTTGTTGATATTCTTGGTGTTGATATTTATAACCATAGTGGCAATGAGGCTTTTACAAAAAGTTTAAAAGGAAACCTTGCTATTCTTAAGGAAAAATCGGCTATAAAAGGCAAACCTTATGTGCTGTCGGAGACCGGAAACAACAATTTTGGGGAAGATGAATTCTGGTGGACGGAAACTTTCTATCCAGGGATAAAAAATTCGGGTATAGGCTGGGCGCTTTTATGGAGGAATGATCGGCCTTCCCACTATTTCTCTACTTATAAGGGAGAGATTTCTGAAGAAGATTTCCGCGAGTTTGCAGCCTTTGATGAGATATTGTTTTTAGACGAAGTGCAGCAAATAGCCAATTAATTAAAAACAAATAACCCCCATGTTACAAGGTCTGGATATTGCCATTATTTTAGCTTACCTCTTTGGTACCATTATTATTGGACTTGCTTTAAGGAATAAGGCGCAAAGAAGTAAAGATGATTACCTGCTTGGAGGAAAAGATCTGCCGTGGTACATGTTGGGGCTTTCCAATGCTTCGGGAATGTTTGACATTTCCGGAACGATGTGGCTGGTAACGCTTACGTTTGTGTACGGCCTAAAAAGTATCTGGATCCCATGGCTTTGGCCTGTATTCAACCAGGTTTTCCTGATGATTTTTCTGGCTACCTGGCTTAGGCGGTCCCAGGTGACTACGGGGGCAGAATGGATTCATTTCCGCTTCGGAAGAGGAAAAGGTGGAAACCGTTCCCATAGTATCATCGTTATTTTTGCCATTTTAAGTTGTTTAGGCTTTCTCGCCTACGGCTTTATTGGGTTAGGTAAATTTGTCGAAATTTTCATCCCATGGGAAGTGGTTTCCGAATATATTCCCTTTAATATTCCGGCGCTCTATATTCCCCATTTCTACGGAATTATTTTCACTTTGTTTGCCGTATTTTATTCAATTTTAGGCGGTATGTCTGGGATCGTGTGGACAGATCTCTTGCAGTACTCGATAATGACCGTTTCTTCCATTGCCATTGCTGTGATCGCCTGGAATGCAATTGGCGAGAATGCCTTGAACGTCCCCGAAGGCTGGATGGATCCACTCTTTGGCTGGAACCTGGATATTGACTGGACCGGAATTATTGATGAGGTGAATGTGAAGATTGCCGAAGATCAATATTCCTTGTTCGGACTGTTTTTTATGCTCATGGTCTTCAAAGGTATTCTCTCCAGCATCGCAGGACCTGCCCCAAATTATGACATGCAGAAGATCCTTTCAACAAAATCCCCTTTGGAAGCAGCGAAGATGAGTGGTTTTGCCATAGCAGCTTTAATGCCAACACGGTATCTAATGGTGGGTGGTTTTTCAGTTTTAGCGATTATTTTTTATCAAGATCTAAACCTCGAAACAGCCGGAATTCTGGATTTTGAGAAAATTTTACCTGCAGCTATTAGTCAGTTTGTGCCGGTAGGATTGCTGGGCTTGCTTTTAGCGGGACTTTTAGCGGCCTTTATGTCCACTTTTGCAGGGACATTAAACGCTGCGCAGGCATATATCGTGAACGATATTTATCTAAAACGGAATCCTGATGCCTCTCCAACCAAGGTGAAAAACATGAACTACACAAGCGGGATAGTAGTAGTTCTTGTTAGTATTGTCCTCGGATTTTTTGTGCTCGACGTAAATTCTATTCTGCAGTGGATCGTTTCCGCGCTCTACGGAAGTTACGTTATCTCCAACACCCTAAAATGGTACTGGTGGCGATTTAACGGCGAAGGCTACTTCTGGGGGATGGTTTCAGGGATTATCCCGGCTATGATCTTTCCGCTGGTTACAGATACTCTTGACCTTTATTATTTTCCGGTAATTCTGGTGATTTCTTTAATCGGAAGTATTATAGGAACCTATACTGCTCCTCCAACGAATGAAAAAACCCTAACCGATTTTTATAAAAAAACACGTCCCTGGGGATTTTGGAAACCTGTCCTCAACAAGGTTAGAGAACAGGATCCTGGAGTTACCAAAAATTCCAATTTTTCAAGGGATATGTTCAATGTTTTAATTGGGGTGATTGCGCAGACATTACTGGTGATCATCCCGTTGTACCTCATTTTACACGAAAATATTTCATTAATAATTTCATTGATTGTTCTTATAATTTGTGTGGTGATCCTAAAGAAAAATTGGTGGGATCACATTAAGATGGAAACAGATGTTAATGAAAAGTAACTTTAGACAACAAATATTTACAGTTTTAAAATATGAATAGAATTCCTCAATACGACAATCTGATGAAAGAACATCGTGAATTTCTTCAGATTCCCAATAAACCGACGAAACACACCAACGGGATTGTTCAGCGGTACCAGAATCCGGTTGTAACTGCAGCTCACGCACCATTGCACTGGAGGTACGATTTTCATGCAGAAACCAATCCGTTGGGGCTGGAAAGGATTGGCATAAATGCCACTTTTAATCCCGGTGCCATCAAGTGGAACGGAAACTATGTCCTGGCAGTTAGGGTGGAAGGCAATGATCGAAAATCCTTTTTTGCATTGGCCGAAAGTCCGAATGGGGTAGATAATTTTAAATTTTTGGATAAGCCTATAGAATTGCCCCAAACCGAAGAACCCGATACCAACGTGTATGACATGAGGCTTACGCAACATGAAGATGGCTGGATCTACGGGATTTTTTGTACCGAGAGAAAGGACAAATCCAATCCCGATACGAGCGCAGCTATTGCGAATGCCGGAATTGTGAGAACTAAAGATCTTTTGAACTGGGAGCGTCTACCAGATTTGATTTCTAATTCTGGCCAGCAGCGCAACGTGGTCATGCATCCGGAATTTGTCAACGGAAAATATGCTTTGTACACCCGCCCGCAAGATGGATTTATTGAAGTTGGAAAAGGCGGCGGAATTGGCCTTGGATATATTACCGATATCGAAAATCCCGTTTTGGAAGATGAAAAGATCATCAACCACAAGGTTTATCATACAGTTTATGAACTGAAAAATGGATTGGGCCCGGCACCTATAAAAACTGAAGAAGGTTGGCTGCACCTCGCTCATGGGGTGAGAAATACTGCGGGAGGATTGCGTTACACTTTATACCTGTTCATGACAGATCTAGAAGATATTTCTAAAGTTATTGCCCAGCCTGCGGGCTATTTTATGGCTCCAAACTACGAAGAAACAGTTGGAGATGTACCCAATGTTTTGTTCGGAAATGGTTGGATCAAAGATGAAGATGGAAAAGTCTTTATTTATTATGCTTCTTCAGATACACGAAGCCATGTGGCGGTTTCTTCGGTAGAAAAGTTGCTCGATTATGTTAAAAATACTCCTGAAGATGGCTTAACTTCACGGGCATCTGTTGATGCGATCGTAAATTTGGTTGACAATAATAAAAAGTTTTATTAATGGTTGATCCTTCAGAACAATTCAAATTTGAGCTTTCTGAAGAACTGGAAAATATCCTGTTTTACTGGAAGAAATTCAGCATAGATGAAGAACATGGAGGTTTTGTGGGGCAAAGGGATCATTACAACAATCAAATTCCTGAGGCTTCAAAAGGGGTAATTTTAAACACCCGGATTCTTTGGACTTTTTCTGCAGTCGCAAATTACAAGGGAGAAAAGTCGGGCGAGCTTTCCTCAATCGCCCATCGTGCATATGGGTATCTAAAAAGGGCATTTCAGGATAACATTTTTGGCGGGGTATATTGGGAACTGGATCTTAAAGGAAACCCAATTAACAAAAGAAAGCAAATCTACGCTCAAGCCTTTGCCATTTATGCCCTTTCTGAATATTTTTTGTTTTCGGGAGACGAAAATGCGAAGAATTGGGCCCTTTCCTTGTTCAGATTGATTGAAAAACATGCCCGGGATCAAAAAGAAAACGGTTACCTGGAAGCTTTTCAGGAAAACTGGGCTCCCATAGAAGATATGCGGCTTAGCGAGAAAGATAAGAATTCAGAAAAGACCATGAACACGCATTTGCATGTTCTGGAAGCTTATACAACGCTCTACAAAATTTCAGAAGATGCTGAAGTCAAAGAAGCTTTGGAAAATCTGACCACTTTGTTCCTGGAAAAATTTTACTATCCCAAAAATCAGCATTTTCAGCTATTTTTCGATAAGCAATGGAACCGGGAAGGAAATATTGTTTCTTATGGACATGATATTGAAGCGATTTGGCTGATTATGGAAGCTGCAAAGGCTTCCGGAAATGAAGATCTGGTCAAAAAAGCTGAAAAAATCGCAGTTCCGGTGGCTGAAACTTTTCTGAAGGAGGCTTACATTCCCAAAAAAGGAGTTATTAATGAAAAAGACCTTAATTCAGGAAAAACGGATATGGACAGGCATTGGTGGCCGCAGGCAGAAGCGATGGTTGGGTTGAATTACGCCTGGAATATTTCAGGAAAAAAAGAATTCAAAAATGCCATTTTTGACATCTGGGACTATACAAAAGAACATATTATCGACCACGAGAACGGGGAATGGTTCTTTAGGGTTGATGAAAATAACCGGCCTTATAAAGAGGAGGATAAATTAGGAATGTGGAAATGCCCCTATCATAATTCGCGGGCATGTGTGGTACTATTAGAACAAAAAATATAAATAATATGAAAATCGCAGCCATGACCGAAACCGGACTTTTTGTGCCAAACAGTCCGTTGCCAGAGAACTTCTATTCTGAAAATTTATACGACGTGCTTACTAATAATGACGTTGAAATAGGTTTCATGATGTTCTGGTCAAATTCAGAAAACGTTTATACGGTTCCGGTTCCGGGAGTTGAAGGGGAAGAAGATTTTCTTGAATTTGTTCAAACCGAAGAAGCACTTTTGCTTCATGAAATGTCAAATATGTATCAATTGCCCACCAATTAAAAATCTTAATCTATTATGAAAAAATTAATTTTATTAGTATCAATTCTTGTATTAACCTTGAGTTCATGCAGTAGTGTAAAGGAAGTTCCTTCAGAAATTGAACTTATCACTGTTCAGGATGGGAAGTTTTTTAAAGGAGATCAGCCGTACTACTTTGTAGGGGCGAATTACTGGTATGGTCCACTTATCGCTGCCAGGAATATCGGCGACCGGGAACGTCTCACAAAAGAGCTTGACCTTATGGACAGCCTTGGCATTGACAACCTGCGGATCCTCGTTGGCGCCGAAGGAGGAAATGAGGATTTTCAGGTAAAACCTGCTTTGCAACCGGAACAAGGGGTTTATAACGATGATTTGTTGGACGGACTCGATTTTCTACTTGCCGAAATGGAAAAAAGGGGAATGTACGCCGTTCTTTATCTCAACAACAACTGGATCTGGTCCGGCGGAATGTCGGCTTATCTTGAATGGAACGGTTATGGGGAAGTTCCAAACGCGTTTCTGGAGAAGTATTCATGGGAAGATTATACTCAATATACCCAACAATTTCACACCTGTGTACCCTGTAGGGAAGCTTTTATGGAGCACGTGAGGTTTATAATTGGCCGAACCAATGCGTACACCGGCAAGAAATATATTGAAGATAACACGATCATGTCATGGCAGGTGGCTAATGAACCCCGGATCTTCACCGAAGAAGACAGGGAACCATTCAGAGACTGGCTTAGGGAAGTGGTTGATCTTTTGGATACCTTAGATACTAATACGCTGGTTTCAACCGGAGCCGAAGGTAAGGCCAGCTATCTGCAGGACCTTAACGAATATGAAACCTTGCATTCCAATCCTAAAATCGATTATTTAACGGCCCATATGTGGCCAAAGAATTGGGGGTGGTATGACATTGAGGATGAAAAAGGAAGTTTACAGGTCTCAATTGATAATGCTTATGATTATATTAATGAGCATGTGGAAGTAGCAGTAAAGCTTAATAAACCCATTGTGCTATCAGAATTTGGTTTTCCAAGGGAAAAGGAAAGTTTATCTTTGGATGCTTCCGTAGAGAACAGAAATGTTTTTTATGAAGCCCTTTTTTCAAAACTGGCGGAAAGCTATGCGGAGAAAGGACATTTGTCTGGAGTGAATTTCTGGGGTTTTGCCGGTTTCGCCGAAACAGATGAAACCAATGGAAAATGGGAAGAAGGAGATGATTTTAGTGCCGATCCGCCACAGGAACCGCAAGGATTAAATTCAGTTTTTGCACAGGACCGTTCAACATTGGAACTCATTAAGGAATATAATGAAATAGTGAATCCTGAAGCTGTTAAGAATTAGAAAAAACTATTTGTATTATGAAAAAGACCTGTTTTAATCTTCCGTTTTTACCTTTAGTAAAACTTAGACTTGTCGTTCTATTTATCATTTTCTTTTCAATAACCCAAATTTCTGCCCAGCAGCTTCCTCATCTCAAGCTGAGTGATGACAGAAGCTACATAGAAACACAGGAAGGTAAACCCTTCTTTTGGCTAGGGGATACCGCCTGGGAGCTGGTGCATCGCCTAAATAGGGAAGAGGTTGTTGAATATTTCAGAAACCGACAGGAAAAAGGTTTTACTGTTATACAAACCGTAATATTAGCCGAATTGAACGGGCTTAATACCCCAAATGCATATGGTGAAAAACCGTTGATTGACAATGATCCTACCCGATTAAACGACGAATATTTTGAGTACCTTGATTTCGTTCTTTCAGAGGCAGAAAAGCATGGACTTTATGTGGGGCTGCTTCCTGCCTGGGGCGACAAGTTCAACAAAAAGTGGGGCGTGGGACCTGAAATTTTTACTCCCGAAAATGCCCGGAAATATGGGGAGATTTTAGGAAAAAGGTATAAAGATTATCCCAACATCGTTTGGATTCTGGGTGGGGATAGGATTCCCGAAAATGACCAGCACTACGAGATCATACGTAGCCTGGCAAAGGGGCTTCAAAAAGAGGATAAAAATCATTTAATTTCCTACCATCCAACGGCTCCAAATATGGCTTCAAACTATTTTGACGAAAGTTGGTTGGACATTGATATGTTCCAAAGTGGGCACTCCAGACTCGTAAAGGAATACCAATATCCTGAAAGAAGCCTAAATAAAACCTTTAAGAGACCAGTGATCAATGGGGAATCCCGCTATGAGGATATTTTTGACAGGTTTTGGGAGAGCGAGGATTTTGACCGCCTTGATGAGACAGATGTAAGGGTTTCTGCGTACTGGAGCATTTTAGCCGGGGCAGCCGGATATACTTACGGTAGTAACGATATCTGGCAAATGTATTCTGAAGGCCGTGCGCCCGTGCTGGATGCCAGGTTGGGCTGGAAACAAGCAATGGACTTGCCCGGAGCTTACCAGATGCAGTATTTAAAGCAATTTTTTGAGTCCATAGAATGGCAGGACTTAGAACCCGCACAAGAAATTATTTCAGGTGAAAATCCTGAAGATTCTGGTTATATTGTAGCAGCAAAAGCACAAGAGATTGCTGTTTTTTACTCTCCTGAAGGACGTTCGTTT
>JAGXIM010000089.1 GCA_024635665.1 Salinimicrobium sp. | reverse complement strand
CTAAAAACCTGACTAATGACGCGTCCTGGAAGAAACTGCGGGACCTAATTGACGATATAAAAATTGGAATGATGCTTACCGGCTTTGACAAAAAACCAATATCGGCGGTGCCAATGAGTACAAAAAAAGTGGACAAAGACGGGAATATCTGGTTTTTGAGCCTCGAGACCAGCGAGCACAACCAGGATCTAATGACCAGGAAAGACATTCAGTTGCTTTACAGCAAGCCTTCAGAAATGGAATTTTTAAGTGTTTACGGGCATGCCGAAGTGACAAAAGACCGCATCATTCTGGAAGATCTTTACAACAAAGTCACCGATGGTAATTGGTTTGACGGTGTAGATGACCCAAAACTCACCGCTATCAAAGTCAAGCCCGAAGAGGCCTACTATTGGGACTCTGGCTCCAACAAATACATGAGTCTTTTAAAAATGGGTATTGGTGCCGTGACCGGCGACAAACAGGATGTTGGGGATAAAGGAAAACTTAATCTGTAAACCGGAAAATCTTCAAAATTTAACCTTACGGCCTACGAACTGTAAGGTTTTTTTATTTTAGTAAATTAGCTTAGCAAAATTATAAACAATGAAAGCATACATTTTTCCCGGACAAGGCGCACAGTTTAAAGGAATGGGACAGGATCTTTACGAGAAGTCCCCTCTTGCCAAAGAATTATTTGAAAAAGCCAATGACATTTTGGGGTTTTCGATTACAGAGGTGATGTTCAACGGTTCTGCTGATGATTTAAAGCAAACACGGGTGACCCAACCGGCCATATTTTTACATTCGGTAATTCTGAGCAAGGTTTTGGGAGATTCTTTTAAACCAGATTTGGTTGCGGGCCATTCTTTAGGGGAAATTTCGGCTTTGGTGGCCAATAAAACCCTGGAATTTGAAGATGCACTTAAGTTGGTCAAAAAAAGGGCACTTGCTATGCAGAATGCCTGTGAACTCCAGGAATCCACCATGGCAGCCGTTCTGGGGATTGAGGACCGCCTGGTGGAAACAATTTGCGCCGACACGAAAGGAATCGTGGTTGCGGCCAATTATAACTGCCCCGGGCAACTAGTAATTTCAGGGGAACGATTGGCGGTGGAAAAGGCCTGTGAAGAATTGAAGGACCGTGGGGCGCGACGGGCGATGATCCTTCCGGTTGGCGGAGCCTTCCACTCCCCTTTGATGGAGCCAGCACGTGAAGAACTTGCAGCCGCCATCCAGGAAACCGAATTCAAGAATCCTATTTGTCCCATTTATCAAAATGTAACCACATTTGCGGTTACCGACCCCGATAAAATCAAGAAAAACCTGATATTCCAATTAACTGCACCCGTAAAATGGACACAGAGTGTCCAAAATATGATCAAGGACGGGGCTACGGAATTCGTGGAAGTTGGTCCCGGAAAAGTTCTGCAGGGATTAGTGAAAAAGATAGACCGAAATGTCGAAGCTTATTCAGCTGAAGTCTGATTTATTCTAATAAGGGAATGCAAACTCCTGAAACTATAAATAAAAAGCCGGGCAAATCCCAGCTTTTTGAGTAGTATAAATAGAGAGTCGTACTCTGAACTTAATTACTGGTTCACAAATTCAATCAAAGTTTGGGCAATAAAATTGATTTGCTCCTCATCAAGTTCTGTGTGCATGGGAAGGGAAATCACTTGCTGCACCAGTTGGTTGGTAACGGGAAAATCCTCTTCTTTATACCGGTCATCCCGGTAGGCTTTTTGGCTGTGCAAAGGGATTGGATAATAGACTCCGCAGGGAATTCCGTTTTCATTGAGGTGCTTCACTAATGCATCCCGCTTTCCATTTAGAATTTTAAGAGTGTACTGGTGGTAAACATGGGTATCCTCTGTACCTTGGGTATAAGGAAACACAATATTTTTCTTGCCTTTAAAAGCTTCGGAATATTTTCGTGCAGCATCCTGTCGCGCTTTGTTATAAGCATCCAGTTTTGGAAGCTTCGTCCGCAACACCGCTGCCTGAATACTGTCCAGCCGGGAATTCACACCCACAACATCGTGGTGGTACCGTTCGTACATTCCGTGGTTTACAATTCCGCGAATGCTATGTGCAAGTTCATCGTCATTGGTGAAAATAGCACCGCCATCCCCGTAGCAGCCCAGGTTTTTAGATGGAAAAAAAGAGGTGGAAGCCGCATGTCCTATCGCCCCGGCTTTTTTAGATTTTCCGTTTTTAAAATGATAATTGGCTCCGATCGCCTGTGCGTTGTCTTCAATCACGAAAAGGTTGTTTTCTTCAGCAATTTCCATGATAGCATCCATATTTGCTGTTTGGCCAAACAAATGCACCGGCACAATAGCCTTGGTTTTAGGGGTAATTGCTTTCCTGATCGCCTCGGGATCTATATTGAAGGTATCGGGCTCCACATCAACAAGAACAGGGGTTAGTTGTAGCAGTGCTATCACTTCAACTGTAGCCGCGAAAGTAAAGTCGGCTGTAATTACTTCGTCGCCGGGTTTTAAACCCAATCCCATCATCGCAATTTGCAGGGCATCGGTACCATTGGCACAGGGAATCACATTTTTTACCCCCAGGTAATCCTCCAGTTCCTTCTGAAAAGAATGCACTTCGGGACCATTAATAAATGCGGTGTTTTCCATCACTTCGAGAACGGAAGCATTCACCTGTTCTTTAATTTCATCATATTGACCTTTGAGGTCGACCATTTGTATTTTTTTCATCTCCTTTTATTGTAAGTCCTACGAAAATACAAAGAAAGCCGCGCTTCCCAATGGTATTTTTATAATTTAGCAGCTAAACAAAAGGCTTTGCATTTTCTATATAATCTCCTGATCCATTCTGCGGAAAAAATCCTTCCGGCAACGGGAATTTTCAGCAATAAAATGAAACTTTTTACCGAAGGAAGAAAGGATGTTTTTGAGGAATTGAGCCGAAATATCTCCTCCAAAGATCAAACCATCTGGTTCCATGCTGCCTCACTGGGTGAGTATGAACAGGCCGTGCCGGTGATTGAGCAGGTAAAAAAGACTTTCCCGGGGCACAAAATTATTCTCAGCTTCTTTTCACCTTCGGGATATGAAGTAAAGAAAAATTCTTCCCTGGCCAATGTCGTCACCTACCTTCCATTGGACACTCCAGAAAATGCTAATAAGTTCCTGGAACTGGTGCATCCAGAATGGGCAATATTTATCAAATATGAATTTTGGCCGAACTTTCTGGAGGTGCTAAAAAAGGGAAAAACAAAGACTATTTTAGTTTCAGGCGTTTTTCGGGAAGATCAAATTTTCTTCCAACCTTATGGAAAATGGATGCGCCCATATCTTGGAGCATTTGAATATTTTTTCCTGCAGGATGAAAAATCAAAACTGCTTTTAAACAAGCTGGGGTTTCACAACGCCAGCGTAAGCGGCGATACACGATTTGACCGTGTCCATAGCCAACTTCAGCAGGACAACCAGTTAGACTTCATGGAAGAATTCAAAGATGGCAAAACCTGTCTGGTCGCAGGAAGCACCTGGCCCGAAGACGACGGCCTACTGGTTGAATATATCAATCAGGCGCCCAATGATGTTAAGTTCATCATAGCTCCACATGCTTTAAAAAGGGCAAAAATTGACCAGCTTCAAGAGCAAATAAAAGTGATGGTGGTGCGCTTTTCAGAAAAAGAAGCAAAAGACCTTTCAAAATTCCAGGTGCTAATATTAGATACCATAGGACTACTCACCAAAGTTTATAGTTACGCCGATCTTGCCTATGTAGGCGGCGCTGCAGGCGATACCGGGCTTCACAACGTTCTGGAACCCGCCGCCTTTGGTGTTCCTGTAATTATAGGGAAAAACTTTACCCGATTCCCTGAAGCCATCGAGCTCCACCAAAAAGGCGGTTTATTTTCGGTGGATAAAAAGGAGGAACTAAAAAATGTGCTGAATAAGCTGTTAATGGATACCAACTTCCGAAGAGAAACCGGGGCAATGAATAAAGATTTTGTCAGAAAAAACAGGGGAGCCACTACCCGTGTAATGGATTATTTTTTGAATTTTGAAGGTAAGGAAGAGTGACCTGGCCTGTGAATGCTACACTTTCGAAAAAGACTTCTTTGGAAATTTAAAAAATAGTTTACATTTGTCTTAACTAATTAAACATATTTAACATGAAAAAATTATTTTTAGGATTATTCGTTGCTGCATTTACGCTGTCAATTTATTCTTGCAGGGAAACTACAGAAAACAATATGGAAAACGATCTTGAAGAAGTCGGAGAAGACATGGAGTCTGGTCTTGAAGAAGCCGGAGACGAATTAGAAGAAGCCGGGGAAAACATAGAAGAGGAATTCGAAGAAGAAGAGTACTAGGAAGAACCTGTAATAACTTTCATGATTCAAAGTTTAAGGCCATAAGAAATTTATGGCCTTTTTCATTTAAAACCATTTCACCAGGAGATTCAGGAGGAGGAAGGGCTTTAACGAAGTTTTAAAATGTCTAAGAATTATTTTTAAAAGCGGCTTTTTTTGTGCTGAAAATCCTATTTTAGAAAGCTGTCAAATTTTTTTAGAGTTGCTACGTTATATGTTTATCAAATACTTGGAGTTAACAGTAAAAATCTGTTTTATTTGTACTTGCATTCTAGACAATCAGATCTTATGAAAAAATTAATTTTCGGGCTGGGGATATTCTTTGGCCTTACCACCGCTGCCTTTTCCCAGGAATTTAGTTACGGACTTAAAGGAGGGGTGAATTATTCCATGGGGGGGCAAATAACCGGCGAGAGTTCCGGAGTAGGTAATTGGGACGAAACTATTGAGGGCACACCTAGCATAGGCTACCATGGCGGTGCATTTGTACAGGTGAATTTCGGGAGTTTTTTCATACGTCCAGAAGTTGTCTACACCTCTCTCGAGCTGGATTTTGAGTTCCCAAATAAAACCTCCACCTACGCGGTGCAAAAATTCGATATCCCTTTACTAATTGGCTATAACATCTGGGGGCCACTGGACGTCTATGCCGGCCCTGTTTATTCAAATATCATGGACACTTCCTTAATGGGGAACGAATTGGAAGATCCCATTGTTGCCCAGAACACCCCCATAAATGTCCAGGCCGGAGCAAAAGTAGAGTTTGGAAGGTTTGGTTTGGATGTAAGATATGAGCATTCCCTGTCTACGGCAGAAGTGCAGGACCTTGATATTGTGAAAAGTGAATACGGAGTTAACCGAGCCTATTTTGATGACTCCAGGATCAACCAAATCATTGTAAGCGTTATTTTTAAAATTGGCGGCCCCGGCCTCAATGAAAGACGCCGAAGAGCCTGTTATTAGAACTGAAAAACATGAAGCCAGAGCCGTTCACCTGAACGGCTTTTTTTTATGGGTTTTTGAAACCGTCAGGATTTAGTATCTTCCTAAAAAGCTACTCCTGATTAATTCGAGTTACATGGCCATAAATCAAAACAAACCGTTCCCTTCCCTTGAAATTGATGTAATAGGCCACCGGGGACAGGCAGGAAACTTTCCTGAAAATAGTATCCCCGCCTTTTTGGATGCCGTGGAGGGAGGAGTAAATGGCCTGGAAATGGATGTGGTAATTTCCCGGGACAAAAAAGTGGTGGTATCACATGAAGCTTTTATGGCTTCAGATTATATGTTGACTCCCAACAAAGATTTGATTTCCCCAAAGGACGAATATCTTCACAAGCTGTACGACCTGGACTATGACGTGATTCGCCAGTATATTTTAGGTGCAATTCCAAGCAGCCAGTTTCCAAATCAAAAGAGGATCCCGACTTATAAACCTTTACTCACTGAGGTTATCGATAAAGTGGAGGGCTATATACAGGAAAATGACTTGCCACCGATCACATATTATATCGAGCTGAAATCTGATCCCAAAGAGTATGGAATTTTTCAGCCGCATCCGGCGGAATTT
>JAGXIM010000088.1 GCA_024635665.1 Salinimicrobium sp. | reverse complement strand
GAATCGAGGAGCCGGAAGATTTGATCGCCGATATTGAACAGGCCCTGGAGGAGACAAAAAAAGATATGCTGGACGTGCGGTTATAGGGTTCAAAATTCAAAGTTCAAAATTCAAAGTCGAAAGTCCAAAGTTCAGTGTTCAGCGTTCAGTGTTCAGCGTTGAGAAATGGGATTCGTAACTTAAAAAAATATCCATGCATCTGTGGCTAAAGTTTTAAAACCAAAAGCCGGGAGAAAAGGAAAAAAATAAGAATCAAAACAGAATAGATTAAAAAAATGAAATTAGATATACTGGCAGTGGGTTCACACCCAGATGATGTGGAATTGAGTTGTTCCGCGACCCTGGCGAAAGAAATTTCCCGCGGGAAGAAAGTAGGGATCCTGGATCTCACCCGGGGCGAATTGGGCACGCGTGGCACCGCAGAAATCAGGGAGAGGGAAGCCAAAGATGCCGCGAAGATTTTAGGCGTAAAAATGAGGATGAACCTGAAGTTTAGTGATGGATTCTTTGTCAATAATGTTGCGCATCAACTGGAAATTATCAAGATTTTACGGGAATACCAACCCGAGATTATCCTCTGCAATGCTATAGAAGACCGGCATATTGATCATGGAAAGGGTGCCAAATTGGTAGCCGATGCCTGTTTTTTAAGCGGGCTACAGAAGATTGAAACCATTCACAATGGAATTTCACAGGAGGCCTGGAGACCAAAAAATGTTTTTCATTACATTCAATGGAGAAATCTAACGCCAGATGTAGTCGTGGATGTGAGCGGGTTCATGGACAAGAAAATGGAATCTGTGAGAGCCTACAGGTCTCAATTTTTTGATGAAAATAGTAAAGAGCCTGCAACCCCCATTTCGAGCAGTAATTTTTTTGACAGTATAAGTTACAGGGCCAAAGATTTGGGCCGGTTGATTGGGGTGGAATATGCCGAGGGATATACCGTCAACCGCCATGTGGCCGTAGATTCTTTATTTGACCTCAAATAAAAATGGTTTTTTTTCTTTTGTAAAAAGGCGGATTTATACTACATTTGCCTCCGATTAAAATGGTGGTTGTAGCTCAGTTGGTTAGAGTGCCTGATTGTGGTTCAGGAGGTCGCCGGTTCGAACCCGGTCTTCCACCCATTTTATAAGCTCCTTGTGAAAACGAGGAGCTTTTTTTTTGAATAAGTTTTATTTTAATGGCGATTAGACCGGGTGAGAAGCCTGTCCTGAGTCCTTCGACTACGCTCAGGATAAACGTAATCGGAGAGAACGGCCCGGCCGCCGAAGCTGGCGTAGGAGGCTCTTTCACCCATTTTATATTTCATTCAATTTTTCAGGATAACTGGAATTGTTTTTCTGAAACTAAGACACAAAAAAGGTTGCCAAAAATGTCATTTTCAGCAACCTTTGATATAATAAGCCTGACTTTTATTCTTACGACTTTGGAAGTGTTGGTTTGTCAACAAATGGACGCTCGTCCCTGTTTGCAACTTCCCAGGCTGTAAGGAAGATCAATTTTGCCCTTTTTGCCAAAAGATCGTATTCAATCTTGTCTGCCGTGTCGGTTGGACGGTGGTAATCTTCATGCACCCCATTAAAATAAAAAATAACCGGAATGTCATTTTTAGCAAAATTATAGTGATCGCTACGGAAGTAAAACCGATTGGGATCACCTTCTTCGTTGAAGGTGTAATCCAGGTTGACATTTAAATATTTATTGTTTACTTCTTCACTTAAGTCGTGAAGTTCGGTGCTCAACCGGTCGCTTCCAATAAGATAAACATAATCCCCGGCACTTTCCATTCCTTCGCCAATGCGGCCAATCATATCAATGTTGAGGTTAGCCACGGTTTGTGAAAGAGGAAAAACAGGATTATCTGTGTAATACTTGGAACCCACAAGCCCTTTTTCTTCTCCTGTGACATTTAGGAATAAAATGGATCGCTTGGGGGTAAAGCCATCTTCCCGGGCTTTTTTGAAAGCTTCGGCGATTTCCAGGATTGCAACCGTTCCCGAGCCGTCATCATCGGCTCCATTAAAAATATTCCCTTCGGCATCTACTCCTAAATGATCATAGTGGGAAGAGATCACCAGGACTTCTTCGGGCAGGCTGCTGCCTTTGATATAGGCCAGCACATTTTCTGTATCTTTTACATCTCCGCGTGTGAAAACGCTGGAAGGCACTTCCTGAAAGTAATCATCCGCTCCAAGAGGTGAAGGGATCCCCAGGGTTTGGTATTCTTTTTTTAGGTATTCTGCTGCCATTTTTTGTCCGGGTTCGCCCGTTTCCCTGCCCATAAATTCATCACTTGCAAAAGTGTACAAATGATCCTTTAGTTCACTGGCCGTGATGGTATTGGCATACTCTACTGGGTTTGCCTCTTCAATATCTTTTGGCTGCTGCGCCTTGCAAGCAACAATGCTTATCGCTAACGCGCATAAAACAATCTTTTTCATTTTCCTGGTTTTAATTTTGAGAGATGGCAAGATAATGGATTTTAAAGAAATATAGCAAGTAGCTTTGTGAAGTCATAGTTTTTCCTTTTTGGAAGAAGTTAAACATTGAAAAATTTAAATTTCATCACTAATTTTTGTATTTTTAATTACAAAGCCGAAAGGTTATATAATTCTGGATATTATGAAAAAGTCTGTTCCTGTTTCCGAAGTCATGACCAAAAATATTGTACGCCTAAGCCTTTCCGATGAACTTTCCACTGCGGAAGCACTGTTCAAGAAAAACCATATCAGGCACCTGCCCGTGGTGGACAAAGAACGTATTGTTGGGATGGTAAGCTACAATGATTTGCTGCGTATTTCTTTCGCCGATGCAATTGATGTGGACGGGGAGGAGATCGAAACCACCGTGTATGACATGTTTAGCATCGAGCAGGTGATGACCAAGAAAGTGGTGAGCATTTCTTCCGCCACATCTATTGAGGAAGCGGGCAGGCTCTTCCTTTCCTATGAATTCCATGCGTTGCCGGTGGTGGATGAGGATAACCTGGTTGGGATTGTGACCACTTCAGATGTGATTCGTTACTTTCTAAGCGAAGATTGATTTTTGCCCTTTTTGAAGGGTAAGGATTTCCGAAGCAGCTAAAGCCAAATCAGTTTTGGCACCAGGTTGTTCCAGGTTATTTATTTTGGCTTCCAATTCCTTTACCAGTTCATCTTTATCCATTTTTGAACGTCCCTGAGAGTTAGGATTTCATGCATGCCTGGTTTTAAACACTTCGTATTTTTCTTCTTTCTTCGGGTTCCCTTTCATACTTTCTGCTTACCTCTCAAAAAAGCCATTTCGGGCATTTTTTTTCTTTTTATCGCAACCGCACTTTTGAAATTTTTCTTAAACAGCAGTAGCACTGAATAGTCCAAGAGGTTCTAAAAAAAGTAATTATCCGAAAGAATTTTCAGGTTTGAAGAAGATAACCCGGCTATTTCTGCGGAAGTATAACGGAATTTATTGAAAGCTTAACAAAGAAGTGAAGTTTTCTAATGCTGATTTTGTAATTTTAAAAGGAACCTAATCAGTGAAATATTATGGAATATATTATAATCGCGATTGTTGTTGTCCTGGTTATTTTTATTTTTTGGCCTAAAAACAAAAAACCGGCCACCCCAATCAACAGGTCCAGAACTTCTCCAGACATGGCAGATCCCACAACAGATAATCAACAGGAGGAAAGTCTTGTTTTTACCTCAAGCGACCTTTCCGATAAATACCTTACCCCTGGAAAGGAACCAAGCGACACCTCGGGATATTTCTATCGCAAAACAGTGTGTTTAAGTGGGGAATTTGATAGCTTTCCGCTAAGTACTGAATTACTGGAAGACCTGTGGGCACAGGGCGCGGTGATCAAGGGGAATAAGAACAATACGTGCGATGTGATCATCTATGGAGAAAGCCCGGATTCTGAGTTAATCGAAAAAGCGGAACAACAGGGAATTGAATTAATGTCGGAAAGCGAGGTAAGGGACCAGCTGAACCGATAAACGGAATTGGCAGGAAAAAAAGGTTTAATGCCTTCCATGGGAACCGGTGACAAGGAGAAAAGGCAAGTTTACTATTGAACCAATTCACTTTGGGGCGCAAAGAAACCGACTTTTAAAAAATAGAAATTTCTTCTTCAGAATTTAAAAAAGCTTTCTATATTTGCACCCGCCTACGCACCGGTGCTTCGGTGGGCAGGCCCGCAATGGAGGAATGGCAGAGTGGTCGATTGCGGCAGTCTTGAAAACTGTTGAGGGTAACACCTCCGGGGGTTCGAATCCCTCTTCCTCCGCATCCTTTAAATGCTTCCCTGAAAGGGGAAGCATTTTGTTTTTAAGAAAGGTTCAAACGGAGTTTAAAGACCTGGATTAGAAACAACAGGCTTAGAGGCGAAGCCTGAAGTATTTGAAGTTTGCAGGGAGCTCTCTTCGGGGATCAATAAATTAATCTCTCTTCCTCGGCTGGATGAACATCATTTTAAAACAAAAAGCCCGAAAACACTAGCGTTTCGGGCTTTTTCATTTATGGGGCATAAATAGGGGCATAGGACTGCTAACAATAATATTAAGATTTCCTTACTGATTTTCCTGGCAGGAAGTAATCTTTGGACGATGATGATATATTTTATCGAATCTTCAAAGACCTGAGTAGATACAAATTCATCCCGTCCAGTAGATGTTTGGCCAGTTTGGGAGTTTTTGGTTCTTTATATAACAAAGATTGAGAAAAGTCATCCTAAAAACCAGGAAGGGGATTAATTAACAGTATTCTGTCTTCAGCAGAAAAGAGTTCAAAAAATGTCATTTTTGAGAGGTATTGCGAGATGATCTTTCAAGATGCATTTTGCTTGCGGTTATTCTGTCAAATCGATTCGTTAAAAGGATTCCGCACACAAACATGAAAAGAATAACTTCCTCCTCCAATATGCTCTTTTAATCCAGGGGAATTTATTTTTATCATAAATTTAATAGCCTAACAATTCTATGTGACTACCTTTATAATATACAATTTAAAATAAATAGAAAATGGGATTTGATCAATATCATGAACCGGCGAATGAACTTTCAGATGAAACAAGAACCTTTGCAAGAATGATTATGGGAGTTATTGAAGAAGCAGAGGCTATAGGCTGGTATGAGCAACGCATTTCAGTTGAAAAAAACGAGGAGGCAAAGAAAATAATGCACAATGCCCAAAAAGAGGAATTTAAGCATTTTGCCATGGATCTGGAATTCCTTTTGCGCAGGAAACCTGAATGGAGAAAGATCATGAAAATGGTTTTATTCAAAGAAGGAGATATTGTGGAAGCAGCTGAGAAAGCAGAAAAGGCTGTTGACTAAATCCTGTTTCTGGCTGAAGCCGGTAAACTACTTTTTTTCTGGTCTTACCTGTATATCTTATTCCGTTGGGAGCTGATGTGCCATAAGCTGAGAATGAGAATTAGCAAAAGACCCTTTCCCAGAAGCGATTCTGCCATAGAATATATTTCCAGCCATAAAAGTTCTGCTTACGGCATCCATCCTTCACAGTCTTTACATCAACTTTATCAAGTAAAGAATTATCAGGGCGCGAATCCCGAGGATGCTAAGATCTTATTTGTAGGACGGGATCCAAATTGGCATTTTGACCTGGAAAATATGCCGCTGTTTGAAAAGGTTACCGAATACCTTTCAGACGGAGTAGGCTTTTGGAAAAAGTATAATATTCATCATCCTTTTCTTCTAGCAGATTACAAGGGAGACGGAAAGGAATACCAGTTCCGGATAAAAGCAAATCTGGATGAAAAGGCATCCTATGTATATACCTTTAAAACTACCGGAGAAAGGCAAACCATAGAGATTCCGCTTCACCAAATGGAACCTACTTACCGTGGAAACAAGCTGGATCAACCCAATTTCAACTCAGATAAGATCCAGGAGATCCGGATTTTAATAGGCAATGGAAAAGCCGAGATTTTCAGGCTGGAAATAGATAGAATTGAGCTACAAAAAAAATAAAGTGAATAGTGTTCAGTGTTCCAGGTGAACTTCCCTCTGACCACTGTCCACTCTCCTCTAAGAACACCTGTCAAAAATGACATTTTTGACACCCTGGTAAGTGG
>JAGXIM010000014.1 GCA_024635665.1 Salinimicrobium sp. | reverse complement strand
GATTGGTTGCTGGCCGTTTATGACGACGGCCACGTGCAGGGAAAATCGATCTTTAAATATCAACTTCAGCCAGACGGAAGTTTAAAGTTTACTCACATTGCATCCAAAATGCCGAAGTAAAGTAAGAAACCTCTTGCCCTTTTGAAGAAAATCACATTCCGGAACGTTATATTTTTAATAAAAACCGAACTGTCTGTGGCATTTTTGATATATTAAAAATTAAATAATTGCAATTTAAACCCGAGCTATATGAAGACGAACATTCAATTTGTAAACTCTGAAACAAACCTCTCTGCCGAACAAGTGGTGCAGAGAAAATTAGATAAACTGGAAAATAAATACGACTGGATCATTTCAGCAGCTGTGATGTTCAGGGAAGAAAAATCCACTAACGGAAAAGGAAAAGTTTGCGCGATCGAGCTAAGTCTTCCCGGCCCTAAAATCCACGCTTCCACAAATGGGGATAGCTTTGAGGCAGCCGCGGCCGAAAGTGTCAAAGACCTCGAAAAGCAACTTAAGAAACGAAAAGCCGAGATGCAGAATCACTAAGCCCGGCTGGAACATTTAAGAATAAGGCCATCCAAAAAGCCGTTTTTCAGAAAAGATTTTTTCAGCTTTTAGAATGCTGAACTACTGTGAATCACACAGAAAATCCATACTGATTTTGCTATTTTTGGATGGTTTTTTAATTAATGAAGATTCTTCTCAAGAAAAGATTTAGGCGATCCGCTTGATTTTTGCTCCTATAGCACGTAAGCGCCCGTCGATGTTTTCATATCCACGGTCAATTTGTTCAATATTGTGTATTACAGAGGTTCCTTTGGCCGAAAGTGCTGCGATCAACAAGGAAATTCCCGCCCGAATGTCTGGAGAAACCATGGTTGTCGCCTTTAACTGGGATTTAAAATCATGGCCTATCACCGTTGCCCGGTGTGGATCGCATAAAATGATCTTTGCCCCCATGTCGATCAATTTATCGACAAAAAACAGCCTGCTCTCAAACATTTTTTGATGGATAAGCACACTCCCTCTTGCCTGTGTGGCCACCACGAGCATAATACTCAAAAGATCGGGAGTAAAGCCCGGCCAGGGTGCATCGCTAATGTTCATGATGGAACCATCGATGAAGTTTTGGACTTCATAGCCATCTTGATGCGCCGGGATAAAAATATCATCCCCTCGTTTTTCAATCCTGATCCCCAATTTTCTAAAGGTGGTTGGGATAAGTCCTAAATGTTCCCAGGAAACGTTCTTTATGGTGATTTCACTTTTGGTCATAGCCGCCAGGCCTATCCAGGATCCTATTTCCACCATATCGGGCAGTACAGTATGTTCACAACCGTAAAGTTCCCGAACGCCTTCAATTTCCAGAAGGTTGGAACCAACCCCTTTTATCTTTGCGCCCATCCTGTTGAGCATCTCGCACAACTGCTGTAAATAGGGTTCACAAGCCGCATTGTAAATAGTTGTTTTTCCTTTGGCCAGGACAGCCGCCATAACAATATTAGCAGTTCCCGTCACCGAAGCTTCCTCGAGCAACATATAAGTTCCTTTCAAACCGTCTTTTGGGGCTTCCACGCCATAAAAACGTTCCTCTTTATTATACCTAAAATCGGCACCTAATTTTATAAAACCTTCAAAGTGGGTATCCAACCTACGGCGACCAATTTTATCACCACCCGGTCGGGGGATATATCCTTTCCCAAACCTGGCGAGCATTGGCCCAACGATCATAATAGATCCCCGAAGACCACTTCCCTCTTCCTTGAAATTCTCACTTTTAAGATATTCAACGTCGATTTCATCACTCTTAAAGGTGTAACTACCCTTACCAATTTTTTCAATCTTCACCCCAAGCTGTTTCAAAAGATGCATTAGCTTATTGACATCAAGAATATCGGGGATGTTGTGAATTGTGACTTTTTCGGGTGTCAATAAAACCGCACAAAGAATTTGCAAGGCTTCATTTTTCGCCCCTTGAGGATTGATTTCACCTTTTAAAGGGCTTCCCCCCTCTATTTCAAAAGTTCCCATGGAAAATGGATGGTTTTAGTAACGTTTGCGGCCTCTGGGACGGTTGGACTTCTTGGCAGGTTTTTTTGCAGCATATTTCTTGTTGCTCCTAAGCAATTCCGAAGCTTCACTTAGATCTTCATCGGTGGGATCGATGTTTATTTTCCCGCCGCTCAATTCACTTAGGTGTCCAAAAATCACTTTATCATCCACAGTGTCCCTGTTCCAGCTCAGGTAGGACTTTTTCATGTGATTGGCAATGGTAAAGATCAACCCTTCTTTCTCGGGACCATCGTCCCACTGGTTTGCCTGGTCGATCATCCGCTTAATATTGTTCCCGTAAAACCTGTATTTCGGAAAGTTCTGGGGATAGGTCATCCTCTTCGGCCTTTCTTCTAACATTTCTCTGGAAGGTTTTGGGAACGGACTGTCCACATCTAATTTAAAATCGCTAATAATGAACAACTGGTCCCATAGTTTGTGCTGAAAATCTGGCACGTCGCGCAAATGCGGATTCATGTTACCCATCACCGCAATGATAGATTTGGCCACTTTATTACGTTCCTCATCATCCTCGATTTCAACGGTGTGTTCCACCATTTTCTGGATGTGCCTTCCGTATTCAGGAATGATCAATTTGCTCCTTTCGGAGTTGTATTCTAGTTCGTTTGTCAAAATGCTAATTATATAAGGTGATAATATACTGCAGAAGTTTATCTACTGCAAATTAAAAAATTAAAATCGGGAATTACAGGTCTACAGCTATTTATTTATAAGGAAATCACCCCTTCGATTTTTTCCCCCACTTCTTTGTATTTGTCAACCACTGCATCTGGATCCTTCATCTTCACGTTCACCGAAACACTGGTATAACTCCCCTTCCTGGATTTCTTGGTTTTGATCACTGCGCCCATATTGTCAAAAATATGCTCAATACCCTTGATTTTCTGAGGATTTGTGGGAACAATAAATTTATATAAATATACTGAAGGCCACATTGCCGTATCGTATAATTGGGATTTTAATTTTCTGTAAAACTCTTCAGGATCTCTTTCCTCGCTCATAAGAATTCTTTTTCAGGTTTCCTGCAAAGATACTATTAAAGATCAATTTTTTAAATCGGATCCAAATCCCGAAATTTGCCGCGTGAAAACCATGAAAATAGTTATTACCGGCGGTCCCGGGACAGGTAAAACTTCAGTTATTGAAGCTTTGGAAGCGCACGGCCATTTTTGCTTTCATGAAGTTTCGAGGGAAATTATTCAGCAGGCCCAAAAAGAGGGAATTAACCAACTATTTTTGAAGGATCCTTTGTTGTTCAGCGAAATGTTACTTGAAGGCCGTATAAAGCAACACAAGGAAGCTGAAAAATTTATTGCCGAACACGTTTTTCTGGATCGTGGTGTCCCAGATGTGGTCGCTTATATGAATTACTTCGGAAATAAATACCCTCCGATATTTAGAGAGGTATGCCAACATTACCTGTATGACAAGGTTTTCATCCTTCCACCCTGGAAACAAATCTATACTGAAGATAAGGAGCGGTACGAATCCTATGAACAGGCTGTTGCCATTCACGACGAACTCGCCCGCACATATGATCTAAGCGGCTACGACCCTGTTGAAGTTCCCTGCGGAACAGTCACAGAACGCACCAATTTTATCCTCGACCACCTTGCCTAGCCCGGCTGAAATACTGCAAAAATATTGGGGATATTCATCTTTCCGCCCAATGCAGGAAGAAATTATCCAAAAAGTACTTGAAAAGAAAGATGTTATCGCACTTTTGCCCACAGGAGGTGGAAAATCGCTTTGTTTTCAGGTGCCCGCCCTTGTAAATCCGGGGTTGTGCATTGTAGTTTCCCCGCTGGTGGCACTAATGGAGGATCAGGTAAACGCATTGCAGGCGAAAGGCATAAAAGCCATGGCTTTGACCGGCGGGATCCATTTTTCTGAAGTAGATTCCATGCTGGACAACTGCATTTATGGGAATTACAAATTCCTCTACCTCTCGCCAGAACGTTTGCAGCAGGAAATTGTTCAGGAACGCATCAAACTAATGCCGGTAAACCTGGTCGCGATTGATGAAGCACATTGCATTTCACAATGGGGCCATGACTTTAGGCCGGCCTACCGGAACATTGCCATTTTAAGAAATCTAAGGCCCGATGTGAATTTTATTGGCCTCACCGCCACCGCCACCAAACCAGTCGTAATAGATATTGCCCGGCAATTAGAGCTGAAAGATGCAGAAATACTTCAGAAATCTTTCCACCGTGAGAATCTGGCGTATTTGATCAGGGAAGTGCAAGACAAGAATTATTATCTTGAAAAGCTATTGAAAGAACATGAAGAAGCAGCCATCATATATGTGAGAAGCAGAAAAGCAACTATTGAGATCGCACAGTTCCTATCCAAAAAGGGCATTTCGGCAACTTCTTTTCACGGCGGACTTCACAAAACCGAAAAATCTTCCAGGCTTCAAAATTGGCTAAAAGATAAAACAAGGGTGATGGTGGCTACCAGCGCCTTCGGAATGGGCATTGACAAGGCAAATGTTCGAACAGTGGTGCATTTAAACCTGCCCGAGAGCCTGGAAAGCTATTTTCAGGAAGCCGGGAGGGCTGGAAGGGATGGAAAACCGGCAAAAGCAGTGATACTTACCAACCAAAGTGATATTCCGCTGCTCAAAAACCAGTTTTTGGCGACCCTTCCCAATGTGGACCTGGTGAAACTCGTCTATAAAAAGCTGAATTCCTATTTTAGGATCGCCTACGGAGAAGGCGAAGGCGAAGAGCACTTTTTTAACTTTTACGAGTTCTGCAGCAAATATGAGCTCAACAGTCTTCACGCCTATAACGCCATGCTTTTGCTGGACCGGGTGAGCATCCTTAGTTTTTCTGAACAGTTTCAGAAAAAAACAAAGATCCAGTTCCTGATTTCCGGAAATCAATTAAATTATTTTCTGCAGGAAAACCCAATTTACGATGCGGTGGTAAAAGCAGTTCTAAGGACTTACGGCGGTACTTTTGAAGATATGGTGGATATCAACCTTCAGACTATTTGTGACAAGGCCGGCACAAACCGGGCAGAGGCCGCTAAAATGTTACAACAACTAACTCAGAAACAGATTGCCGATTTTGAGCACGATCAACACGACACAAAAATCACCTTTTTAGTGCCACGGGAAGATGATACCACTATAAATCCGCTGGTGCCGTATATTGAACTTCAGGCCAGTACCAAAAAAGAAAAGATTGAGCAGGTCCTTCAATACGTAGCAAACGACCGGAAATGTAAAAGTGTGCAGCTCCTGGAATATTTCGGAGAGACCGAAACTTCTCCCTGCGGGATTTGTTCGGTGTGCAATACTTCCGGAGGGAAACCAGACCGGGAGACCATGAAAAAGATCTATTTTGCAATCGTTGGACTTTTAGAAGAAAAAGAACATACTTCGAGAGAAATAACCGAGAAGTTGGAATTTCATGAAGAACATATACTGGTTGTATTGCAATTGTTAATAGAAAAAGGGGCGTTAGCAACGACGGTCACGAACAAATATAAATTAAAGCACTTATGAAAGATTTACGCATTGTTTTTATGGGCACCCCAGATTTTGCCGTGCAAACGCTGCGGTCAACCGTTGAAGCAGGCTATGAAGTCGTCGGTGTTGTGACTGCGCCAGACAATCCTGCCGGCAGGGGGCGTAAGTTGCAGGAATCAGCTGTGAAGAAATATGCAGTGGAAAAAGGACTGGAAGTGTTGCAGCCCTCGAACCTCAAGTCTGAAGTCTTTTTAGCCGAGCTGAAAAAGCTTCAGGCCAATCTTCAGGTGGTCGTAGCCTTTAGAATGTTGCCCGAAGTAGTTTGGCGAATGCCGGAATTTGGTACTTTTAATTTACATGCTTCCCTGCTTCCGCAGTACCGCGGGGCTGCCCCAATTAACTGGGCGGTAATAAATGGGGAAATCGAAACCGGGGTCTCCACCTTTTTCATCGATGAAAAAATTGATACCGGAGAAATGATCTTTCAGGAAAAGGTGCAGATCGATCCAAAAGAAAATGTGGGCAGCTTGCACGATAAATTAATGTACACCGGTGCCAAATTGGTAGTTAAAACCCTCGAATCAATTGAAAATGGGGATATAAAGACAACTTCTCAAAAAGAAGAAAAGGATCTCAAAACAGCGTACAAACTAACCCGGGACAACACCAGGATTAACTGGCAGGATTCTTTAGACAATATCTATAATTTTATTCGCGGCCTTAGCCCTTATCCCACCGCCTGGACGCAATTAATAAACGGGAATGAAGAAGTGATGATGAAAATCTATGCAGCCGAAAAAGAAGCTGAACCACACAAATTGGAAACCGGTACGATCGTGACAGAAGAAAAGGAGGTAAAAGTTGCAGTCCAGGATGGATTTATAATCTTACAGGAAATCCAGTTGCCGGGAAAGAGAAAAATGCCGGTAAAAGACCTTTTGAACGGTTATAAATTTTTCCCGGACGCAAAAGTCCGCTGAACCCTTGTGTTTGCTGAAATAGATGAATTTGATTAAAAACCGCCAAAGGTTATTAACAATTTACCGAAGTTATTAACAATAGACCCCATTTCCCTTGATATTACTTGCATGGGAAAGATTTCCATATAAATTTGTAGAGCAAATTAATTAAAGTTTAACCAACAACTATCTAAAACTCGAACTATGAACAAAACAGATTTAATCGATTCAATGGCAGAAAACGCTGGAATCTCGAAAGCAGCCGCAAAAAAAGCTCTAGAATCATTTCTTGAAAATGTAGAGAAATCTCTTAAAAAAGGAGATCGCGTATCTTTGGTAGGATTTGGGTCCTGGTCAGTATCTAAAAGGGCTGCCAGAGAAGGAAGAAACCCTCAAACTGGTAAAACCATTAAAATTGCTGCTAAAAACGTAGTAAAATTTAAAGCTGGAGCAGATTTACAGAAAGCTGTGAACTAATCTCACAAAAAAGCTAAAAAATTATTAAACTCTCCCAACAGGGAGAGTTTTTTTGTTAAATGTTTTTCTTTAAGGTTTGAACCTGAAGATTATTTTTCTAGTTTTAATATTAATCACAGAAGTACCGAATTTGAAGTATGGAAGTATGACTACACTTAAACCTGCCAAGGGACATCTTTTAATCGCAGAACCATCCATTACCGGGGACCTTTCGTTCAACCGGTCGGTGGTGTTGATTGCAGACCACGCAGACAGTGGCTCTATTGGTTTTATCCTGAACAAAGAACTGGATTTTACCCTCGACGATTTGATCCCCGATTTGAAAGGTAACTTCAAAGTCTACAACGGTGGTCCTGTGGAACAGGACAACCTTTATTTTATCCACCAAGTACCAGATCTAATCCCTGGCAGCATTGAAATAGCCAGCGGAATATTTTGGGGAGGAAATTTTGAAGTAGTCAAAGGTCTTATTAGCCAAAATTTGATTACCGAAAACGAGATCAAGTTCTTTTTAGGCTATTCGGGTTGGGATTGTGAGCAGTTAACTGAAGAACTGAATGCCCGTTCCTGGATCGTGGCCGAGAATAAAGACCAAAAAGATATTCTTAACCACCACCAGCCCCGCACCTTTTGGAAAGATAAAATGATGCAGCTGGGGGGAAGCTACGTGATTTGGTCCAATGCGCCCGAAAACCCGTCTTACAATTAGCCTAGCCTTGCCATAACATTTAGCCTGGAAAGCAGGTTTTTGGCCACTTCATTTTTAAATTCTTTCTTCCTGTACTTGCTAATAGGCTGAATCCCTAATACAACATTTGTTAAAAACAGTTCATCTGCTTTTTGAAGTTCAAAAGGCGAAATAGATTCTTCCACCAAAGTATATTCGGGCAGTTTCTTTATGATCTCGATGAGCTTCCCTCGAATTATCCCCTTCAAACAGCCATCTGATAATGGAGGCGTTTTAATTACATTTTCTTTCACGAGGAAAAGGTTTCCATTCAATGCTTCCAACACACTTTTCTGCTCATTCAACAGCAGGCAATTGTCGTAACCATTTTCACGTGCGAAAATGCTTCCCAATACATTCACAGCTTTGTTGTTAGTCTTTAGTGTGGAAAGAAGTCCGCTATTGACGTAGTGATCTTTAAAAAGTTCCACTTCATAAAAATCCTCATTGAGCAGATAGAATGGGCTTTGAAGGGCTTCAGCAGAAATTACATAACCAATTTCGTTCGTTTTAGGGGAATAGTATCCGCCTTCCTTTCTATAGACCGAAAAACGTAAGCGCGCAGGGGAATCAAACAATTCATTTTCCCGCAGGAGTTTCAGAATTTCCTTTTCCAGAAATTCCGGTGAAAAAGTAGTGGGGATTTCCATCCTCATAATCCTCATAGAGGCCATCAACCTGAAGTAATGTTCTTCCCAGAACATCAGCTTTCCGTTTACTGCCCTAATCGTCTCAAACACTGCATCCCCATAAGCGAATCCCCTGTTGGAAATTGACAAGGATGCTTCTTCATTGCCTACCAGACCTCCGTTGACATTTATCATAAAAAACCCGTTTAAAAACGGGCAAAGGTACTATTAAATGGTGGAAAATTAAACCGATCCCAGCACTTGTTTTAGCTCTGAGATCATGTTATCCCACAACATTTTCCCTTCATCGATCTCATCTTCTTCTGCGAAATCGGTTACCATAATAGAAACATCTTTAGTTATTTCATCTACCTGGATTCGAAGTTCAAAATAATAAGGCGTATCCTCATCTGCAGTCCAGCGAAATTTCACCCGCTCTCCAGTCTTTTTACTAAGGAGCCTGGCTTTTTCTTCACTGCCTTCCCAGATAAAAGTAAACATTTCACCCCGGGAATTCACATTGTCTGCATACCACTCACTTAAGCCCGAAGGGTTTGCAATATAGTTGTATAATAAAGAAGGGGAAGCCTGGATTGGAAACTCCATTTCGTATTTTACTTTGTCGTCCATTCTTCGCTTTTGATTAGTTTCGGGCAATATAATTATTAATTGCTAACCTAAAAAGAAATCAAATTAAATATTTCGGAAAAGATAGTTTGACACAACCCAAAATGTTTATATATTTGCACCCGCTTAGAGAAACCGGGTCTTCAAAAAAGAAGGTTTTACAGCAATGGCGAGGTAGCTCAGTTGGTTAGAGCGTCGGATTCATAACCCGGAGGTCCCGAGTTCAAATCTCGGTCTCGCTACATCAAATACACGAAAAGCCGGATCTTTTAATCCGGCTTTTTTTATTCCAATAGGTTCCCTTTTTTCGGCACACTTCAGCACATACTTTTCACTTTTGAGGGCACGAATCGTAGGCAGGTCAAAGGAAAGGTGACAGGAAAACTTCTGCCAGACTTGTTAAACATTTCGCAAAGAATTTCTTCTCTGGCGATAAACCCATAATTTATGATGTAACCAATCAAATTATGAAAGATATGAAAATAGCACCCAGATTTTTATTGCTGATCCTTGTTTTAGGATTTTCCCTTACTTCCTGTAAGGACAACAACCGCACACTGGATGTAGAAGAACGGGATCTACGATTGGAGGAGGCCGAATCTGAAGAAATCTCTGAAGAAATATACCGGGCGAAAATTTCATCTTTAAATGAAAATGTCAACGAGGGGAGAAATGTTTCAGGAAATGTGACTCTTAAAATAGAAGGAGATGAATTGCAGATCACGGTTGAGGCCAGCGGTCTGGAGCCTAACATGCAGCACTTGCAGCACCTCCACGGAATGAAAAATGGAACAGAAACGACCTGTCCTGATGCTGCAGCCGATAAGAATAACGACGGTGTTGTGGACATTATCGAAGCAACAGAATCTGCAGGGATTACAATGATACCATTTCATGGGGATCCTGTAAACATGGAAATTAAAACCCACTCCTACCCTAAAACCGATGCTGAGGGAAATTTCACGTATAGCCAAACTGTAGATCTTGACAGCCTGAGATCGGCATTTAAAAATAAATTTGGTTGGGAGGAGCTCGACTTTAGCAAATTCACCTATATGGTACACGGTGTGGAGGAGGGTGCTCTTCCCAACACTGCCGCCAGCGTAATGGACGTTCCAGCCAATGTTACCGTACCAGTGGGCTGTGCGAAAATAAATAAAGAGTAGTAATATCTCGGCCCTGTTTCAGTTGTTTAGCTGCCTACCAAAAATTCTTAGAGAAAAGCCCATTTTTGAAGAGTTGATTTTTGTAATTCCTTCTGAAAAATTGGCGTTCCCCCCGGGAATTTTGAAGACAATTTATTCATTTTTAAGCCTATTCTGCAACTCCGTTAAAGAAAGCATTTCCTGTTCTCCCGATTTCATATTCTTTAAAGTGAATTTTTGCTGCTCCATTTCCTCACCACCAGCCAGGACAACAAACGGAATGTCACGTTTATTGGCGTGGTTCATCTGTTTTTTCATTTTGACTTCCTCAGGATACAATTCCGTAGCAATACCTGCCCTGCGAAGCTGTTTCACAGCCTTAAGGCAATAGAGGCTTTCTTTGTTCCCAAAATTGATGAACAGCACTTTCACATTCGGGGTGATGGTTTCAGGAAAAAGCTCCAATTCTTCCAGTACGAGATAAATCCTGTCCAATCCAAAAGAGATCCCGACCCCGCTTACGTCGCTCAACCCAAAAATTCCGGTGAGGTCATCGTAGCGACCACCGCCACCAATAGAGCTCATTTGCACCTCTTCGGGAGCTGAGATCTCGAAAATTGCGCCGGTGTAATAATTAAGTCCGCGAGCAAGAGTTACATCCAGTTCCAGTTGCGCAGTTTCCAATCCGAGGTTTTTAATCGCATTATTAACAAATTCCAGTTCTTCTATTCCTTTCCTCCCAATTTCTGAGGTCTCTAAAATGTCATTTAGGACCGATATTTTTTCTGAAAAAGTTCCCTTTAAACCGAAAACTTTCTGAATTTTTCCAATCGCTTCCGCAGAGATTCCCTTTTCCTGCATTTCCTTTTTAACGCCGTCCTCCCCTATTTTAGCGAGTTTATCAAGGGCGACGGTGAAATCTATCAGCTTGTCTGACTCCCCAATGACTTCGGCAAAGCCCGAGAGGATCTTCCGGTTATTGATTTTAATGCTCACGCCCTCCAAATTTAAAGAAGAGAAAACCGCATCATACAATTGCACAAATTCCACTTCCTGCCATAAACTGTCACTCCCAACCACATCGGCATCACACTGAAAAAACTCTCTAAAACGCCCTTTTTGAGGCCTGTCTGCCCGCCAAACCGGCTGGATTTGATACCGCTTGAAGGGAAACTCAAGTTCATTACGGTGTTGCACCACGTAACGCGCAAAAGGTACCGTGAGGTCATATCGCAACGCCTTTTCACTTATGGAAGAGGTGATTTTCAGGCTATCTTTGGCATCATATGCTTTTTGATCGGCCTTCCGCAGAAAATCGCCCGAATTCAGGATTTTAAAGATCAACCGGTCGCCTTCTTCCCCGTATTTGCCCATAAGTGTATCAGAATTTTCAAAACTCGGGGTTTCAATAGGCTGAAAACCGAATTTTTGAAACTGTTCCTGTATCTTTTGGACAATATAATTCCGTTTAGCAACTTCAGAAGGAGAAAAATCGCGGGTACCTTTGGGAATAGAGGGTTTTTGTGCCATTTTATAGTCTTATCTTTAAAACGTCAAATATCTGAAAAAATAAAAGAAGCAACACGAACAAAGAATCCTTAAATCTCACAGAAAATGTAACAACCCGACCAGAATTACGTCTAATTACTAAATTTTAGATCCCACGAATGTTTCCACTTTTCAAAGAAAACGTCCGCATTGCTTTATTTTCCATTAAAAGCCAGCTTTTAAGAACGATCCTAACGGTGCTTATCATCGCTATTGGAATCACAGCTTTGGTTGGGATTTTAAGTGCTGTGAGCGCCCTGGAAAACACCATTAGCAGCGATTTTGCTTCCATGGGGGCGAATACATTCAACCTGCAACGCTACGATTCGCAAATTAGGGTAAACGGCGGGGAACGGGAAAAGGTGAACCCTATTATCGGGTATCGCGAGGTGAAAGAATTTAAGGAGGAATACACTTTTCCGCAAACCAGCACTTCTATTTCCTTCACGGGCGCTTCTTCTGCGGAAGTGAAGTACGAAAATGAAAAGACCGATCCTGAAGTAAGTGTGCTTGGGATTAATGAAAATTACATTACCAACTCGGGGCTGAAGGTAGAGGAAGGTCGCGATCTAAATGTTTTCGACGTCGAAAACAACAATAACGTTGCTATCCTGGGAGCCGACTTCAAAGACGGGCTTTTTGAAGGCACAGATCCCATTGGAAAAACGATTTCCATAAGAGGCGCAAAATTTCGTGTGGTTGGGATTTTAGAAAAGAAAGGTTCCACTTTTGGAAACAACCAGGATCTTAGGGTGCTTATTCCTATTCAAATTGCGAGATCCATTTATACCGCACCAAACATCAACTACAACATTAGTGTTCGCGTTGGCAATAAGGACATGCTTGAGGGCGCGCAGGATGAAGCTATAGTGACCTTCCGGAATATTCGCGGACTGAATCCCATAGAGGAAAACAACTTTGGGATCGCCAAAAGTGACGATTTGATCAACCGGATTTTTTCCATTACCCAATATCTCAATATCGCAGCCTGGATCATTTCCATTATTACCATTTTTGGATCCTCTATTGCTTTGATGAACATCATGCTGGTTTCAGTAAGTGAACGCACGCGGGAGATTGGCATTCGAAAAGCTATGGGTGCCAAGAAAAATACTATTGCAACCCAATTTTTCATGGAAACCCTGATTATTGGACAGCTGGGCGGGTTCTTCGGAATTATCCTTGGAATTTTAATTGGGTTTGCGGTTTCTTCCGCCGCCGGATTTGATTTTGTGACCCCGTGGATGGCCATTATTTGGGCAACCGCCATTACAATTGTGGTCGCAGTCCTCGCCGGGAGCTACCCCGCGACAAAAGCAGCCAAACAAGATCCTATTGAATCCCTTCGCTACGAATAAAAATTAAGTGTGAAAAATGCCCTTTTTGGATGTCCAGTAGTTAACTTTTCTGAATTTTCAATCCTGGGCTCCTGGCTCTAGAAGCGCAGAAATCCTGAATCTCCAAATCAGTTTTAGAGATTGTTCTCAAAGAATGCGTACAAATCCCCTTTGGTTATCACTGCACCTTGCTGAATGAGGGCAAAAATATCTTTATTTCGATCGTCGCTGATGTTTTTAGCCGAAGTGAAGAGTGAAACCCTGTCATCCATTAAATTTTGCTGAAGCCATGAGTAGCCGTGGCGGGTGGTGATATCCACCTCCTCATTTTCGACCTTTACAGCAATTAAATTAACAGTCTCATCTGTAATTTTAAACAGATAAATTTGGTTTGGGGAAAAATGTTCCAGGAATTTCGCCTGATTCAAAACCCCTTCCCAAACAAGGTCGCTAAACACATCCAGTTCCTGTTCGGCAACATCTGGTTTATTGATCTTAATATCTTCCCACTCATCTGCGGTAATAGATTGGGAAGCCAGGAAATTGATAAATTCCTGATGTAATTCTTCAAATTGTTCTTTTGTAAGTCTGGTGTATTTCAACTCTCTAAAGATTTAAGTTAATTTCCAGTTGCGGGTTGCGGGTCGCATATTTTAATATAAAATAAAAAATATTCAATATTCAATAAAAAAGCCCACTCCAAAAGAAGTAGGCTTGATCATATTATCTTAAGCAATTATGCTTCAGCAACCACATCAAAATTGAAGTTGGACACCACCTCGCGGTGAAAACGCAAAGTAGCCTCATACTGGCCTAAGCGTTTGATGTTCCCACCTGCAATGGTGATAAACTTTTTTTCAATTTCCACACCTTCTTTAGCCAAAGCATCGGCTAAATCGGCATCGGTCACAGAACCAAAGATCTTATCACCGGCACCCGCTTTTGCGGTTAGCTTAATTTCAAGGTTATTAAGTTTATCGGCCTGCTTTTGAGCATCTTCGACTTGTTTTTTCTCTTTATAAGAGCGCTGCTTCAAAGTTTCTTGTAAAACTTTTCTTGCAGAAGGGGTTGCCAAAACGGCAGCACCTTGAGGAATTAAAAAGTTTCTGCCGTATCCCGGTTTAACGGAAACCACATCATCTTTAAAACCTAATTTCTCAACATCTTTTTTCAATATCACTTCCATAATAGCCCCTTTTTATTTTAGTAAATCGCCAACATAAGGCATTAATGCTAAATGGCGTGCACGTTTTACAGCTACAGCCACTTTTCTTTGATATTTTAAAGAAGTCCCGGTTAAACGACGAGGTAGTAATTTTCCCTGTTCATTTACCAAACCCATCAAAAAATCTGGATCTTTATAATCAATATATTTGATCCCAGACCTTTTAAAACGACAGTATTTCTTCGCCTTGCTGGTCTCGATATTCAATGGAGTTAGATACCTGATCTCCCCATCTTTTTTTCCTTTAGCTTGTTGTTCTATAGATGACATACTTACGCTTTTTCTTTAATTCTATTCCTTCTTTTCTCAGCCCATGCAATCGCGTACTTATCGAGTCTCACAGTTAAGTAACGCATCATTCGCTCTTCCCTTCGGAATTCAACTTCCAGAGGATTAATTGCCTCGCCTGGGGCAGTAAATTCGAACAAGTGGTAAAAACCACTTTTTTTGTGCTGAATTGGGTACGCTAATTTTTTTAGCCCCCAGTCTTCTTTTGATATCATCTTGGCACCGTTAGAAACAAGAAAATCTTCGTATTTCTTAACTGTTTCCTTTATCTGTTCATCAGATAAAACGGGATTCAAGATGAAAACAGTTTCATAATGGTTCATAAAAATTTTACTTTAAATTAAATTGGCTGCAAAAGTAGCACTATTATTTCAATATTCAAAGTAGGAAAAGACCAGGTCGAACTGCTTTATTTATCGATGAAAGCCATTTTTCCTTTCATGTATGGTTTTTTTTCTCTATTATTGCTAGCACTAACTTAACATTCAGTGGAAGACGTAATACTAAAATGTGCGGTCGTTGATGATTCCAGCTTGCAACGCTTATCTATTGTGAAGCTGATAAAGGACCATCCTTCCCTCAAAATGGTTGCTGAATACAACAATGCCATTGAAACAAAAAATGGCTTGTTAGACATCGAAGTTGACCTCATCTTCCTGGATATTGAAATGCCAATCCTTTCTGGATTTGACCTCCTGGACGATCTTCCCAACAAACCACAAATTATTTTCGTCACCGGAAAAACCAAATATGCTTTTAAAGCATTCGACTACGATGCAGTAGATTACCTTCATAAACCAATTTCAAAGGAACGATTTTTAAATGCGGTTTCAAAAGCCATCAACCTTTACAGGCTCAAACATGAAGGTGTACCTGTAGAAGATGACAATTATATTTTCGTAAAGAGCAACCTCAAAAACCGGAAGGTCTATTTAAACAAGCTCAAATACATTGAAGCCCTGGGGGATTACGTAAAATTTGTGACCGAAAAAGACAGCTTCGTTGTACTCGCTACCATGAAATCTTTTGAAAACCAACTGCCTTCCAACAAATTTTTAAGGATCCACAAATCTTATATTGTGAACCTGGATAAAATTGAGCGCTACAACAGCAGGAATATTGAGATTGACAAGCAGCGAATCCCTTTGAGCCGGCATAAAAAGTCTAATCTTATTGAGGCTTTGGCTGCCAATCAATAGGGATCTACATTCACTACCACTTTTACACTTCTATAGCTTCCAATCGCCCTAAAGGTCTGCAGGATCTTTCCCACAATTATTTTTGTTTTTGAAATAGACTGCTTCTGTGGGATCTTTAATAAAATGTTTTTGTAATATTCATTTCTAATCCGTGCCACGGGTGGAAATTCCGGACCCAAAACATTTTCGTAAAAGGAATTTTTGAGGGAAGTCGCCAGCCAATCTGCACCTTCATTGACCCTGGAGTAATCCCGTCCTTTTAATGTGATTCGCACGAGCCGGTAAAAAGGCGGATATTTATACTGCCGCCGTTCGTCCAGCTGTTCCTGGTACATTTCCTGGTAATTATTGGTAGAAACCTGCTGCACGATCTGGTGGTGTGGATTATAGGTCTGGATAAGTACCAGCCCCCTTTTTTGAGTCCTTCCTGCCCTTCCTGCAACCTGGAGCATTAGCTGAAAGCTCCGTTCGTGTGCACGAAAATCGGGGAAATTTAGCAAAGAATCTGCGTTCATGATCCCCACCAGCCTTACATTCCGGAAATCAAGACCTTTTGTCAACATTTGGGTTCCAATTAAAATATCGATCTGCCCTTCTTCAAAAGCTGAAATTATTTTCTCATATCCGTGCTTTCCGCGGGTAGTATCCAGATCCATTCTGCCTATGTTGTGTTTTGGGAACAAAGCTTTTAATTCTGTTTCCACTTTTTCGGTTCCAAAACCTTTTGTGGAAAGCTCCGGACTTCCGCAGGCCATACACTTCTTTTGGAGCGCCATGTGGTAACCACAATAATGGCAGCGCAATTGGTTGTTGTGGCTGTGAAAAGTGAGGCTTACATCGCAATTGGGGCACTGCGGCGAATGCCCACAAGTGTTACATTCCAAAATAGGACTAAATCCCCTGCGGTTTTGGAATAAAATCACCTGTTCCTTATTTTTTAGGGTCTCCCGAACTTCTTCAATCAGGCGATCTGAAAAATGTCCCTTCATTCGCTTTTTTCGATGTTTTTCTTTTATGTCGACTATCTCAATTTCCGGAAGTAACACATCTCCGAACCTTCTATTGAGATTAACCAGTGAATATTTAGAATGATCGGCATTAAAATAGGACTCTAAAGCCGGGGTTGCAGAACCCAGCAGGATTTTTGCTTTGTGCATCAAGCCCAGTACAATTGCGGCGTCACGAGCATTGTACCGTGGCGCCGGATCGTATTGTTTAAAAGTAGATTCGTGTTCTTCGTCCACGACAATGAGTCCCAGGTCTTGAAAAGGAAGGAAAATACTGGAACGAACGCCTACAATAATCTGCGCTTTTTCTGAATTGCCCAGGACATTTTGATAAACCTCGACCCGCTCGTTGACTGAATATTTGCTATGAAAAACGATCACCTTCTCCCCAAAGTAATTCTGAAGCCGGGAAATCAATTGTGTGGTAAGGGCGATTTCGGGCAGAAGATACAGCACCTGTTTTCCGTTAGAAATGGCCTTTTCAATTAGTTCTACATAAATTTCAGTTTTCCCTGAAGAAGTGATCCCGTGGAGCAAACAAACATCTTCGGTTTCAAAAGATTTCTCAATTTCATTTAAAGCCTGTTGTTGATATTCATTCAGCTTAACCCGCCCTGCCAGTTCGCCGCCTTCATATTGCACGCGTTGGGTTTGCAAATGGTATTCTTCCAGTACATTTTTATCGATCAAAGACTTAATGGTCCCTGCTGAAGCTTTACTTTTCTCGCTAAGCGTGGAGACTTTTATGGGTTGCTTATCTTTTGCTGAGATCCCAAAAAGGGTAAAAATCACCTCCCTTTGTTTTGGCGCCCGGCTAAGGTCGTCCAGGAGTTGGTGCATGGCAGCTTCTTCGGAATAATTGCTGTGCAACTTCACATATCTTTCCAGTTTTGGCTTGTACTGCTCATAAATTTCCTGATTCACCACCACCACTTTTTTCTCTACCAGGGAATTAATTATCGGAAGCACTGTCTTCTTGTCCAAAAGTTGGATAATTTCCTTAATCTTCATAGAAGACTGCCGCTGAAGAGCCTCAAACAACAAAAACTCGTCATCGGTTAGCTTTTCTTCATCTATTTCAGCTTTTTTCAGCAACTGCACCACGGTCTCGCTTTCCAGGAGAAAAGCACTTGGCAATCCCGCCCGCAACACTTCCCCTTCGGTACACATATAATAGGAAGCGATCCAGCTCCAGAACTTCAATTGCGTGCCGGTTACAAGCGCTTTTTTATCCAGGATTTGTTCAATAGGCTTAGCCTCATATATTTTCGGGTCTTCCTGGTGCACTGCGGAAACAATCCCGGTATAGACTTTGGATTTTCCGAAAGGTACTGCCACCCGCATTCCCGGCTTTAGGAATTCTGCCTCGGCCTGGGAAACACTGTAGGTAAAATGGTTTTCCAGCGGAAGCGGTAAAATCACATTGATAAAATGGGACATAGAAGGCTTGGTTTACGACAAAATTAAAAGGCTTTTGGCCACAAAAAAATAAACCACCCTAAAAAAGAATGGTTTAATAATCCAGTATTTTTTGAAAACCTATTTTCCAGCCAAAAGATCTTTCTTAAGACCGTCATCTACTGGGCGGTTGGATAACCAGATTCCAAAAAGAGCAGTTTTAAAGGCTTTTCCTTCAACCATTCCTGCCAGCTTTCCATTTTTATAGGCTGCAGTGGCATTTTTGGAAGGAAGGTACACCAGGTCAAAAATATCATCCCTTTTAATATCTTCCTTAAAAAACCCTATCATAGTGTCTATTCCATCTTGAATGGGCGCTGTTTTCCCTCCGGTCGATTTTTCAAAGCCTTCGGTAACGGCATCTATCATTTTATTACTCGTTATCAACCTCGAGACTATATGGAGCCTTAATGCCACAGGTTCTTTGGATGTCAAGACTTCTGCTGAATTATTGGTCCTTTCATTCAAATAAAGTCCGGCAGCATATAGATCGATCCACAATTTTTCCCGTACACCGGCACCATTCAGAACCAGTGTTTGATTATCAAATTGTTGCGTGGCAGGCAGCATGATGCCACCCACCTCTTTTTGTGCGAATGCGGTAGATCCAATCGCTACTACCATTAAAAATAAAAACAGTTTTTTCATAATTTAGTTTTGTTAATGAAATAATTTAATTACGTTTAAGTTTGATCAAAGATGCATTTAGCTCAAATCCGAGCAACAATATATTAGAATTTATCCATATATACACCATTAATATTAACAATGCACCAATCGAGCCATAAAGCTCGTTGTAGGAAGAAAAATTTTCTATATATATCCCGAAGAAGAAAGTGGTCAATATTATAAGGAAAGTGCTAAAGAACGCACCTATTGAAAAAAACCTGCTCAACCTGCTTTGTTTGGTCCCGAAATAGTACAGAGTTGCCACTACCAGGTAAATCATGCCGGCAAAAATAAAATAACGGCCAATATCCGCCCAGATCACAGCATCATTTACGACCCCCAAATACTTTAGGTCCTCGGTCAAATAAGTGAGATAAATGGTAGCCACCACAGTAGTGAGCAGCAATAGCGACAAAAACAAGGAAACCCCCAATGCAATTACATATTGTCTAATAATGGACCTATTGACCCTGGTATGATAGGAGAATTCGAACCCAGTGAAAACTGCGTTTACACCGTTCGCCATTAGAAAAATTGAAAGCAGGAACACAAAGGAGAGCAAACCTCCCCTTTTTCTGGCAGCAATATCATAAAGAATGGGATCAACGAACCCGCTGGTTTCCGGAGGCAACAAAGAGTCTATGAAATCAAGAAAGGCTATTTGAAAATCATCGATGAAATCGATAAAAGGAATTAGGTTTAGAATAAATAGCAAAAACGGAAAAACCGCCATGAAAAAACTAAAGGAAATAGCACTGGCCCGTGCAGAAAAAGCACCTTTTACGATCCCGGCATAAAAAATAATCAATAAATCGTACAGGGACAAACCTTCAAAACCCGGAAGGATTACCAGTTTGGCACGGCTCGTCCACCAGGCAATCCATTGTTCTTCCCGTTTGCTCCTCGATTTCCCTATATCCATTATTTACACAGCTTTTAAGCTGAGATCCAGGTTGTACACCGAATGCGTAAGTGCCCCGCTCGAGATATAATCCACGCCACATTCAGCATATTTTCTGGCTGTGTCCAGGGTGATTCCGCCACTGGATTCGGTTTGGCATTTGCCGTCGATCAACGCCACTGCCCTTCTTGTCTCGTCAAAAGAAAAATTGTCAAGTAAAATCCGGTAGACAGGTCCGGCCGAGAGGATTTCTCTTATTTCGTCCAGGTCACGCGCTTCGACAATTATTTTAAGGTCCAGATCTTTTTCTTTTAAATAAGTACGGGTTTTTTCAATGGCTGTGCCTATTCCACCGGCGAAGTCAATGTGGTTATCCTTCAGCATGATCATGTCATATAAGGCAAACCGGTGATTTTCGCCGCCACCAATCTTTACCGCCCACTTTTCCAGCGCCCTTATGCCCGGAGTCGTCTTTCTGGTATCCAGGATCCTGGTTTTGGTGCCTTCCAATTTATCAGCAAAAACTTTTGTTTTGGTAGCAATGGCGCTCATGCGTTGCATGGCATTCAGCACCAGGCGTTCTGCTTTTAGGATTGATTGCGACGTCCCATCGATGTGAAAAACAATATCCTTTGGTTTGATCATTTCCCCATCCTGCATAAAGATTTCCATTGTTAGCCTGGGGTCTACTTTTTCAAAGACTTGTTTTGCAAATTGGACGCCTGCTAAAATCCCGCTATCTTTTACCAGGAGCTTCGCTTTCCCATGTGCACCTTCAGGGATACAGGCCAGGGAACTGTGGTCCCCACTTCCTACATCCTCGCGTAAAGCATTGTCGACAATTATTTCAATTTCCTTTTCAAATTGTTCTTTTGAAATCATTACAGTACCTATTTTTGCTAAAGTTACAAAGTAAAGACAAATCTCACACCATGACCATAAAATTGCTGGCCGTAGGAAAAACAGATGACCCGTCCCTTGAAGGACTAGTTGAAACCTACGTGAACAGGCTTGGCCACTACAATAAATTTGAACTGGAAATCATTCCCGATCTTAAAAAGACCAAAAACCTGAATGTGCCACAACAAAAAGCCATGGAAGGAAAATTGATTTTAGACAAATTGAGCAATTCAGATTTTGTGGTGCTACTGGATGAAAACGGAAAACAGTTTTCTTCGGAAGGCTTTTCAGAATATATTCAGAAGCGGCTCAACAGCGGAATGAAACAGCTCATTTTCGTAATTGGCGGGCCATACGGCTTTTCTGAAGAAGTCTCCACCCGCGCCAATGGAAAAATATCCCTCTCAAAAATGACATTTTCGCATCAAATGGTCCGTCTTTTTTTTGTAGAGCAGTTATACAGGGCTTTTACAATCCTGAAAAATGAACCTTACCATCACAAATAATACATATGAACGCTTTTACTGAAAAAATCAAGTTGGTTTTTGCTACCAACAATCCAAATAAAATAAAAGAGATAAAAGCTTTGATCCCAGATAATATCCAGTTGCTCTCCCTTGAAGATATTGGATGTAAAGAGGACATTCCGGAAACCTCTAATACTATTGAAGGTAATGCGCTTCAAAAAATGGAATATGTGAAGCAGAATTACGGCTATGATTGCTTTGCCGATGATACGGGGCTGGAAGTTGAAGCGTTGAACGGGGCGCCAGGGGTGCATTCTGCCCGATATGCCGGGGAAGACAAAAATAGCACGGCAAATGTGCAAAAGCTGCTGAAGGAACTTGAAGGCAAGGAAAACCGAAGGGCAAGGTTTAAAACTGTTATTGCGCTTCAGCTTGGCAAAGAGCAATATACTTTCACCGGAATTTGTTCCGGAAATGTCATTTTTGACACCCGAGGAAATCAAGGTTTTGGCTATGATCCTGTGTTCCAGCCAGAAGGAAAAACGCAGACTTTTGCCCAAATGGACTTGGAAGAAAAATCAGAACTCAGTCACCGTGGCCGTGCAACCCGCAAGTTAGTTGACTTTTTGGTGAAAAAAGGCCAGTAATTTTTTATGTGACAAGCCGGCAAGATATCCGTACCTTTGCCGCTTATTATATATGTATGAACAAGTTTGAATTATTAGGATTAAATGAAGCCTTATTAAAGGCAATTAGTGACATGGGGTTTGAAACCCCTAGTGAAGTACAGGAGAAAGCCATCCCTGTTTTATTGCAGGAGGATACCGATATGGTCGCCCTTGCCCAAACAGGAACTGGAAAAACCGCAGCGTTTGGTTTCCCGCTTATCCAAAAAATAGACATCAACAGCAAAAGGACGCAGGGATTGATTCTATCCCCCACGCGGGAGTTGTGTTTACAGATCACCAACGAATTAAAAAATTATTCAAAGTACGCTAAAGGCCTTAATACTGTGGCTATTTATGGTGGCGCGAGCATTACAGACCAGGCAAGCCAAATTCGAAGAGGAGCGCAAATCATAGTTGCTACTCCGGGACGTATGCAGGATATGGTCAACAGGAAATTAGTTGATATTTCGGCCATTGAATATTGCATCCTTGATGAAGCTGATGAGATGCTGAATATGGGCTTTTACGAAGACATTACTGAAATTTTGTCCCATACTCCTGCCGAAAAAAACACCTGGTTATTTTCAGCAACCATGCCCAAAGAAGTGGCAACTATTGCCAAGAAATTTATGCGCACCCCGGTGGAAATCACTGTGGGGACAAAAAACATGGGAACTTCAAATGTTTCGCATGAATATTACGTCGTCAACGCACGGGACAGGTACGCTGCCTTAAAACGACTTTCGGATGCTAATCCCGATATTTTTTCAGTGGTTTTTTGCCGCACAAAAAGGGATACCCAAAAAGTAGCTGAACAATTGATCGAAGACGGCTACAATGCTGCAGCAATTCATGGCGACCTAAGCCAGAATCAGAGGGATTTGGTCATGAAAAGTTTTCGCTCAAGGCAAATCCAAATGCTGGTCGCGACAGACGTCGCTGCAAGGGGAATTGATGTTGAGGACATTACCCACGTAATCAACTACCAACTACCCGATGAACCAGAAATTTATACCCACCGTAGCGGTAGGACTGGAAGAGCTGGAAAAAGTGGGGTTTCAATGGTTATTGTTTCCAAAAGTGAAGTCAGGAAAATTAAGACTATTGAGCGCGTCATTGGCCAGACTTTCGAAAGGAAAGAAATCCCCGACGGAAGGGAAATCTGCGAAGTGCAGTTGTTCCATTTGGCCAACGAGATCAACAAGACCGAGATCAATCACGAAATCGACCGGTACCTTCCGAGTATAAACGAATTGTTTGAAGGGCTTTCAAAAGAAGAAATCTTAAAGAAATTCTTTTCGGTAGAATTTACACGTTTCTTTAATTACTACAACAAGGCCCAGGATCTGAATGCTAAAGTTTCGGGTGACGCGTACGAAGATCAGGGCGACAGCACACGATTTTTCATCAACGTAGGTGCAAAAGATGATTTTGACTGGATGAGCCTGAAGGATTTCCTTAAAGCCACGCTCAATCTCGAACGGGATGAAGTAAATCGTGTCGAAGTAAAAGATAGTTTCTCATTTTTCAATGTTGACAGTTCCAAAGCTGAAGAAGTCATTAAGATTTTTGAAGATTTCAAACATCAGGGGCGTCATGTAAATGTGGAGATCACCAAAAAAAGTTCTGGAAAGGACCGCGGAAGAAAACCTTTTAAAGGAAAAGAAAAACGCAGTTATGGAAAATCTGCTTCGGGAGGTGATGCACCAAAAGGCCGTAGAAGGTCGTCTGATGCCCCAACGAGCGGTCGCAGAAGATCATCAGAAGCTCCTTCGGAAGGACGCAAAAACAAAAAAAGTGGAGGGAAAAAGAAAAGCATAGAAAGTTCCATTAACAGGAGAAGATCAAAAAAATAACTTTCCGAAGCAATTTGGTACAGTTTTCCCGAGTGCTATGATTAGCTTAGCGAATACCATGAAGAAATTTTTTGTTCCCTTATTTTTACTGATTGGTTTTTTGGCCTTTGGCCAGGAAGAACCTGCAGTGGTAAAAGGAAAAGTACTGAATGCTGCCAATGACCGGCCTATTGAAAATGCCCACGTGGTAAACCTTAACAAGGTAGTGGGTGCAGTGACTTCTGAAGAAGGCGATTTTAAAATTGCTGCCCAGGTAAACGACACCCTCTATTTTTCATACCTCGGTTTTAAACCCATCAGGGTACGGGTGACCAATGACTGGTTGAAATTTGGTACCGTAAAAATTAAAATGACCGAGATGGGGATTGCCCTGGAAGAAGTAGTGTTACGCCCAATTCAGCTGACGGGTTATCTCGAAATTGACGCCAAGAACATTCCTATTTACGAGAATTACCGGTACAGTATTTCTGGCCTTAACCAGGGCTATGAAGGCGGGGAAAGAAGCCCCAATGCACTTTCGAGGGTTTTGGGTGCTGTTTTTAACCCGGCAGATGCTTTGTATAATATTTTTGGAAAGCAGCCACAGCAAATGAAAAAGCTTCGGGAAATGAAAAAGGATGATGAAATCCGTCGCTTATTACAGAGCAAATTCGACCGGCAAACTTTGATGGCGGTGCTACAAATTAGTAGGATGGACATTGATGAAGTCCTTAGAAGGTGCAATTATTCAAAGGATTTTATTGGTTCTGCGAATGACCTTCAAATATTGGACGCGATGAGCGGGTGTTATGAAGAATACAAGGTGTTGAATAGATAAATTCAACTCTTTTAAAGAATAGAACAAGCCGAAAGTCAATGTACTTCCGGCTTTTTTTTTGCTAAAATATCCCTTTTTTGGATGGCCTGAAAATCTATTGGGGAGCAATAGAATTTACTTATTTGCGCTCCAGCAAATTCTTTAAATTCTGAAGTCCGGTCTCAAAATCTTTCCCTATTGCCCGGTCCATTCCGTAGAAAAGCATGATCACAGAGGCTGGGAATTTATGCACGCCTTTCACGCCCCACACCATTTTTGTGCGTTCTGGCTCCACTTCTTTTACCGCCATATAAATAAGAGATAGGGATTTGTAAGGCCGCAAAAAAAGCAACTGTGTTTCAAGCAATTTCCCCTCTTTGACTTTGGTAATTTTCTCTATCGCCTCTACCCTGTTCACCCCTTTCCAATAAGCCGACGCGCCCACTTTTCCATCCTCTCCCTTGAATTTCATTTTGGTATTAGGGTCATTTAAAAACCAGGGCATCCAAAAAGGCTGTTTTCTCAACTGTCTTATATAGGCATAAACTTCCGCTTTAGGGCGTTTTATGACCACAGTCCTGCTAAGGTCATACTCCTTTTTTGACCAGGCATGGAGGAATGCCACGAAGGTGATAAGGCCAATTATAACGTAAAAGAAAAGAATCATGTACTTTCTTTAAAGATCTAAAAGTATGTAATTAATGTGATGCCTGAAAGCGTTCTATTATTTCCCTGGCATTTTTCAGGTTCTTTTGTGCCCAATCCAATCTTTTTAAGAGCTTTTCTTTTTCTGAAAGTTCCCAGGAAAGATCACTTCTTCGCATTCTTGCAGTGATCTCCTGAAGAATAATAGCTGCCGAAACCGAAATATTTAAGCTTTCGGTGAACCCAAACATGGGAATTTGAACAAACTCATCGGCATCCTGAAGCACCTCTTCTGAAAGTCCGTTCGTTTCTGTCCCAAAGAAAAGTGCGGCCGGTTGGGAAATATCAAAATCCTGAAGGGGAACTCCCTGATGCGGCGAAGTGGCTACAATCCGGTAGTTCTTTTTTAGCTCTTGCAGGCATTCCTGCGTGCTTGTATACCTGTTGATGTCCACCCATTTTTGGGCACCCATAGCGATTTCCCGATCAATATTTTTAATGTTCACCTCTTCCACCACGTGGATATTCTGGATACCGAACACGTCGCAACTACGAATCACGGCACTGGTATTGTGCAGCTGGTAAACATCCTGCATGGCCACCGTGAAATGGTTTGTCCTTTCGTCGATCACCTGCCTAAAAAGCTCTTTTCTTCTTGGGGTAAGAAAAGACTCAAGATATTCCAGTAATTTCAGGTTTGGCTCCATACCTGCGAAAATAGGAAAATGGTCAGAATATTTAATGTTTCTTATACTTTATCAAATGTTCAAAAATCTATATTTTTAAGGACTGTAAAACAAAGGAAATGAAAAAGATCGTGGTATTGACAGGAGCCGGGGTAAGCGCAGAGAGCGGAATAAAAACATTCAGGGACGCAGATGGCCTCTGGGAAGGCCATGATGTGATGGAAGTCGCCACGCCCCAGGGCTGGGAAAAAGACCAGGAACTGGTGCTGGATTTTTACAATAAACGCCGCAGGCAGCTCAACGAGGTGGATCCCAATCCTGCACATTTGGCCCTTACAAAACTTGAAAAGAAATTTGACGTCCATATTATCACACAAAATGTAGATGATCTTCATGAACGTGCAGGCAGTAAACACGTGGTGCATTTGCACGGCGAGCTTAAAAAAGTACGAAGCACCTTTGATGAAAACCTGATCATGGACTGGGAAAAAGACCTCAACTTAGGCGATTTTTGTGAACACAACCATCAGCTTCGGCCACATGTGGTTTGGTTTGGGGAGGGCGTTCCCATGATGGAAAAGGCCATGGAACTAACTTCTAAAGCAGATATTCTAATTATAATTGGCACTTCCATGCAAGTCTATCCTGCTGCAGGATTGGTCGATTTTGTGCCGGCAGGGACCAGCATTTATTTCATTGATCCCAAACCGGCCATTCAGGAACAAAAAAACCTGAAGGTTATTGCTGAAAAAGCATCTGTTGGAGTTCCAAAACTTGTGAAGGAATTATTGGAGCAAGAATAAGTTCAGACCCAGATCTTTCCGAAGAAAATATCTTTTCCCAGCTAATCCTGAAGCCGTATCTTTAGACCTTAATTTTAACACAAACGCATGACTTCCCTGCAAGCGATATCGCCCATTGACGGCAGATATTATCAAAAAACCAAAAAACTGGCTGGATATTTTAGTGAAGAAGCTTTGATACGGTACCGCGTAAAGGTGGAAGTGGAATATTTTATTGCGCTTTGCCAACTGCAACTTCCGCAATTGAAAGATGTTGAACCCACGATTTTTCCCAAGCTTCAAAAGCTGTACAGAGAATTTTCGCTGGAGCATGCGCAAAATATCAAGGAAATCGAGAAAACCACAAACCACGACGTCAAAGCGGTCGAGTATTTCATAAAAGATAAATTTGAAGGTTTAGGTCTGGCTGAATATAAGGAGTTTATCCACTTTGGCCTGACTTCCCAGGACATCAATAACACGGCCATTCCGCTTAGCATCAAAGATGCTATGGAAGAGGTTTACATGCCAGCCTTGAAACAATTGCTGGACAAATTAAAAGGTTTAGCCGAAGATTGGAAAAGCATCCCGATGCTTGCCAGGACGCACGGCCAGCCCGCGTCACCAACCCGTTTGGGTAAAGAGATTTCGGTTTTTGTGGTACGGCTTCAGGAGCAAATAAATTTTCTTGAAAAGATTCCGTACGCCGCCAAATTTGGAGGCGCCACAGGGAATTTTAATGCCCATAAAGTGGCGTATCCAGAAATCGATTGGAAAGACTTCGGAAGCAAATATGTCAATAATATTTTAGGTCTCCATTATTCTTTCCCCACCACACAGATTGAACATTACGATCACTTAGCTTCCTTATTTGATGCCTTGAAAAGGATCAACACCATCATTCTTGATTTGGACAAAGACATCTGGTCATATGTTTCGATGGACTACTTCAAGCAAAGGATCAAAAAAGGGGAAATAGGATCATCGGCCATGCCGCATAAAGTAAACCCAATTGATTTTGAAAACAGTGAAGGAAATTTAGGCATCGCAAATGCCCTTTTTGAGCACCTGGCAGCGAAATTGCCCGTGAGCCGATTGCAACGCGACCTTACCGATAGCACCGTGCTTCGCAGCGTTGGCGTTCCCTTTGGACACACCCTCATTGGTTTTTCCTCCACATTAAAAGGACTCGAAAAACTATTGCTGAACGAATCCAAACTAAATGAAGACCTGGAAAAGAATTGGGCGGTCGTAGCCGAAGCCATTCAAACGATTTTGCGCCGCGAAGGTTTTGAAAACCCTTATGAAGCTTTAAAAGGCCTGACCCGCACCAATGAAACCATCAACAAGCAAAGCATTTCAGAATTTATTGAGAGCCTCGAAGTTTCTGAAAAAGTAAAACAGGAACTCAAACAAATTAGTCCGCAGAATTACACAGGCATATAAAAAAAGGGATCCAAAAATGGCGTTTTTGGATCCCTTTTTCCTTAATAGTCTACAGTTCTTCTGGAAGAAGTCAGTCTTTGAAAATCAGGCTTGGCAGGCCTTCCACATTCAAATCTCCTTTTTCGAAGGATCTTAACAACCTTATAATTGCTTCAGGATCCATGTCATTTCCGGTGACCCGGGCAATTCCGAAGCCTTTTTCATCATCACTTCCATAGACGATAATTTCATCTATCGCATCTTCTTCGCCCATATAGTACAATTCAGCTTTCCGCGTACCACCGCCATAGCGCATCAACTGCTTATATTTGTCGTTTTCCAGGATCTTGTTGAGTTTTTCTTTCTCTTCCTCGTAAACCGCCTGGTTCTCTCCTTTTAACGGGAACCCCAGGATATTTACTTTCCTGATAGTCTCCAAAGTGGCCTTTTGCTCGGCATCCAGCCGGGAATTATCCCCAGTCAAAAGACTGGCAGGAATATCAAAAGCCAGGTATTGGTTGCTGTTCTGGTTTTCGACATAATACTCCTGCAGTGTGGTCTCATTTTTACAGGAAACAACTGCGAGGGCTGTGATAACGAGCAATAAAATTGACTTTTTCATCTTTACTTGGTTTCTATATTTTTCAACTCTTCGCCTCCGGGAATTTTAAAATCATTCGCTAGTTTTGATACCTGCGCAAGATTGATTTCCCCTAGAATATTCAGTATCACAGTTACAGGTTTATTTTTTTCTTCACCTTCCATGAACATGAAGAGCTGGCTCACGAAATCATCGTTTTTTCCAGGCTTGTAATAAAACTTCACTGTCTTACCATCTTCTTTGACACGCATAAGTTCTTCCAGGCTTCCATTTCTAATATAGGAGGCCACGTCACTTGCCATTTGTTGGCGCACACTCTCTTTTGTACTTGTGAAAACGCGCATTTCCTGTAAGTTTTCAATAAGGTCAATATAGGCCTGGGTTTCGGGATCATCGGCCTTCAAATCTATTTTTGTAAGGAGTTTGAACATTTTGCTTGTTATGACTACCGCGTCCACTTCTTTCATATTTTCATACTTCTCGAAGTTCTGGGCGTTTGATAAAAAAGGCAGCAACAAGGCCATTAAGATAAAAGTTAACTTTTTCATGATTTCTATTTTTAAGGGGTTTTTACAATTTTATTTGTGGTTTCATTAAATACCTGAAGGTATGCAAGATCCTCTGTGCCACTATTCATGACCATTCCCACCATTCTTAAAGCTTCTGTGGTCTTTTGCAAGGCTATTTCGGGATCTTCATAGGTGCCGAATTCATTCACAGGATCATTTTTTTGTAGCACAACACCAAAGAGGATTACTATTGATGCTGCGACAGCGACCCAGGAATACACTTTCTTCCTGCCGTACTCGTAATCCACCTTCCCTGGAAAAGCCTCTTCTTTAGACTGGCTGAAATAAGTAAAAATAGGGACGTATTCCTGCAAATGTGGAGCTACATCGCCCGAAGTGAAATATGCTTTTAGCTTTTTCTCTTCCTGGACAGAAGTTTCGGCATTAAAGTATTTCTCCAGAAACCCTTCAATTACTTTTGATTCCATAGCGGTGTTTTTTTATCATTTCTTCTCTAATTTTCTTTCGGGCGCGACTCAGTGCCACCCGAATGGCCGTTTCTTTCATTTCGGTCATTTTTGCAATTTCTTCATATTCATATTCTTCCACTTCCCGCAACTGGATGAGGATCTTTTGTTGTTCGGGCAGTTTTTCAATTATTTTCTGCACCCAGTCAAGATCGTCCCTCACCTCCACCTGCTTTTGAAGGGAAGTTTCGCCACTGTCATAGTTGCTGTGCACAATGCGCAAATTGTTGTTCCCTTTTAGCTTTAACTGATCGAGACAATGGTTTTTTGTCACGGTCATGGCAAAAGCTTCCAAATTGTCATAAGAACTTAAATTCTGTTTTTTGCTCCACAGCTTCAGTAACACTTCTTGTGTAGCATCTTCAGCGGCTTCCTTCGAAACCAGTAACCTTAGGGCGAGCCTATACATCTTGTCCTGGACCGGCTTCATTAGATCTATGAAAATATGCTGTTTCATAATGTTGGTCAGTATTCGATAGATTTTTACTCCCTCTTTCCTTTACGACGGTTAGGAATGAAATTTGTTACCAATAAATTTCTATTTTTCTTTATTCCGAGTAAATTTAGGCGAAGTTAAACGAGTAAATCTATGAAATCTTACAGGAACCTTTTTCTAACCCTTATATTCTCCAGTGTTTTTATTGGTTGTTACGAAGATATGGACGATGTCCTGCGACCAACGAGCAGCCTGGACATCAAAAATTTCATTTGGAGGGGAATGAACAACATATACCTGTACAAATCTGAAGTACCTGATCTCGCCAATGATAGGTTTGCCAATCAAGAAGAATTAAACGAATTTCTAAAAACCTTTTCTTCGCCCCAAAACCTTTTTTATCAAGGTTTGGTTGCAGAAGATGACGATTTCAGCTTTTTAGTAGATGATTATTTGGAACTTGAAAACTTATTGGATGGCATCAACCTTACAAACGG
>JAGXIM010000013.1 GCA_024635665.1 Salinimicrobium sp. | reverse complement strand
TCCCAGAATCATCCCCTGGTTTATGAGCTTTTTAAAAGGTTCCTCCACGGTCAAAAAGCCGCTATCAAAAAGGAATTTTGTCCAGAAGCGCGAATACAACAAATGTCCCGTCGCATGCTCGCTTCCGCCGATATATAAATCTACGTTTTCCCAGTATTTTTGCGCTTCCTCAGAAACAAAACGCTCTTCATTCCCGGCATCCATATATCTGAACAAATACCAGGAACTTCCAGCCCATCCGGGCATGGTATTCAGTTCCAGCGGAAAAACAGTTTTGTGATCAATCCTGGAATTCGAAACCACTTCATTTTTTTCAGAGTCCCAGGCCCATTCCGTAGCATTCCCCAAAGGCGGCTCGCCGGTTTCGGTTGGAAGGTATTTCTCCACTTCCGGAAGCCGAAGCGGTAAATGCCTTTTTTGGATGGTTTGTGGCAGTCCATTCACGTAATAAATCGGGAAAGGTTCGCCCCAGTAACGCTGCCGGCTGAAAACCGCGTCCCGCAGACGATAATTCGTCTTTCCTTTTCCCTGCCCCATTTTCTCCAGCTCCAGGATGGCTTTATTTAAAGCTTCCTTGTACTTCAAACCACTCAAAAATTCCGAATTGGCAATTACAGTACCTTCTTTTCCGGAATAAGCTTCCTGGGAAATATCAACGTTCTCAAAAATATTCCTGATTGGCAACTCATAATGCTTCGCAAACTCATAATCACGCTGGTCGCCACAAGGAACAGCCATCACAGCTCCCGTTCCATAGCCAGCCAGCACATAATCCCCAATCCAAATGGGAATAGGCTCTTTTGTAAAAGGATGTTCGGCATAAGCACCGGTAAACACGCCGCTCACCGTCTTCACATCTGCCATGCGTTCGCGCTCACTTCGTTTTGCAGTCGCTTTAATATAGGCTTCCACCTCTGCTTTATGTTCTGAAGTTGTAATTTCCGACACCAGCTCATGTTCCGGCGCCAGGGTCATAAATGTCACTCCGTAGATCGTATCTGGACGGGTTGTGAATACTGAAATTTTGTACTCCTCATCCTCTCCCCGACCCTCTCCAGAGGAGAGGGAGTTAAGAGTAGAGCTAATTTTATTTATTACCTCCTTAAGATTATTTTCTACCTCTTCATTTTTAAAACGAAGAATTCTGTAACCTTTTTTTTCAGTCAACAAATTTTCTCTTTCCTGATCCTTTTCCGTTTGTTGCAGATGTATTTCTCCATCCACCTCAATGATCAGTTTCTCCGAGAGACAAACGAAATCCACGATATACTCATCTATTGGATGTTGCCTTCTGATTTTATAATCAAGCTTTTTCGATTTTAATGCATTCCAAAGAAGATCTTCTGCATTAGTAGGGTTTTTACGCATGTCTTGAGCCCTCCTAAGAAGCTCGCCGGAAATTTCCTTTTTCCCAGTGAGAAATCCCTTCTCCCTTCCCTCAGGGAAGGGTTGGGGATGGGATGACTTTAAAATTTTGAACCTAACAAGCGCCCCCACCGATTTTCCAATCCAGTTGCGCTGACTTTCCTTTAGACTTTCAGTCCAATCCAGTTTTTCAAGGCCTTGCAGCAATCTTTCAGAATAAGCTGAGATTCGCATACTCCACTGCGTCATTTTTTTCCGGATCACGGGATAGCCGCCACGTTCAGAAACGCCGTTTACAATTTCATCATTGGCAAGTACGGTACCTAATTGTGGTACCCAGTTAACTTCAGTTTCAGCGAGATACGTGAGCCGGTATTTCAGCAGTTGTTCCTGTTTTTCTTCCGAAGAAAAATTGTTCCAGCCCATTGCGGTAAATTCAGTCACATCATCATCACAAGCCGCATTTACATTTGCATTGCCTTCGGCGGAAAAAAGCTCCTCCAGTTCAGAAATAGGACGTGCCTTTTCGGCTTCATTGTCATACCAGGAATCGAAAAGCTGAAGGAATATCCACTGCGTCCATTTATAATAATCTGGATCGCTGGTACGCACTTCGCGACTCCAGTCAAAGGAAAACCCAATTTGATCGAGCTGCTCCCTGTATCTTTCAATGTTCCTTTGGGTCGTGATCGCAGGATGTTGCCCCGTCTGGATTGCATATTGTTCGGCTGGCAGGCCAAAGCTGTCATAACCTTGCGGATGCAGGACGTTGAAGCCTTTATGCCTTTTGAAGCGGGCGTAGATATCACTGGCGATGTAGCCCAGCGGATGCCCCACATGTAGCCCGGCACCCGATGGGTAAGGGAACATGTCCAGCACGTAGTATTTCTGCTTTTCTGAATGATTGTCGGCTTTAAAAGTCTGGTTCTTTGCCCAGTATTCCTGCCACTTCTTTTCTATCTCGTTGAAGTTGTAACTCATATCTTGTTCAGCATCTCATTTTTACGTCCTCCGAAAAGCTTCGGAAAGGGCAAAAATACGGTTAATGTACGAAAGTGGAAAGTTTGGGCGTTTTAAAGAAAAGGATTGATTTACTTTCTTATTTTTACACAAATTTACCAACCTCCACTATGAGTTCATCTTTTGAAAAGTATCAAAGAAGGCGCCTTATTTCCTCTTATTTTTCGGTCGTGATAAGTATTGCGCTCGTGCTCTTTTTACTGGGATTGCTGGGCTTGTTGGTATTGAACACCAAGAAGATAGCCGATCATTTTAAAGAGCAAATTGCCCTTACGGTTTATCTGAAAGACACTGCAAAGGAAGTAGAGATCGACCAGCTCAACAAAAGCCTTGCTCTGGCCGAATACACAAAAAGCACCACCTACATCACAAAAGAAGAAGCTGCCGAAGCACACAGCAAGGAAATTGGGGAAGATTTTATGGACTTTTTGGGCTACAATCCGCTGCAGAACTCCATTGATGTGTATCTAAAAGCCGATTACATAAGCACCGGGGGAGTGGATACCATTGCAACAAATTTGACCTCTAAAAACTTTGTAGAGGAAGTGGTTTACGATAAACCATTGATTTCCCTCCTGAACGAAAATGTCACGCGAATTAGTTTTTGGATCCTCTTAATAAGCGGGATCTTCACTTTTATCGCGGTTTTGCTTATCAACAGTTCCATAAGATTATCGGTTTACTCAAAACGTTTTATAATCAAGACCATGCAAATGGTGGGTGCGACAAAAAGGTTCATTCGGAAACCTTTTATCCTTAAAAGTGTAAAACTCGGTATGATAGGAGCAGTCCTGGCGCTAATAGGCATGGGAATTGTCCTGTATTATATGGACAAAAGTTTTCCAGAACTCGGACTTTTGAATGAGGTATATGTATTGGCCGCTTTGTTTATAGGGATCTTCTTAATGGGAATAATAATCACCTGGCTAAGTACCTTTTTTGCCACCCAACGTTTTCTTAATTTAAGAACAGATGAGTTGTATTATTAACAAGCCACGGATACGGATAATTTATGGGAGTGTTTTTGTACAAAGAACGAAAAAGAAGATCACGAAAAAAAAGAGCTTAGTAGTCATTAATATCGAGGCAGTTAGTAAAAAATATCTGTGCATCTGTGGCAAACATTTAAAGCCAGATGTGTTGTACCAATAATAAGCTCAAAAAATGCTATTTTTGACACCCTGAAAAAACCGTGCATTCGTGGCCAAACATTAAGACACATGAAAAAGAACAACAAGCCATTACATAAACAAGATCTAAACTTCGTCTTTGAAAAGAAGAACTATATCGTAATGGGGATTGGCCTCATAGTTATTGCCCTGGGATTCCTTTTGATGGCCGGGGGCGGTAGCGATGATCCTAATGTTTTTAACCCCGGGATTTACAATTTTAGAAGAATAAGGCTTGCACCTACCCTGGTACTCATTGGTTTTGCCATTGAAGTATATGCAATTCTTCTCAACCCCCGAAAATAATTTATGGATTACTTTGAGGCCATTGTATTGGCTGTTATTGAAGGTATTACCGAATATCTCCCGGTTTCCTCAACCGGACATATGATCATAGCTTCATCTTTTTTTGGAATAGCAGAAGAACCTTTCACAAAACTTTTTACTATTGTCATTCAATTGGGGACGATTCTTTCAGTAATCGTTCTTTACTGGAGAAGGTTTTTGCAGGGAGTCGATTTTTACCTGAAACTATTTGTGGCATTTTTGCCGGCAGTCGTGCTGGGTCTCTTACTTAGCGATGTTATTGACGAACTACTTGAAAGTCCGCTGGTGGTGGCGATTTCGTTAATCATCGGAGGTTTCATACTTCTCAAGGTCGACGACTGGTTCAAAACTTCTGAAGAAACCAAAGAGATTACTTACGCCACAGCTCTAAAAATTGGTTTTTTTCAAACTCTCGCCATGGTGCCCGGAGTCTCCCGTAGTGGGGCTTCAATTGTGGGTGGGATGAGCCAGAAGTTGACCCGTACCCGGGCAGCCGAATTCTCCTTCTTTTTGGCTGTCCCCACCATGTTTGGTGCTACTGCTAAGAAGTTCTTTGATTATTACCAGGCCGGTTTGGTATTGGATAGCCACCAAATTAACCTGTTGATAGCTGGCAATATTGTTGGATTTCTTGTTGCCCTTGTTGCGATAAAAACTTTTATTGATTACCTGGGCAAACATGGGTTCAAGATCTTTGGATACTACCGGATTTTCTTCGGAATATTGGTATTAGCTTATCATTTTTTCGTCGAAAGCCTCACCGTAATTTAGTTTCAATATGCTACAGATATCCGAAGAAGAATTTAAAGCCGGTCAAACCTTACTTTTTGATAAGCCTCTGGAGTGGACTTCTTTTCAGGTGGTGAATAAAGTGAGATGGCTTATCCGGAAGGAATTTAAGATAAAGAAGATAAAAGTCGGCCACGCCGGAACTTTAGATCCACTTGCTACTGGTTTGCTCATACTTTGCACTGGCAAGGCTACCAAACAAATCGTCACGTTACAAGCTCAGGAAAAGGAATATACCGGTAGCTTTACCCTGGGCGCCACAACACCTTCCTACGATCTCGAAACAGAAGTTGACAAAACCTTTCCAACCGATCATCTTTCCGAAGAAAAAATCAAGAAAGCAACATACAATTTTATTGGCGATATCGAACAATTCCCACCAGTTTTTTCAGCTATTAAAAAGGACGGAAAACGCCTTTATGAATATGCCCGAAGTGGTGAAAACGTGGAAATTTCTTCCCGGAAGGTGCACATTTCTGAATTTAAAATCACCAAAATTTCTTTACCAGAAGTCCATTTTAGAGTGGTTTGCAGCAAAGGCACTTACATTAGAAGCCTGGCATATGACTTTGGAAAAAAACTGGACTCCGGAGCTTATCTCTCCTCCCTCCGCCGAACGCGGATTGGCGACTACAAAGTAGAAGATGCCTTAACAATCGATTCTTTTGCAAATGAGTATCTTTCGGGAGAAGAATAGACTGAATAAAATGGGGTTTTTCGAACGACATAAAGCTTTGATAATTACGGTATTGCTGTTTTCGGTATTGTTACTGGCCATGTACAACATCAACATGTCCAATACCAACAAAAAAGTAAGGGAAACCCTTATACAGCTGGAGAATTTAAGGCTTGAAGAACCCGAACAGCCCGAAGAACAGGAACAGCCACAGCCTTCCCCACAACAACAACCTGGCCTGCAAACCCATCAGGCTTTTAACCAGGAGCAGGAAGAAAGTCAGCAGAATACACAATCCCGCCTGGACGAAATTTTTGAACGGAATTCTGCCCGGCAGGAAGCTTCTGAGGAGGAAACTGCAAATTCAGCTTCAGATCAATTTGTGCTTCAACAAAACAGGCGTGAAAACCGGCAAAGAGCTTCTGAAGGAAACAATAATTCTGAACAGATATCCACCCAGCCTGGAAGCCTTAGAAACAGCTCCATCGCCTTTTCGCTGATGGGTCGTTCAGCCATTCATATCCCAAACCCTATTTATACTTGTGAAACTTTAGGTAAAATCGTGGTGAATATTAAAGTCAATGAAGTGGGAAGGGTAATCGATGCCTCCGTAAACCAGGCCGCTTCCTCTTCTTCAAACGAATGCCTTACCGAGCGCGCTTTGGAATATGCAGCAGAGGCCTTTTTTTCTGAGCTTCCGGGCCGGACTTCGCAACCCGGTACAATAACTTACTATTTCCAGGGACAATGACACGGGCAAAGAAACGCTGCGGGTGGTGTGAAGGCGATGCACTGTATGAAGAATACCACGATACCGAATGGGGAGTGCCGCTATATGAGGAAGGGCAGCTGTTCGAATTCCTGATCCTGGAAACCTTTCAGGCGGGGCTTAGCTGGATCACTATCCTGCGGAAAAGGGCAAATTTCAGAAAAGCTTTTGACAACTTTGATTACTATAAAATCTCAGAATATTCCGAAGAAAAGCTTCAGGAATTGATGCAGGATAGCGGCATCATTCGGAACAAATTAAAAATAAAAGCTTCTGTTGCCAATGCCCAGGCATTTTTAAGGGTGCAAAGCGAATTTGGTTCCTTTAGCACCTATATTTGGGGCTTTGTAAATGGCAAACCGGTTCAAAATGCGGTACAGAATTATCGCGACGCCCCGGCTACGACCGAATTGAGCATTGCAATAAGCAAAGACCTCAAAAAAAGAGGTTTTAAGTTCGTTGGGCCTACCGTCATCTATGCACATATGCAGGCAACGGGCATGGTGAACGATCACGAGACGAGTTGTTTTCGATATAAGCAGGTGAAAGACCTGACCAAATAATTAAAAAAATGAATAGTCAAAAAGGGCATTTTTCACTAACATTTTTGTTGTTCTTCCTGGTATTTACAGAGGTTATAAAAATTTCCCAAACCGAAAAATTACCGCCTGGCTTCAGAAAATAAATTTACACTGGAACTTAAAATCAGTTCTTTTAAAAATTTTAGATTAAGCGTTGGAATAGAATCTCGGCGGGAAGATTATAGTGAGGTCCCGGGACAGCGAAATATTTGCTCACCGGGGCAAGCCTAAAATCTTAATCATCTTAAGTATTGTAGAAACTCGTGGCGCGGAATTTCCCTGGCGCCCAGGCTCGCCAGATGGTTTGTGTAGATTTGGCAGTCAATTAAGCGAACACCTTCAGATTTCAGCTTTTGCACGAGTGTGATAAACCCAACTTTTGATGCATTGCTGGTTGTCGAAAACATACTTTCTCCACAAAACACCTTCTTTTCCTTTAGATATATTCCGTAAAGACCGCCCACGAGAGAAGAATGGTGCCACACCTCAACAGATTGTGCAATGCCCAATTTATATAGTTCGAGGTAGGCCTCCTGCATTTGAGGGGTGATCCAGGACCCGGCCTGGCCTTCCCTTTTCATACTTGCGCAATTCACAATCACCTCTTCAAAAGCTGAATTAAAACTTACCTCAAAAATGCCCTTTTTGAGTACCCGTGCCATACTCTTTGAAATTTTTAATTCGTCAGGAAATAACACCATTCTGGGATCGGGGCTCCACCACAAAATTGGCTGCGAGCTGTCGTACCAGGGAAAAATTCCGTGGGAATACGCCTGGATCAACCTCTTTGGCGAGAGATCACCACCAAACGCCAAAAGTCCCGCAGAATCGGCAGTCTCTGGCGGCGGAAAAGAATCATGTGGTTCCAGGAATTTCATCTAAAAGCTTTTCAGCATAAAAATATAATAAAATCAAAGCCGAAAAGTAGCTGGCGGAAGAAAATCTGGTTTTCTGAAAATTTATAAAATAGGCTGCCATTCAAAATAAAACCCGAAAAGGAAATTTTTTCTGCTCACTAATGCCACGTTTTACCTGTAATTACAATCGGGCATTTTTGGAAACAAAAAACCCGATCTCCAAAAGGGATCGGGTTTTTTAAAAGTTTTTTCAATTTGCTAAAAAGGCAAATCATCGAAGTCTTCGTCATTTGTATTGCTCGCGGGCTCAAATTGGTCGGCTGGAGGCACTGGTGCCCCGGCCCCGGGATTTTGGTTAGTGAGGTTTTCTATTCTCCATCCCTGTACAGAATTAAAATATTTGGTTTCCCCCTGCGGGTTTACCCATTCGCGACCTCGCAGGTTCACCCCAATTTTCACAGGCTGCCCCTCTGAGTAATCATTCAAAAGGTCACATTTGTCCTGCACAAACTCGATAAGAATATGCTGAGGGTATTGTTCCTCTGTGGTCACGACCACTTCCCTTTTTCTAAAACCATTGTTTCCAAAAGTTTTGGTCTCCCCAACCATCTTGATTTTTCCTTGTACTTCCATATCAGATTTTTTTTGTTAATAATATTTTCCAGGCAGTGCCCAGTTCATCTTTTTCAATATATTCCTTTGCCTTGAGGTGGATTTTTTCTTCTTCATTTTTCCTGATGAATTCTGCTAATTCAGAATTTTTTTCAAGCAGCTTTGTCACCTCTCCTGCGGAAGGCATTTTTTCCACATTCCCCAACTTTCCAAGGTCATTTCCAGTAAGGACCTTACTATTTCTAATCTCTTTTGAAATTGCATCTACGCCTATTCCTAATGTCTGGAGCGGCTTGGGAACTTCAAACATTCCGGGGCTGGCACGGCTGTACCAATTACCACCCATCCTCGCCACGAGATCAATTTTGTGCTGGTCAATATACCCTTTTTCATCCAAAATCTCCTCCTGAATATGCATTTTTAGCACCTCACAAATCACCAGATTCCCGGCGCCGCCTTCCCTTCCCAATTCCACAATTTCGTTGATCTTACATTCGAATTGTACCGGGCTTTCTGCCACCCTAAAAGGTTTGACAACTTCAGATTTCAACATTGTAAAACCGGCTTTTTCAAACTCGTTAATACCTTCGGCATATTCGGTACTTGAGAGGGAAACCTGCTGTACCATATCGTAATTCACAACGTTTATCACCACTTCCATCGTGGCTTTCGCATTGTTATAGGTATGCTTCACTGTATTGTCCCTTCCCCTACGCGCAGGAGAGAAAATAAGGGTTGGGGGATTACTCCCAAAAACATTGAAAAAGCTGAAGGGTGACAAATTCGGCCGCCCCTCCAAATCCATAGTGCTGGCAAAAGCAATCGGCCTGGGGCCAACAGCCCCCAATAAATATTGGTGTAGTTTTGAAGTGGCTATATCTTTGGGATCTATACTCAGCATTTTCAATTATTTTGCGCAAAGGTAACGAAACCACACAAGGAATGAAAAACCGCCCGCGCAATATAATTGTTCTGAAAACGCTTATATTTAAACGCACAAAAGCATTGCCTTCATGAGGTTTTCAGATACACGCAACTTTCGACGCTGGTTTATTATTCTCTCCTCCCTTTTAATTGTGACCCTCATCGTTTGGAATGCCGTTTCTTTTTTTCAGCGGATCAAGCAGGAGGAGCGCCAAAAAATGAATATATGGGCCTCTGCACAGGTTTACCTCGACCAGGTGGATACAGATACGGGCCTTGACCTTTACCTGGAAATCATCAACAGCAACTCCAGTATTCCCACAATCCTGGTGAACGATAATGACGAAATTGTCGACGCCATGAATATTCCCGATCAAATAGGGAACAGCAAAGATGAGCTGCAGGATTACGTAATGGTGCTGAAATCTGAAAATAAGCCCATTGAAATGGATCTTGGGGAAGGTAGGATAAACAAGGTGTATTACGGGAATTCCCCGATGCTGAATAAGCTGAAATATTATCCGCTCGCATTAATGCTTATCATAATCTTGCTGATTGGAGTGATCTATTTCTTTTACAAAACCACGAAAAGCAGTGAACAAAACAAGCTCTGGGCGGGAATGGCAAAGGAAACAGCGCACCAGATTGGCACTCCCCTTTCTTCGTTGATTGGCTGGACAGAAATTTTAAAAGAAGAGAAAGTAAACCCCGATTACATTCGTGAGATTGAAAAAGATGTGGACCGGCTTCAAACGATTACCGAACGATTTTCAAAAATAGGATCGGCGCCCACTTTAGTGCCTGTGGATATTGTGGAAAAAACCCGGGAATCATTTGATTATTTAAAAGCCCGAAGTTCTAAACTTATCCAATTCAAGCTCAATCTCCCAAAAGAGAAAGTTCTGGTGAACCTTAATGCACAGTTGTTTAGCTGGACGATTGAAAACCTGGTGCGTAACGCTATAGATGCCATGAAAGGAAAAGGCGAGCTGGAAATAAGCCTAAAGTCCAATACGAAGACCGTTCACCTCCTGGTAAGGGATACCGGAAAAGGAATTTCCAAAAGCAAATTCAAGCAGATTTTCGAACCGGGCTACACCACCAAAAAGCGCGGGTGGGGCCTGGGATTGTCCTTGGCAAAACGGATTGTGGTGAAATACCACGGCGGTCGCATAAGAGTGTTACGCAGTGAAATAAATAAAGGAACGACCATTGAAATTGTGCTACAAAAAACTAAAATTGATTCATAACTTCCTTCAATTCTGCCGGGATTGGCAGGGATTTGTTCTTACTAAAATCAAAATAAACTGCAACGTCCCGACCTTCAGCGCAAATTTCGCCCTGCTCGTTCAGGATTCGTTGGTCTACTGCAAAACTACTGTTCTTAATATAGCCCAATTTTGTTTTTACGACCGCTTTTCCGGGGTAATAAAGGGACTTTTTAAAATCACAATGGGTGGAAACCAGGATCGCGCCATGGTCACTTTCAGAAAAAGATTTAGCTAAACCCGTTGCTTCCCAGAAATTCACCCTGCCAGATTGCAAAAATCTAATGAACGTAAGGTTATTGACATGCTTGTACATGTCCAGGTCACTGAAATCTATTCGTAGTTCCAGGGAAAGTTTGTAATCGTGGAGATCCATTAAATAGCTGCGTTGATGTCTTTTGCAATTTGCTCGAATTCATCTTCAGAAAAAGAAAGACTTTTTCCAAAATTCATATCGCTCATGGCGTTTAGTGGGATCAAATGCACATGTACGTGTGGCACTTCCAGACCAACAACCGCCATCCCCACACGTTTGCAGGAAACTGCCTTTTCAAGGCCTTTGGCGACTTTCCTGGAGAAGGCCATCAATTCCATGTAAGTATCTTCATCCAAATCGAAAAGTTTATTGACTTCCTCCTTCGGGATACAGAGCGTATGCCCTTTTGCATTGGGACGGATATCCAAAAAGGCCAAAAATTTGTCATTTTCGGCTACTTTGTAGGCTGGGATTTCCCCATTTATAATCTTGGTAAAAATAGTTGGCATAATTTCATCTTTTTAAGTGTTTTACAATTTAGCGCATTCAGGGGGAAACCCAAACCTCCTGAAACAAAAAATCCTTTCACAGGAAAGGATTTTTTAATTTCGAACGTACTTCAGCTCTATCCCCTGCTTATCTCCAGGATTTCAAATTTCATGGTGCCATTAGGCACTTGCACTTCGGCAGTTTCCCCCACTTTTTTCCCTAAAAGGCCTTTCCCGATGGGGCTATCCACCGAAATTTTTCCCGCTTTCAAATCTGCTTCACTTTGGGCCACCAGTTTATATGTTACTTCGGTCCCGTTTGTAAGGTTCTTGATCTTTACAGTGGAATGCACCAGCACTTTGGAAGTATCCAATTGGGATTCATCAATAAGCCGTGCGTTGGCATAAATTTCTTCCATTTTGGAAATTTTCATTTCCAAAAGTCCCTGGGCTTCTTTTGCAGCATCATATTCTGCATTCTCACTTAGATCCCCTTTATCCCTGGCTTCACCAATTGCCTGGGATGCGCGTGGGCGTTCCACATCCTTCAAATGATTGAGTTCCTTTCTCAATTTTGCGAGCCCTTCTTCCGTATAGTATGATACTTTACTCATAACTTCATCGTTTATATAAATAGAAAAAATCCCATTCGTCGACGGGATTTCTAACAAATATAAGAAATTAAAATATCAAGGACAATTTATATCCTGTAGCTTTGGAAAAACAAATTATGAAGAAGATTTTTGCTTTTATTTTCGTTATCATTTTTCTTTTTGCTTGCTCTGCAGATGATGAATTACGGAGAAATCCTTACCTGCCAGACCTGAATTTCTCTTTTCAGATGGATTTGAACCTTCCCGAATACAATCAGCTAAATTTCCCCGGAAATTTTTACGTGACCCACAATTATGGGATCAATGGAATTGTGGTCTATAACCTCAATAACGACCATTACATGGCTTTTGAACTTTCAGATCCCAACCATGTCCTGCAGGAATGTTCCCTTTTGGCCGTTCAAAATACCCAGGCCGCCTGTTCCTGCGACGATGGCAATATTTACACCATCATCACAGGTCAACAAATAGCAGGGGAAGGGGAATATGGGCTAAAACCGTATCGCGTGGAACGAATTGGCAGCGTGCTCCGGATATCGAATTAGGTAAAATGAAAAAATGCGCCTTCTGAAAAATATTGTTCAGAAAACGCATTTTTGGATACCCTGTTTTATCCGGTTAACTTCGGAAAATGACCAGCTCTAAAACCGCAGTGTCATTCCCACCAAAAAGTTACGGGTCGCCTGGGGATAATAACCTGCCCCGTCAAAAGTTTCAGCTCCTATGTCATAAGTGTAGTAATAGCCATTAGATACATATTCTTCGTCCAAAATGTTGTTCACCAGTCCGGTGAAAACAATTTCGTCAAAAAGTGGCACTGTTTTCCAGGTGTACTGGATATTAAAATCATTCACGAAATAGCTGTCCAGTTTTGATGCTTCATTAGCGAGATTGCTCATATACTGCTCCCCTACAAATTTGGAAAGCAATTTGACCTCCAGATTTTGAACCGGGCGGTATTCAAAAATATTTCCTGCTACTATTTTTGGCGAATAAGCAATATCTGTGCTTCCAAAAGATTGGGAAACTCCGTCCCAGGGCGCAATCCACTCCTCATTTTTGTTCCTACTTAAGGCAATATTCGGTCTCCAGCTGAATTTTTCAGAAAACTGCACCAAAGCATCAACTTCCAGCCCAAGTCTATAGCTGTCCCCACTATTCTGTCTTATGGGCGAACCCACATCATTCAATTCCCCGGTGGGGACCAACTGGTCCTTGTAATCCATGTAGTATAGATTCGTGTTTACCTGCACATTTTCAGCATTAAAGCGCCATCCCAGCTCATAATCGTTCAATTTTTCAGCCTCCGGACTTCCGGCTTCATAGTCGGTACGGTTTGGCTCCCGATGTGCTCTTGCAAAAGAAAAATAAAGCCGATTAATTTCAGAAATTTCATACGTCAATCCGCCTTTTGGGTTGAAGAAAGTATGGGAATCATCTACTATAAACGGCACATTCTCCTCTTCAACTCCATCCACTTCATAATGTATCCTGCGAAGCTGAAGGTCTCCATAAAAAGACAGTTCTTCAGAAAGTGCCACTGTAGCTTTTCCGAAGAAGCTAAGGTCACTTTTTTGAGAATCATTGAAATAATATTGTTCCAAAGGAGCGGCACTTGGCGCAAACTGCGTATACACAATTTCCCCAAAATGATCTCCTTCATAGTTGTTCCAGGCTCCCCCAAAAACAAGTTCCATTTTGTCGCTGTCGTATTGCATGTTAAAAGTGGTACCGTAAAAATCGTTCACCAGCCACTTTCGCGTCACCAAATCTGTCTCGGTTATTTCTTCCCCATTTGCCGTGAAAGGCGTCAACCCATACTCTTCCAGGTCACTACCGGCACGGTAAGATTCGTAGAAACCACGGCCATACGTGTAATGTAAGGCAACATTTGAGGACCAGCCATTCCCGTATCGCTCGTTCCACAACAATTGAAAATGATCCTGCTTGTAATCATCCACATGATTGTCATAGAACTGAAGGTTTCCGTCTTCATCTTCATAAGCTCCGGCAGGATTAAATCTGCGATCCTCCTGTAATTGATCTGCATCAATTCCATCCCAGGCCTGATAGGTAACTTCACTCCCACCAAAGGTGAGTGCTTTTACAAGAGTGGTTTCCCCCACGTAGGTACTCTGAAAAAAGTAAGATTTTAAATCGGTTGAAGCGCGGTCTATATAGCCATCACTCTTTATGATCGAAGCCCTTCCTGAAAATTCCCAATGGTCATTAAAAAGGCCTGTACTAAATTTCACCGTGTGTTTTTGGGTGTTATAAGAACCAAAACTATTGGCGATTTCTGCGGAAGGCTCTGCCTTGTAACGATCTGTGAGGATGTTGAGACTGGCACCGAAAGCCCCGGCACCATTGGTAGACGTACCCACCCCGCGCTGCAGCTGAAGGTTTTCAACCGAAGACGCAAAATCGCCCAGGTTCACCCAAAAAGTACCCTGACTTTCAGCATCATTGTAGGGAATCCCATTGATCGTGACATTGATCCCCCTGGCTTCGGTCCCACGCACACGAATACTGCTGTATCCAATACCTGCCCCAGCATCGCTGGTCGTGACCACACCGGGCATATATTGCATAAGGCTGGGAATATCCTGTCCCAGGTTTCGATCTTCAATTTCCTCATTTGAGAGGTTGCTATAAGTAATTGGCGACTCGGCCGTCACACGTACCGCAGAGAGAAACACTTCATCCAGGATTTCCTGGGCGTCCCCCATGTCGACATCCAGTATCATGTCTTCATTGAGAACCACATCTACCCTCTTCCGGTTGCCGTGGGAAAATATAAGCGTGTATTGCCCTTTTTGGAGCTTTAGGGAATATTCCCCGCGGCTGTTGGTTTGGGTACCTTTAGACATGCCCTCTACCCGTACGATAGCGGCAGTTAAAGGAATTTCACCATCGGTTACAGTTCCCGAAATTTCGTATTCCTGCGCAGTGGCATGAAAAGAAAAGGCTAAAAAGCTAAGAAATAATAGAAAATTTTTCATTCGTAATAAAAAAGGTTTACGAATAAAAGGGGCAATTATTCTGTTTAAAATAATTGATAAAAAAATCCCGAAAACCATTCGATCTTGATTGCAAGAACAGTTTTCAGGAGTGCGACACACAGTGCCTTTGGCACTATCCCTTGGCAGCATTACCGGCCCAGGTTCTTTGGGTATGATCTCAGCTTCTTTCTGAATCAACAGAAATAGGCACCCCTTTGAGATGCGACAAATGTAAAAGGAAATTTTTGATTTAACCTAATTTTTGGCGTTTTAGGAGAGAAAGCTTTTTAACTTTATGAATTTCAGCGGAATGTCCAAAAAAAATACCTCAATAACGTTCACAGTCTTTGCGGGCTACTTCTTGTTAGCCTTCCTGGGAGGGCTGGCGATGTGGTTTATTTATGGCCAGGTGATCAAATGACCAACCGGAGCAATTCCAGCAACGAAAAGCTTCTATTGGTGGGGGAAGTTGCCACAAAACTATACGATGCAGAAAGCCTGAGCCGTCAATTGATTCAAAATGCAGACCTCGAAGCCTGCCCGACCCTCTTGCTTTTAAGATGTATATTTTTTGCTATTTGTTCCTTTCCTGTTCCGCTCTCCCCCATGATAAGTACAGACATATTCGTAGAGGCAACATCCTTACCCGAATACGACCTCTGTCGTACATCTGCCACTAGAAGAAGGTTTCTCTTTTTACGGGTGTCTATCTTTATTTTTATGCTTTTTTGCTCTATCAAAACGGAGATAATCCACAATTTTTTGGATAAAATTTCTCCAATGAAGCTTTTTATAGCTACTCCTTTAATGGATCTTTACGATTCGCTTTTTTATCGGCCGTGATTTTCTTTTTCTTAAGCCGTTTTAGCTTTGCAGATTTTGGCGGTTTCGTCTTCTTTCTAGGCTTGGGCTTGACCAGGGCTGCCTTTATAAGCTCCAGAAACCGTTGGGTCACCAAATCCTTGTTTTTGTGCTGACTCCTGGATTCGTCGCACTGCAAAATCAATTCATCGCTGTTGGTGAGCCTGGATTGCAATTTTCTCAGAATCCGATTCTTTTCAGCTTCAGTAAAAGCCTGCGAAGTCGGTACATCAAAATGCAATTCTACCTTTGAAGAAACTTTATTGACATTCTGCCCGCCAGCGCCCGAACTTCGCACCGCTTTGTAGTCTACTTCCCGTATGAGCTGGTTCTCATCCACCTATTTCACCTGGTGCGTTGGCTTCAGAAGATCGGCCACCGTTTTCACCGGATTGAATGTTTCGATTGGCACTTCCACAAAAATACTTATCCAGTCTGCCATCGCGCCATTCCAAAGCCCGGGCAATTCCAGGGCCTTCAGTTCTTTTCCATCTTTGGTTTTGTCGGCGATGAAACTCGTTTCCTCATCCACATATTTGTGCAAATCAAAATTATTGCCTTTGTGGTCTTTGAAGGAGCAAACAACATCCACAGGATTGAAATGCGTCGCTTCCTGCGCAATTTTGCTCTGCTGGTAATTGTCGTGATCAATTTGTGAACTTTCCACTATTTGAAGTGAAATTGCGCCATTTTTGTGGGTAACCCAGAAAGGTCCTCCTCCGGGTTCCCCTTCGTTTTTGACCATTCCGCAGACCCTTATTGGTCGGTTGAACTTCTGTTTCAAGACCGAGATTTTTTCTTCTTTGGAAAGTTCTTCAAATTCGATGCTCCAGCCCGAATTCAATTCCTTCTGAAGGAATTCTGTCATTTCCTGCAGCTTCCCTTCTTCAACATCAGCTTTCAACTGCTCCAGGTAGACAAAAGTTTTTTCCTGAAGTTCCAGAAGTTTACCTGCCAAAACTTTCTTATTGTCTGCCAGGATTTTGCGGTTTTTGGGCACTACCACATTATCAATATTTTTGATAAAGATAAGCTCTGCCTCCTGGTTGTTCAGGTTTTCCAAAAGGGCGCCATGACCTCCCGGTCTAAAGAAAATATCCCCGTTTTCATCCCGAAAAGGCTCATTTTCTTTTGTAACTGCAATGGTATCGGTTTTTGGATCCTGATAGGAATACGAAATTTCAAAAGTCGCTCCGGTCTCTTTTTCAAGACGTGGTTTGATCTTATGAGCTTCCGCTTCAAATTTCTCCCGGTGTTCTTCGGCAACCGTAAAATGAACCCTTACTTTTCCATTGGAAGAAGCGTAATCCACTGCCTCGACCAAATGTTCTTCAAAAGCCGTTGCCAAATGATCTTTATATTTATGGAAAGGTACCAGGCCTTTGGGTTGATTCCCCAAATTCAGTCCATCCTCTTCTAACATAGCCTTTACAAAAAGCAGTTGCTGTTTGTCTTCGGAAAGATTTTCAAAATCAGCATGGTTTTGCTTCAAATGTTGGATTACCTCCTCATAAAAAGGCAGGTCTTTCATCCTACTGAAAAAGATCTCCAGTTTATGGTGGTTTTTTTTATCGACGTATTCCTCTATGCTTTCTTCTTCGGGATTATAATTTTTCAGGAAGTTATAGAAGGCCTTGAACATGCGCGTCGCCGCTCCCGAAGCTGGCACGAATTTGAGGATATCAAGCTTTTCTTTTCTGGATTCATAGTGGCTGACCAATTCTTGTTTTTCTTCTTCAGGAATTGCCAGAATCCCATTTTTCACCATCGCCGCCTCCCGCACATTTACAACTACATTTCCCCTCTTGAAAATGTTGATTTGTTCTTCAACTTTCTCGGCGGTTAATCCTTTTTTTTTAATTTGAGCCAGATCTTTTTTACTAAAGTTCAATTTCTTTGATTTTGATTAGTTCTTCTACTTTTTTTAGGGCCGTTTTCAACCGCTCCTGGAGATTTCCACGCAGTACCTGGTACGGCATATTTTCGCGGTCTAAAGTTTCTTTGAATTTGGCGTACATAAGCTCCCGGTGGTGGGGCCGGTCGCGCAAATCGTCTTCAACCCAGGGAACGTCAATATACATTAAAAAATAGAGATCATAGTGGTGGTTTAACGCATGTTTAAGAAGTGATGGCTCACAAAATCCATCAAAATATGCCTGGGAATAAACCACTGTTTCCAAAAGATTGGTGTCACAAAAAAGCAGTTTGTTCGCCTGTTTTGCCATTTCATTTTCCAGGGCCATTTGCCCTTTTGCAATAGGCAAAATATCTTCACGACCACAAACTTTTTGCTCCAGGTTCCATTTCTCCTGGAGATAACCACGTGAAAATTCTGGAACCCATACAGTATCAAAATGCGCAGCGAGTTTTGCTGCCAGGGTGGTTTTCCCGGTAGATTCCGGGCCGTACAAAACAATTTTTAGGACGTCACATGCCCTTTGTTCAAGCTCTTTTTCCATGTTCTATATCCATATACGGCAATAATCGTGAACAGTAAATATTGAAAACTAGTAAAAGTAAGTCCCTTGTAAAAGTAAAGGGGCACCGAAATAATATCGCCAACGATCCAATAGATCCAGTTTTCGAGTTTTTTCCGCGCCATAAGCCACATTCCCACAAAGAATATCGAAGTGCTCACCGTATCCACGTAAGCCGTCCAATTGTCCCATTTATCGAAATATTCATAGACCCCAAAGGTAAAAAACCAGGTCCCGATAAAAATCAAGACACTCCAAAAATGCTCTTTTTGAGTAGTTTTGGTTATTGGGATATAATGTACGGCATCCACTTTTCGGGTCCAGACATACCAGCCATAAATACTCATCGTGGCATAATAAAAATTGATCATCATATCCCCTAAAAGCTGCCATTGCCAAAGGAGATAGACAAAGATCACAGTACTCACAATGCCCGTGGGGTACACCAGGATATTTTCCTGTTTGGAAAACCATACAGAAAGGAAACCGAAGATCACCGCAATTATCTCAAGAACAATATACAGCGTAGGATAATCCTGATACTGCTGAAAAAAGAAATCAAAAATCGGCTGCATAGTCGCTCCTGTTGCCCTTTACCAATTTTATGTTTATGAGTACGTGATCTAAAGACTGAAAAGTTTCCTTCACTTCTTCAGTCAAAAATTCCATTATTTTATCATACTCCCCATACACCTGCGTGCTCAGCGGATTTTCAACAACTGTAAACCCCGAGCCGCGCAATTTTTTAATAAAATCCTTAATTGGCGCTTCAAAATCATCCTGAAGCGGGGTGAGGGCAAGTTCTACAGATATCTGCATAATTTTAGGTTTAGGTTATTTCTGGCAAAAAAGCCGAACATCAAAATTAGAAAGATTAATACTGAAAGTGGCCTTTTTGAAAGGATTTCTGAAAAAATGCGGTCCAGCTGAAATAATCAGATGAAAAAATTGCCATTTTCGAAGGCGGTGCCAATCACCACCATATCGGCTCCAGCTTTATAGGCTTCAGATAATTGTTCCCGGGAACGGATACCGCCGCCAACGATGAGAGGGAGGGAAACGGCTTCCTTTACTTCGGAAATAATCTTACCATTCACAGGTTTTTGAGCGCCACTGCCAGCTTCTAAATAGATCAATTTTTTCCCCAGGAATTTCCCTGCCAAAGCCGTGTCCACAATAAGCTGTGGGTCTTCTTGTAAAAGCGGTTTTGCACCTGTCACTCTTTCCACCGCGCACTCATTTCCGCCATCGATCAGGATATAACCAGTGGGAATGATCTCAAGTTTGCTATTTCTCAGTTTTTTGATCGATTTAATGTGTTGTCCAATCAAATATTCAGGATTCCTTCCCGAAAGCAGGCTTAAAAAGAGTAAAGCATCGGCTGTTTCAGTTATTTGGGAGTGATCCCCCGGAAAAAGTATGACCGGCAAGCTTGTTTCAGCTTTTATAGCCTTGATGCAACTTTCAGATTTGCCATTTCCTACGTTGCTCCCTCCTACCAAAAGATGGCTGGTGACCTGCGGAATTTTCCGAAGAAAATCCCCGGCGCAGGTTTCATCAAACTTATCGGGATCTATTAAAACCGCCAGTAATTTCTTTTCAGAAAAAAATGTCTCGAAAATGCCATTTTTGACACCCTGCACAGCCTCCGCCTCTTTCATTCAGGACGGATTTTCATCTTGCGGAAGTGCATACACGCAGGTGAAACCTTCGAATTCAAGAAACCCGAAGTCGTACCAGGAGGTTTTCCCATCGAAGAATATTTTTCCGGTGGTTTTAAAGTCGTCAAAATCGAAATCGGTGATATTAATATGCTGCAAAAAACTGACTTTTGGACGGGCGTATGATTTGTACACCGCTTCTTTAGCGCCCCAAACAATGGTGAGCTTTCGCACCAAAGCCTCATCATTGGCAAGCGTATGGTACTCTTCAAGGGGAGTGAACTTATGGGCAATCAAAAGGATTTTCTCCCGCTGCTTTTCAATATCGATCCCCACTTCCCGATCGCCAATAATAATCCCCGAAAACTCGAATGAATGGGTGATAGAAATGTACTTTCCGTCTTTTAAATGCGGTTTTCCCTCTTCATCATAAAACAGGTCATAGTCCGAATAGCCTTCAGCAGCCAACAAATGGCGCACACTCATGAAACCGCGCTGGTGAATGTCACTTTTCATGCCTTCAACCCGTTCGCGGCAATGAGGCGTCAACTCGATCCCCCTGCTCAAATCTTCAAACGGCTCCTCTATCTTCCAAATGAGGACTTTAGTGCCGGAGTTTATTGTTATTCTTTTGTAAAGGGGCATAAAAAATTCTTAGATATTCTGTACTTTTGCACTTCTGAAAAAAGTAATCAAATATAATAATATGTCAACGAAAACGGTACCCTATACCAAGTATAAAGTTAAAGATATTTCCCTGGCCGACTGGGGAAGAAAAGAAATAGAACTGGCTGAAGCAGAAATGCCAGGCCTCATGTCCCTTCGGGAAGAATTTGGAGCCGAACAGCCTTTGAAAGGTGCGCGTATTGCCGGTTGTCTTCATATGACGATCCAAACTGCGGTACTTATTGAAACGTTGGTCGCCCTGGGTGCTGAAGTTACCTGGAGTTCCTGTAATATATTCTCTACGCAAGACCAGGCTGCCGCAGCCATTGCTGCTACGGGGATTCCTGTTTATGCATGGAAGGGAATGACCGAAGAAGAATTTAACTGGTGTATTGAGCAGACCTTGTTTTTTGGAGAAGAGCGCAAGCCACTTAACATGATCCTTGACGATGGTGGGGATTTGACCAATATGGTACTGGATAAGTATCCGGAAATTGCTGAAGGGGTGAAAGGCCTTTCTGAAGAAACCACTACCGGGGTACACCGCCTGTATGAGCGCATGAAAAACGGAACACTCCCGATGCCTGCGATCAACGTAAACGATTCTGTTACAAAATCAAAATTTGACAACAAATACGGGTGTCGCGAAAGTGCGGTAGATGCGATTCGTCGTGCAACCGATGTGATGTTGGCCGGAAAAAGAGTCGTGGTTTGTGGATATGGTGACGTTGGAAAAGGAACCGCCCAGTCTTTTAAAGGCGCCGGATCTATTGTTACCGTGACCGAAATTGACCCTATTTGCGCCCTTCAGGCTGCTATGGACGGATTTGAAGTAAAGAAACTGGAAAACGTGCTTCCAAAAGCTGATATTGTAATCACTACTACCGGAAACAAGGATATCGTTCGAGCCGAGCATTTCCAAGCCATGAAGGATAAGACCATTGTTGCCAACATTGGTCATTTTGACAATGAGATCCAGATGGCCTGGTTGAATGAAAACTACGGACATACCAAAGATGAAATCAAGCCCCAGGTTGACAAATATACCATCGACGGAAAGGATATTATCCTTTTAGCTGAAGGTCGTTTGGTGAATCTTGGCTGTGCTACAGGACATCCAAGTTTTGTGATGAGCAATTCTTTCACAAACCAGACTCTGGCGCAGATGGAACTGTGGAACAATAAAGATGAATACGAGAATAAAGTCTATATGTTACCTAAGCACCTCGACGAAAAAGTAGCAGCTTTGCACCTTGAAAAAATTGGAGTAGAGCTCACAGAACTTTCTGAGGAACAGGCAAAATATATTGGCGTTGCGGTTGAAGGACCGTTCAAACCAGAATATTACCGATACTAAGGAAGTACGAAATTGGAAATACGAAGTTCGAAGTACAGAGCGAAAATTCTGAAGTTCGAAGTGTGAAATTAATCCCTTTCAAAAATGTCATTTTTGGAAGGGATTTTTATTTTTTGCTTTAGGAGAAGCGCAGGTTATAGCAATAGAGCGGCTTGGTCCTTTTGCACTTACCTGAAAAAGATAAGTTCTTAAAAACTTCCGGAAAATTGATCTTATAGCCCTAAAACAGGGAATTGATCACGATAGACGCTATTATTACGATTAGTAACGCAACTACCAGCCAGACCCAGAACCTGGTTTGTGTGACCTTTTGCCCTCCCGGACTAGGATCATTCAGAAAACCATTTTCACGAAGAATGGCACCTGCTTTTTCCTCCTGGCCGCGGGCTACCTGTATCCTCACCCCTGTGGCAAAGTTGTTATTGGTATTCTCATCCAGAAACTTATAATCAATATTGTTTTGCTCAAAAATATTTTTCAACAAGATCAGCTCATTCTGTTGGGAAGTTTCCCAGATGGTAGTGTAGTTCATAATAGTTGATACCTTGTTAGATTGAATATTTTCAAGTTTTTCAATTTTACGATGGTGGATTCATGAACCAAACGATCAACATCGCCACCAGAACCAGAACCAGGGCGGCCAAAAAGAAGAAGATCCATTTTCTTCCTGCCACTCGCCGCGGTGGATGTAAATGTGGATGACCCACTCTTAAAAATCCTGTTTGTTCCAACAATTCTTTCGCCCGTATTTTGTCTTTTTCGGCTACCTGAAAACGTTGTTCCGGTAGTGCGTTGGAACTTTCGAGCTCCGTTCTTTTATGCTCAAGGATCTTAAAATCGATGTTTTCATCCCCGAAAACGCTCTTCAGCACAGAAACCTCATTTTTGTCACTTGTGGAATAGATGGTCATATACTTCATAGCAGAAAAGTTTACTCAGGATTAGCTTCTTAAAGGTACAAAAAAACCCCTTCTGGATCCAGAAGGGGTTTTTGTTATATCTAAAAAAAAATTCCTTTTAATTCCCCTTTCGGGGATCACAGGGATTTAAGCCTCAAACGGTTCAATAGAGACGTAAGATTTATTGTCTTTCTTTTTAGTAAATTTTACAAGGCCATCAACTCTGGCATGTAAAGTATGGTCTTTTCCTGCGTACACATTTTCACCTGGTTTGTGAGCAGTACCTCTTTGTCTAATGATGATATTACCAGCAATGGCAGCCTGTCCTCCAAAAATCTTAACACCTAAGCGTTTTGATTCAGATTCCCTACCGTTCTTGGAACTACCAACTCCTTTTTTGTGAGCCATTTTATTTTGTTTTTACTGTTAAACTTTTAGCTTAAAGCAGCTATTAATTCGGCTTTTTTCATTGAAGAGTATCCCTCAACTCCTTTTTTCTTAGCCATTTCTCTTAGTTCAACAACAGTGTTGTTGTTAAGATCATTGTTAGAAGCCTCTTCCTTAGTCGATTTTGGCTCCTCTTTCTTAGCTGAAGTTGCTTTTTTACCGTTCACAGAAATTCCCTGAATAGAAATTTCGGTCAAAGCCTGGCGGTGGCCATTCTTTACACGGTAACCTTTTCTTCTTTTCTTTTTGAAAACAATAACTTTGTCTCCTTTTAGGTGCCTGGTGATTTTAGCATCCACCAAAGCTCCGTCTATAGCGGGGGCGCCGAGGGTAATATTGTCACCATCGCCTGTGAGAAGAACTTTATCGAAAGAAACACTGTCTCCTTCTTCTCCTGCAAGCCTGTGAACAAATACCTTCTGGTCTTTTGCAACTTTAAATTGCTGCCCTGCTATCTCTACAATTGCGTACATAGCGTCTTAATTAAGGGTTTACGTTCTCGCCCCGATTTTTTTCAAGGCGGGTGCAAATATACTCCTAATTAATTAATTTGCAAAGGCTTTATTCCTAGTACGTATGTTTTTGTCCCTCCTTCGTGTTCCAGCTGGGTTTGTACCGCTGCATAATGGCCAGCGTCACCACAAGACTGGTGGCAAACCCCATCAAAGCTACCGTGAATACGAGCATCCCAATATTCACAAACCAGTCGGTTTCCCACATGGTGATGAGTTCTTCTGAAAAATTGGGATTCAGCTCACTGGCATATATTGCAAAAAATACGGTGAAAATAACGGTGGCTATGAACCCCGTTGACAATCCGATAGCAAATCCTTTTTGATATTTGAATTTTGCAGCTTTTTTTGCCCTGTACTTTTTGATTGCGAGATAAATCCCAAATCCGGTAATCACGATATTTAAAGCGCTGTAAATTGGATTTTCATGCAGGTCAAATAGCGCCAACAGGAGAAAATAAGCAATTAAAGCTACAGCTACCAGTGCACCATACACTAATGGCACGGAAGAACTTTTCATAAAAAGGGGTTTTAAAGATTTTATAAATTTCCAAAAAATATGAGGGAATATGCCTTAACAGCTTGTTAATTTAGCGAAACGCTGCAGATTGGCCTGCATTTCGCAATAAATAAACTGTAACAAATTCGCCCTTTTTGACACTTATCTATTAAGAAATTAAAACCTTAATTAAAATGATCAACAAATTTAGATTAGCAGCCTGTGCGCTGTTCCTGTGTGCCACAGGGATAGCACAAGAGGTTGAATTTACCGAATACACCCTCGACAATGGGCTGGATGTGGTACTCCACAAAGATAATTCGGCACCTGTAGTGACCACTTCCGTCATGTATGACGTAGGGGGAAAAGACAGGATCAATAACAAAAG
>JAGXIM010000087.1 GCA_024635665.1 Salinimicrobium sp. | reverse complement strand
GTGATTATCCGGGCAAAAATCAGATTTTCGATCCTTAATTCTTCTGCCAGGCCTTTGCCATTTTTTCCAGTTACTCCTGTGGAATGTGCTTCATCCACAACAAGAAAGAAATTATGGGCTTCAGCAAATTTTGCGAGCGTCTGGAGATCGGGAGAATCCCCGTCCATTGAAAAAACGCTTTCAGTCACAATAAAAACCTCTCCAGAATGCCTTTTTTGGAGCCGCAGGCATTTCTCTTGCAAATCTTCAAGATCATTGTGCCTGTACTTAAAAGCTTCAGCAGCATTCATCCTTATCCCATCCCGAATGGAAGCATGAACCAATTCATCATAGAAAATCACATCGCCCCGCTGTGGAACAGAAGAAAAGAATCCGATGTTGGTATCATATCCCGAGTTAAAAATAAGTGCTGCAGGAACTTTGTGAAAAGAGGCGATTTTTTCTTCCGCATCAACATAAAGCTGATGGTTTCCCGTAAGCAGGCGCGAGCCTCCCGCACCGTTAAACTTTATACCCTTCTCTTCCAGGATTTGCAGGGCACGCTCAAAAATTTCCTTCTTTCGGGAAAAACCAAGATAATCATTGGAGGAAAAGTCGACCAGGCCTTCAGTAAGCTTAAAAGACCTAAAGGCATCTTGTTCCTTTCTTGTCTCGAGGCTTTTTCCTAATTTTAACGGGAACTGCTGCATGAGGCAAAACTAATACTATTAAATGGAGCTTTTAAATTTCGGTTTAAAAATAGGGGCTGCTTTATTAGCCGGGCTTTTGATTGGGATAGAAAGGGAGATCCAGAACAAAAATGCCGGGTTAAAAACAAATGGCCTTGTTGCCCTTGGAGCAGCAGTTTTTGTCCTTACTTCCCTACATTTTGAGGGGGAAGATTATGTAGATATGACCCGGGTGATTGGACAAGTGGTGACTGGGATTGGGTTTATAGGTGCCGGTGTGATCCTACACAAAGGGACAGTGGTACGCGGGTTAACCACAGCCGCCACTGTGTGGTGCAGTGCCGGTGCGGGCTGTCTCGCAGCCATTGGCCAATATGGAGAATTGGCAATTTTAACTACTTTAATTGTTAGTGTAAATATTATTTTTGGCCCCATTGACCGGTGGATTAGAAAAAAATACGGTCATTCTAATGATGAAAAAATGGAAGATTAAATTAATTTTTATCGTAGTCTTCGTTCTCAATTATATCCTCACTTTTTCCCGGCTTTTCGGGCGCGATGGAAAAATTTCTTGAAGCTTTGTACTTCCCTTCTAGATCATCACTAACAGATTTTTCCCAAAGTTTATTCCCAGCAATATAGGATGCCCTTCCCATTAAATGTGCTCCTACAGGAGCGGTTAGAAGGATGAAAATTATAATTGCCAACACACGGGTAGTGGTTGCCACATCATCAAAATAGAAAGCAGCTGCAATTAATATCAGACCTACCCCCAAGGTTGCGGCCTTGGTGGTCACAGCCATACGCAGGTAGGTATCGGGCATTCGCAGGATTCCCACAGCACCTAACAGGATAAAAAACGCTCCAAAAGAAGCCAGCACCACTATAATTATATCCATCATTTCTTTTTCCTTTTTTCCAGATAAGAAGAATAAGCTACAGTTCCCAAAAAGCCAATTAAGCCAAAGATAAGACCAATGTCAAGAAAGGTTGGTTGGCCGGAGAGAATGCTATAAACAGCAATTACACCAATCCCCGTGGTAATTAAAAGATCTAATGCCACAATACGGTCTGAAATGGTTGGCCCTATTATAAACCGTATAAACACCAACAAGGTCGAGAGTGCCAAAACAGGAAGGATAATATAGTATAAAAAATTGTCAAGCGTCATTCGGAAATATCTATTATGCGTTTCTCAAATCCATTTTTGATACCATTTATGAAATCTTGTTTGTCATAGATGTACATTGAATGGACGAACAAAAATTTTCGATCTTCAGAAACATCCAAACTTAATGTTCCGGGAGTAAGGGTGATAAGGTTTGCCAGCAAGGTGATCCCAAAATCTGACTTTACATCCAGCGGCAAAGCAACAATTCCAGGCTTCATATTCAGTTTTGGCGTGGCCACTTCATAAGCTACCTGTAAATTTGCTTTTATTAATTCAAAGAGAAAGAAAAAGAAAAACGAGATCACCTTTGGCACCATTTTAAAGTAGCGGCCCTGTCCGCTTCCGCGGGTGATCACCCACAGAAGGAAGAAACTCAGAATAAACCCAAACACCACATTGGCCGTTTGAAAATTCCCCGTTACGGCAATCCAAATTATAGTTAGCAGTAAGTTCGCCAAAAATCTGTTTTTCATTTTCTGTTTTTTTAAGATTTATTAAAAACAGCATCAATATACATCTGCTTGTTAAGCAATTCTTCAGATATCCTTACGGACAGGCTGTGAATATTTTCGGCTCCAAACCCAATATACAAAGTAACAAAGGACAGAAACACAATGGGGGCAATTAACTGTGTTTTCTGAAAGTTCTTCAGGTTATCAAAATACGGAAAATTACGCTGTTCCGGAAGTTTTTCACCTGTCTTCCAGAAAACTGCTGCCCATAATTTGACGATCACAATAAGGGTAAGGAAACTCGCCAGCAAGATCCCTGCGATGATCCAATAATTTTCCAGGTCAAAACCTGCTGAAATCAAGGACAATTTTGGCCAGAAGCCAGACAGGGGCGGAATTCCCACCAGAGAGAACAATGGGATTGCAAAAAGAAGGCTCAGCAAAGGATATTTTCCGTAAAAGCCGCCTAGTTTTTTCATATCACTTGTTCCTTTGACCCTATGAATGATCCCACTAACCATAAAGAGGTTTGTCTTTACCACGATGTCATGAAAAAGATAGAAAATCGCCCCTGTGAGTGCTACTTCGGTCATCATTCCCAAACCGGCGATCATATACCCAATGTGGCTTATTACCAAATAAGAAAATACTTTCATTACGTTGTTCTGTACAAGGGCCCCTACAGCGCCGCTAAAGAGGGTGAGAAAGGCAATTCCCAGGATAACATTTTGAATGAAGGGATCGACTTCAAAAATCAGTGTAAAAACCCTTATGAGGGCGTAGACCCCGACTTTGGTCAACAAGCCCCCGAAAATGGCCGAAACTGCCGAAGGAGGCGTGTGATATGAAGCCGGAAGCCAGAAAAACAAGGGGAAGACAGCAGCTTTTATCCCAAAACCTACGAGAAACAGCAAGGCATTGACCTGTACGAGGCTCCTATTTTCAATTTCGGCCACTTTTACGGCCAAATCTGCCATGTTCAGGCTACCCGTCAACCCGTACAGCACTGCAATAGCTGTCAGGAAAACAACAGAAGCCAGAAAATTAAGCGTAAAGTATTTCATCGCTCCTTCCAGCTGGGCCTTTTCCCCTCCCAGGGTAAGAAGCACAAAAGAACAGATGATGATTATTTCAAACCAAACGTAAAGGTTGAAAATATCCCCCGTTAGAAACGCACCGCACAAGCCCAGCAACAAGAAATGGAAAACCGGATAGAACCCAAACTTCAACCGCGCAGACATCAAGGAACCAGCAGAAAAAACGGAGACTGCCAGCCCGGCAATAGAAGTTAAAAGCACAAGGGAAGCCGAGAGGGCATCGGCAACAAAAGTTATCCCGAAAGGTGCTTCCCAATTACCCGCCTGTATACCCTGTGTCCCATTTTCCCATATATGGATAAACAGCCACACAGAGATTCCCAGGTTTATCACACTTCCTACTGCACTAATCCATTTTTGCCAGCTTATCTTCTTCCACAAAAAAATAAGCCCAATGGACAAAAACAGCTGAAACAATAAAGGGTACATTACTAACTGTTGCATCATGAACCTGCGTCTGTTGTATTCATTTCATCTATATCATTAGTCTTCACGACCTTAAAAACTCTCTTAACTAAAATAATTGCAAAAGCCTGGAGACCGAAACTTATCACAATAGCTGTTAAGATTAGGGCCTGCGGAAGAGGATCTGTGTATGCTTCTAAAAAAGTACTGGATTCTTCAGGAATTATAGGAGGACTACCTTTTGTAATTCGGCCCAAAAGAAATATAAGCAGGTTAGCCCCGTTCCCAAGAAGGATTACCCCAATGATCAATTTCACGAGGCTACGGCGCAGCATTAAATATATTCCCGCTGCATACAATACACCTATCATGATAGCCAGTAACACTTCCATAGTCTAGTCAGATTCTGAAATTGAAAAAATTATGGTTAAAGTCACTCCTATCACCACCAGATAAACCCCTATATCAAAAAACAAAGCAGAGCCAAGGTTGCCCACTACCGGGACATGATCTGGCCACCAAAGTCCCGTCATAAAAGGTTCATCCACGGCTAATACAGGAGCTAATCCGCTCAGGAAAGCCAGCCCCAAACCTATCGGCATCAAAACCCCCGGCCGGATCCTTAGGAGTCCTTTCGTATTCTCAAGGCCGTTCGCAAAAGCGTGGAGTACAAATGCAATGGCAGCAATAAGACCGCCCACAAATCCCCCGCCAGGCAAATAATGCCCCCGAAGCAGGATAAATACCGAAAAAACCAGCAACAAAGGCAACATGTAATTTGAAGCGGTCCTTAATATCAGGGTTTTCATGTAAACTACTTTTTAATTCTCTTTTTCAATATTCTCATCTTTGTCCAGGCGCAATTTCAACAAACTATAGACCCCGAGGGCTGCAATGGTCAATACAGCAATTTCCATCAAGGTATCTGTTCCCCTAAAGTCGACCAGGATTACATTCACTACGTTCTTTCCTTTTGCCAAAATATAGGCATTTTCGGCGTAGAAGTCGCTTACCTCTTTGTTTACCGGCTCATTGATTACAGCCAGGGCAATTAAACTCACTAATACCCCAAGCCCGATTGAAACCCCTGCATCTCTTATCCTGGTTATTAAATTGGATTTTGCAATATACTTGGGAAGTCCCGAAAGTACCAACACAAACAGGATGACGGTAAGTGTATCGATGGAAAATTGGGTCATTGCAAGATCGGGGGCGCTGTAAATAACGAAAAGCAGGCAAATGGCATAGCCAACAATTCCCATTCCAACTACCGCTCCAAGTCGAGACCTTGCAACGACCACAAAGGCCACAGCCATAAACATTACCCCCATGATAACCACCTCATAGAAGGTCATTTCAGACAATGATTCCGTATTGATATGAAACGCATTCTCTCCTGAAAAGAGAGAATATCCTACCAGGACCACGAGGAAGAGGACAATAGTGGTCACATAATTTCTTAACAATCCATTTTGCAGAAAATTGGTCCACATTGAAGAAAAAGAACGAAAGCCAGCGCTAAAGCCTAGCAATAGAGATTTAGGCGCAATGAAATCCAATTTTGAAATTGCATTTTCCTTCTTTTCTGAAGGCTTCCAAAGAAAATACAACAAAAATCCGCCGGCCAAAGTAAGGGCGCTTAGACCAAGCACAAAGTTAAAGCCATGCCACAGCTTAAGGTGTACTGCTTGCCCTTCCAGGCCTACAGAATCCACAAGAGGCTTTATTAGAGGTGCCTCGATCACAGCCGGATAAATTCCAATGAGCAGTCCGAGAACAGCGAGTATAACAGGAGGGAGCCACATTAGGTAACTTGGCATGTGCACCTTTTCAAATTTTTCGGGTAACTTTCCGGTAAAAGGTTTGATACCGGCGACGAATCCGGCGTAAAGGACCAGAATATTGGTCGCTATTGCCAACACAGTCAGCACTACCGCCCAATCGGCCATTCCCAAAGTGGCTTCATAAACCAATTCTTTCCCAAGAAATCCAACGGTAGGTGGTATTCCGGCGCTGGAGATCGCCGCCAGGAGCCCTGCAATGGCCACGGGCATCATCACCTTTCGAAGCCCCGAAAGAGCTGTCACATCCCGGGTACCGGTTTCATGGTCTATGATCCCGGTTATCAGGAATAACGTGGCCTTGTAAAGTGCGTGCACCACAATATAAACTCCTGCAGCAACGAGGGCGTACTGCGTTCCCAATCCTATCAAAAACACCAGCAGACCAAGGACTGAAATAGTAGAATACGCCAAAACGCCTTTTAGATCTGTGCGAAAGAGGGTATGGACAGCAGCATAGAACATGGTTATTCCACCAACAATTATAAGAGTGGTATTCCAGAATTCTGTGCTTCCCAGTACCGGGGTAAACCTCAGCAACAAGTAGATTCCAGCCTTTACCATGGTTGCGGAATGCAGATAAGTAGAAACAGGGGTCGGGGCTTTCATCGCCCCCGGAAGCCAGAAATGAAAAGGAAATTGAGCCGATTTTGTAAAGGCCGCCCCAAATAAAAGAACAACAATCAAGATATAGGATTCACTTTGAGCGATCATATCACCCAGGGCCACCATTTCTGAAATGCTATAGGTTCCCGCTACATTGCCTAGAAGCAATGCCCCAGCAAGAAGGAGGAACCCTCCCGAACCGGTAACGGCCAACGCCAGGACTGCCGATTTCCGCGAAGCTTCACTGGAGTTATTGAACCCGATGAGGAAAAAGGAACTTATACTCGTGAGCTCCCAAAAAAGGAACATGGAGAGTAGATTATCTGAAAGCACGAGCCCAAGCATTGCACCCATGAACATACCCAAATAGCCGTAGAACCTATCGAGATATTCATGCCCTTTGAGATAAGCCGCCGTGTAAGCAAAAACAAGAAATCCAATTCCTGTGATCAACAATGTGAACAGCAGCGAAAGTCCATCAAGGGTGAAATCCAGGTTTAGGCCTAGTGCAGGCACCCATTCAACACTCTGAGTAATAATTTCCCCGCTGGAAACCCTGTTGATAAATGACAGGAAATAGAGGAACAACCCGAGTGGAACAAGAGCAGAAAGTACGGCGAGTTTCCCTTTAAAATACTTTCCTGCAAAAACCAGAAAGATTGAAAGAAGAAAACCTGTGAGTACTGCTGCTAGCATATATTAGTTACAAAGTTCGGTAGAAAACAAATATAGCAGGAAAATTTGAGGTTTTAAACTTGCTGAAGGTTTTAATTGCCTCAGCATTTTCCTAATTAATGATCTGCAAAAGCCGCTGCCCACAAGATTCTACAGTTTATTTTTTAAAGTAAATGAGCAGCAGCAAACAACCTTCTAAGTTTCAGAATTTTAAAAATAAAATTATTGTTTATCAATAAATAAACTGTAGGTTTGTTATCGTAAAACGATAATTAACTAATCATGAAACCTCCCATTCTCCTAAAAACAATTCTGGATGTTTGTTTTTTCTTACTATTGCTATCTTTTATCGGTGCGGTTTTCCTCACTGCAATGACCACAATATTTGGAAGTGACTTCATTCCTATCGAGCTAAAAGGCCAAACAATTTCTGAACTCACTCCAACCGCCTTCGTTGTCATTTTGGCCGAATTATTCATAGGAGGTTTGTTGGTATACACGATCTATATTTTGCGGAAACTAATCAGGAACTTCTTCAAAGGAAAGTTGTTTACGCGTTACCAGATAGCTTCTTTAAACTTGATCGGGCAGCTCATCATCATTATAACTTTGGGCCAGGGACTAATTGATTTTATAGCCACAATATTTCTAGAGGCCAAACTTCGACTGGGACTTGAGATCGACCTCTCTTTCACCTCATTTTGGTTTATTCTCGCAATAGGCCTGTTCTTTATTTATCTCAGCAAAATCTTTGACAACGCGAGGATCATGAAAGAAGAAAATGAATTAACAGTCTAAGCCATGCCTATATTCGTCAATTTGGATATCATGCTTGAGAAGCGACAGATGAAAAGTACCGAGCTTGCTGAAAAAATCGGGATCACTACCGCCAACCTTTCTATCCTGAAAACAGGAAAGGCAAAAGCCGTGCGGTTCTCAACCCTGGAATCGATTTGCAGGGAACTTGCCTGTCAGCCGGGGGATATTCTTAAATTTAGGGAAGAAGAATAGCCGGGTTTATCGGTTATTTTTCTATTTTCCCGCACCAAAACCACATTCATGCGATTTATTGCAATTATTCTTTTCATTTCTTCCGCCTGTTTTGGCCAAACGAATTCGTATCAAGTTTCCTTCGAAAATGCTGTCCATCACGAAGCACTAATTGAGGTCACTTTTCCCGATCTCGCCCTGGAGCCGCTCACGGTACGAATGAGCCGAAGCTCTCCCGGCCGATATGCGCTGCACGAATTCGCCAAAAATGTATATGCTGTGACAGCCACCAATTCGGCTGGGGAACAGTTGGAGATCCTGCGGCCAGATCCTTATTCCTGGAAGATCATGGGCCATGACGGGACAGTGAACCTTGAATACACGCTTTTTGCAAACCGCGGAGACGGCACTTATTCCCAGATAGATGAAACCCATGCCCATCTCAATATGCCGGCGACTTTTATGCTTTCTGAAGAGCTGAAAGAGCGTTCCATACAAGTCACTTTTGACACTGACAACATGCCCGAATGGAAGATCGCGACCCAATTGAAGCATCTTCAGGAAAACACCTATTTTGCTCCCAATCTTTATTATTTTCTCGACAGCCCAACCGAAATCAGTGATTTTGATCTTCGGCAGTTTACTTTGAATGGAGAGAATATCAGGTTTGTGCTCCACCATCCCGGTAAAGCGCAGGAATTTGATACATATTTTGAGAAAGTAAAGAAAATTGTAGTGCAGCAAAAAGAGGTTTTTGGAGAGCTACCTGAGTTTGATTATGGGGAATACACTTTCCTGGCCTGTTACATGCCAAACGTGTCCGGTGACGGTATGGAACACCGCAACAGCACAGTTCTCACGAGTTTCAGAAGCCTTGGAGAAGGAGGGATGGAAAGAAATATTGGCACGGCTTCCCACGAATTTTTTCATGCCTGGAATGTGGAAAGGATCCGCCCGGAAAGTCTCGAACCTTTCGATTTTACCGAAGTAAATATGAGTGGTGCCCTTTGGTTTGCCGAAGGTTTTACCAGTTACTATGCTCCTCTTACCATTCGGCGGGCCGCACTTATCACCCCGGAACAATATGTGAAAGATCTTGCTGAAACCTTTAATTACGTCTGGAATTCTCCTGCCAGGGAATATTTTAGTCCAATAGAAATGAGTTACCAGGCGCCATTTGTAGATGCGGCGACTTCAGTAGATCCCGTCAACCGGGAAAATATCTTTATTTCCTATTATTCCTACGGAAGTATGCTGGCCCTCGCACTGGATCTAAAACTCCGGAAAAATGGGCTCACCCTCGACGATTACATGCACCTCATGTGGGAGAAGTATGGGGAACCCGAAGATCCTTACGATCTTAAAGACCTTCAAACGACCCTCGCAGAGTATGCCAATGCAGATTTTGCCGAAGATTTCTTTAGCAAATACATCTACAGCAGCAACATGCCAGATTATGAAAACCTTTTTGAAACGGTAGGTCTTGACCTAAAAAGAGTTTCCGAAAATGCCTTTTTTGGAACCTTTGTAACACAGGATGATGAAGGCTTCTTCATAAGTGGAAATCCTGCAAAAAACACTCCTGTATACCAAGCCGGGCTCAACGAGGGAGACAGGATCATTTCCATAAATGAAACCATTCTGGGAGCTGACAATGATTGGAAAGAAGAATTGGAAAAATATGAGCCGGGCGATTCCATTGAATTGGTAATTGAACGATTTGGGAAAGAACAAACAAAAATTGTCATTTTAGCAGAAGATCCTGCATACAGCATTTCCATAAATGAAGATGCTCCCAAAAAGGCAAAACAAGCAAGAGCAGACTGGCTATCGAAAAAGTAGGTTTTGGCAACAATTTTCTTTTGCCCGACTCTGTTGAAACCTAAGAGCACAAACACTTGATCCTAAATTGGGCTAAAGCCCATTAAAAATCCACTTTTCTTGACCACAGGCTGAAGCCTGTGGCAATTCAATGTACATAACAGCCTTTTTCAAGCTGGAAAAAGTCTGTAGAAATACATTTTTTTATTTAGCCAATTGGCTAGTTTGGCTGCAAAGCTGAAAAAAATGATACTCAACTCTGATAAAAGCTGTGGCAATTGCTGTTCAGAAAATATTTATCCAAAAGCACATTTTTGGATACCCGCTATGGATATACTTTTGGCAAAAGTTCCCTAAATTGGGATAAAGCCCTGTTAATGTTACAATTCTCTTAACCACGGGCTGAAGCCTGTAGCAATTCATTTCTTAAAATTTTCTGGCTATCATCCCAACTAAAAGTTGAGCTAAATCAATTTTTCTCTGGAAATATGGTTCATTATGAGGATCCTGACTAGATGCCCCAAAAGGTATGGGGAAGATCCTGAATTGATAAATTGCCTCCGGCTTTAGCCGGAGGAACAAAATTTCCCAGTAATTAGGGCTTTAGCCCAACCCAATAAAAGCAAAAAACCTGTTGCAGCTGCAACAGGTTTTTTGCTTTTATTATTTTTTCAGCTTAATCTGCCAAAACTATGATTTTATTATCTTTCATTTCAATCACGCCGCCATTTAAAGGGAGAATAAGGATCTTGCTATCTACTTTATCCTTTTTGAAGTCTTTCGACAATTCTTCAGAAGCAATATTGCTGGAATGGGTATATATCTTGATTTCACCTTTGCCCAGAACAGCAACTATCGGGGCGTGATTGTTCAACATTTGGAACTGCCCGCCGATTCCCGGCACACTCACAGAATCCACTTCTGAACTTAGAAGGACTGCTTCGGGAGTAACTATTTCTAAATACATATTTTTCCAGGTTTCAAATTCCAAATTCCAAATTCCAAAACCTATCTGGTTGGAATTTGGAGCTTGTATATTGGGATTTTCAGTAATTAAGCTTCAGCAAGCATTTTCTCACCGGCCTCAATGGCTTCTTCAATAGTCCCTTTCAGGTTGAAAGCAGCTTCTGGCAGGTGATCCAATTCGCCGTCCATGATCATGTTGAAACCTTTAATGGTCTCTTTAATATCAACAAGAACACCTTTAAGTCCGGTAAATTGTTCAGCTACGTGGAAAGGCTGAGAAAGGAAACGTTGCACACGTCTCGCACGGGATACAGCCAGTTTATCTTCTTCAGAAAGTTCTTCCATCCCAAGGATGGCAATAATATCCTGAAGTTCTTTATAGTGCTGTAAAAGTTCTTTTACACGTTGTGCACAGTTGTAGTGATCATCGCCAAGAATATCAGCATTAAGGATCCTCGATGTTGAATCCAGTGGATCCACCGCAGGATAGATACCAAGCTCGGAAATTTTACGTGAAAGAACGGTTGTCGCATCCAGGTGGGCAAAAGTCGTCGCTGGTGCAGGATCTGTCAAGTCATCTGCAGGCACGTATACCGCCTGTACAGAAGTAATAGATCCATTTTTTGTCGAAGTAATTCGCTCCTGCATGGCACCCATCTCTGTTGCCAATGTGGGCTGATATCCCACCGCAGATGGCATACGTCCAAGCAGTGCAGAAACTTCGGAACCTGCCTGAGTAAATCGGAAAATGTTATCGACGAAGAAAAGTACATCTTTTCCCTGTCCTTCCCCGGCTCCATCCCGGAAATATTCAGCAATAGTAAGACCAGAAAATGCCACACGAAATCGTGCTCCTGGTGGCTCGTTCATTTGTCCGAAAATGAAAGTTGCCTTTGAATCAAGCAAAGCTTTTTTATCTACTTTTTCAAGATCCCATCCACCTTCTTCCATAGAATGCATGAAGGCATCACCATATTTGATAATTCCGGATTCAAGCATCTCTCTCAAAAGGTCATTTCCTTCACGGGTTCTTTCCCCCACTCCGGCAAAAACGGATAAACCACCGTGACCTTTTGCAATATTGTTAATCAATTCCTGAATAAGAACAGTTTTTCCAACCCCGGCACCTCCAAAAAGGCCAATTTTACCTCCTTTTGAATATGGTTCAATAAGGTCAATAACTTTGATCCCGGTAAACAGAACTTCGGTAGATACAGATAAATCCTCAAATTTTGGTGGTTGCCGGTGAATAGGCAAACCTGCTTCTCCAGCCTTTGGCAAATTTCCGAGGCCATCAATGGCATCACCAATTACGTTGAACAATCGGCCATACACATCTTTTCCAACCGGCATCTGGATTGCTGCCCCTGTGGCAACCACTTCCACGCCTCTGCTTAAACCATCGGTGGAGTCCATGGATATGGTCCTTACAATATCTTCCCCAATGTGGGATTGAACTTCAAGAACCAATATAGATCCATCTTCTCTTGTAATTTCCAGGGAATCGTAGATCCTTGGCAATTCAGCATCTGTGTCGAACGCTACGTCCACCACAGGACCGATAACTGTTGCAACTTTACCTGTAACTTTAGACATTATCTAATTCCTTTATTGTTTTATTTTTAAAGACTTAAGGGAGAACAGCTAACGGGAACATATATCCCAAAACAAACCCCCTCTTTTTCAGGTGGCAAAGATATGTTTTTTGTCTAAAAGTAGGTATGTTAAACCACAACTTTTTTGAACCGTTAAAAAGTTGTTTTCAGCGTTCCCCAATTTAGAGTTTCTCAACAGCCATAAAAAAAACCTGCAACCAAAAAAGATTGCAGGTTTTCCCCTTTTTGGATATTTATTTTATTCCACCGTCACCGACTTCGCCAAATTTCTCGGCTGGTCTACATTCTTACCAAGCATTACTGCAATGTGGTAAGACAAGAGCTGAAGCGGAATCGTAGTAACAAGCGGCGTAAGCGATTCAATAGTATCTGGCACTTCGATTACATAATCGGCCAGATCCCGTACACTGGTATCGCCTTCGGTCACAATTCCGATGATCTTTCCACTCCTGGATTTTATTTCCTGAATATTGCTAACCACCTTCTCATAATGCCCTTTTCGGGTGGCAATGACTACTACCGGCATATTTTCATCGATCAAAGCAATTGGCCCGTGTTTCATTTCGGCTGCGGGATATCCTTCTGCGTGGATGTAGGAAATCTCCTTTAATTTAAGGGCTCCTTCCAGCGCAACAGGGAAATTATATCCTCTTCCCAGGTAAAGGCAATTGCGTGCGTCTTTATATTTAAAGGCAACTTCTTTTATGTGCTCATTCGCTTCCAGGGCAACTTCAATTTTATGCGGAATCATTTCCAATTCCCTTAGATGCATATGGAAATCTGTGTTCGAAATATTACCTTTTGCCTTCGCCAATTTAAGCGCTATCAAAGTCAAAACGGTAATTTGGGTAGTAAAAGCTTTTGTGGAAGCAACTCCAATTTCAGGTCCTGCATGGGTATAAGCCCCTGCATTGGTCTCTCTGGAAATAGAAGACCCCACGACGTTACAAACGCCAAAAACGAAGGCACCTTTTTCTTTTGCAAGTTTTATGGCAGCCATTGTATCGGCAGTTTCACCACTTTGGGAAATCGCGATCACCACATCATCTGAATTGATGATAGGGTTCCTGTATCTAAATTCTGAAGCATATTCCACTTCCACAGGGATCCGCGCCAAATCTTCAAAGATATATTCGGCCACGAGACCTGCGTGCCAGGAGGTTCCGCAGGCAACGATCACAATGCGACGTGCATTTAGGAAACGTTCCAGGTTATCATCCACCCCTGCCATGCGAATTATCCCTTCATTAACCAGAAGACGGCCGCGATAGGTATCGGTAATTGCGCTTGGCTGCTCATAAATTTCTTTGAGCATAAAATGGTCAAAATTGCTCTTCTCTATCTGCTCCAGGTTCATTTGTAATTCCTGCACATATGGATCGACCAGTTGATCATCTTTGATCTTTCTAACTTTGACACCTTTGTGCCTGCGGACTACCGCCATTTCTCCATCTTCAAGATAAATGGCGTTCGAGGTAAACTCAATAAACGGGGAAGCATCTGAAGCAATAAAGAATTCCTCTTCCCCCACTCCAATGGCCAGCGGGCTACCCAGTCTCGCCACAACAATCTCGTTTGGTTTGGTCTTGTCAAACACCGCAATGGCATAAGCCCCCACCGTTTGATTAAGTGCAATCTGGACAGCTTTTCCCAACCTGACGTTCTCTTTTTTGCTAACATCTTCGATGAGGTTCACCAATACTTCGGTATCTGTATCAGATTCAAAAGTATACCCCCTTGCTTTCAATTCTTTTTTAAGGCTTTCGTAGTTCTCTATGATCCCGTTATGAATGATCACGAGGTTTCCCGAATTGGACATATGGGGGTGCGAATTAACATCATTGGGCACCCCGTGGGTTGCCCATCTTGTATGGCCAAGAGCCAAAGTCCCGGCTGTATTATTCTCACTTTCTATTTTCGCCTTTAGATCGGCTACCTTTCCTTTTGTTTTGGAAACTTTCAATTCCCCATCATTATATAGGGCGATCCCCGCACTGTCATAGCCCCTGTACTCCAATCTCTGAAGACCTTTGAGGACAATAGGATAAGCATCCCTATGGCCTATATAGCCAACAATTCCACACATAGCTTAATTTTTTGGTTCTGTATAATATATTCTCAATTTCAGTCGCTTTTCGGCATCTTCCGCGTCAGGACCATACAGGACCGTCGCTCTAGGTGTGATCACCTCTCCTCTCGGGACACTCCTTACATCTGTACTTTCAGTTTGGAGCACAGCTGAATGTCTCACGAGATTCACATTCTGCGTTACCACTAATCCCAACCTGGTATTGGTGGAGTCATTATTTATAATGTTGTTTATATGCCTTGTCAACTGTACCTTATAGCTAATCCCGTTCCCGTTTTCATCCCTTTTTAAAGGCTGTAGATGGCTTGCGTTGGAGTTTGAAGTAAGCGCATTTGTTTGGCTGGGATTGTCCATCACGTAATCGGCCAAAATCGTATTGTTGGAAAGGTCATAAAGGAAAATCCTTTCTGGCTCATTTAATCCTGTCATATATTCCCTGTTCACAAAGAACTCAAGATTGGCTTCATTGACCAGCCAGTTACTTTCACGGATGAATTCCAGCTCATCAGAGATATTGTCATTGTTGGCGTCTTCGCCACTAAACAATTCAATAATTGCCATAGATCCTTCCCCGCCTTTCAAAAAGAGGTTTTTGGTGTCCCCAAATTCTGGCACTTCCTGATCAAAAGTGTTTACTTTGGTACCGTTGAAAGTGAGTTGATAAGACTGATAGGCATTTACGGTCTCAGTTGAATCTGCATCCCCATCAGAATCATTTGTGTCCTCTATCTGGTTCGTATAATACAAGGTGATCCCAGCTTCGGCCTGCGAAAGGTCCAGCAACATCATGCTGCCATCACTTCCCGTTTCTTCGGCTTTAATATAAATACTTCGGAAGTAGTCTTTAAAGTTATTTTGATTCCTCAATTCTGAAGTTCCTCCCATGTCAAGGATTTTCTTCTGGAAAAATTCTGCGTCCAATTTAACCCTTAAAGCTGGTTTTCTTAGAATCGTGTCCCGCACGCCAGCCTCATTTACAGGAAACTCAACCACTTTTGCCCGGGAAGGGGTAAAACTTTCTGTTTCAAATAACACATTGGGCGTTAGATTCTCTTCAATGCGAGGCTCCAGATTTGAGTAATACTTCTGTGCCTGCTCAAAATTCGTTTCAGGATCAAACTGGTTGAGAAAGAAATTGGTTTCAACAATTGACAATTTAATAGGATCATCGCCGTAAACAGAATCCAGCACAAATTCGGCACCTTCAGTGCCAGACAGGATTTCCCTCGAAAAATAGGGAATATACATCACAACGCTGTCAATCACCGGCTGGTCCCCAAAAGAAGGGTTTTCCCGGGCAAGCGCCAACTGCGTTAAAATACTCGCCGTTTGTTTTCCAAAAAGCTGATCCTCATAAACCCCAAGAAGATAACTTGGCAGGTTGTTGGTTTGCACAGGGGCCAGATCATTTGACCAGGCAAAAATTTCAGCATCATCATATAGTTCAGCTGAAAAATTTGGCGCCCCAATCACATTGCTGCCAATCGTTTGAAAATCATCTTCACAGGCTATAAAAGAAAAAACAACAGCTACAACTGTTGTTATTTTCAACATCTTACTCTTAATATTCATTCGAATTATTGTTCTAATTTAAAAAATGTCTGGAGATTAGGATAATACCTTGGTCGTGTAAAATTCCTGATACGCCTGGGAAAATTCTTCCTTGTTTTTATATTCCAGAACAGGTTTGTCAAGTTTATTTATGTGTTTTTTCAATTCTTCAGGAATGTTATCCCCGGCAATCACAATAGCATCGCTATTATCAACCGCAGTTTTCATGAGGTTGACGTAAGTTGGCTTCTTAAGATCTTTTACCTGTTCATTTTCCAATCCGTCAAACAACACCTTTTTGTACAGGTCTTTATCTAACGCGCCATCAAAGTCTTGATTGTACACAGAGGTCACTATTTTTGCAGTGTTGAACAAAGGTTCGTTGCCATAATAGTTGCGCAGATATAGTGGCAACAGGGAAGACAGCCATCCATTGACATGGATAATATCTGGTGCCCAGTTCAATTTTTTCACGGTTTCGATCACCCCTTTGGCAAAAAAGATTGCCCGCTCATCATTGTCGTGAAAAAGATTTCCATCCTCATCGGTAAGGGTGGCTTTGCGCTTGAAGTAATCTTCGTTATCAATAAAATACACCTGCATGCGTTCCTTCGGAATGGAGGCGACTTTTATGATTAGCGGCATATCAAGGTCGTTGATAACCAAATTCATTCCAGAAAGTCTTATCACTTCATGAAGTTGGTGCCTCCTTTCATTGATGTTCCCAAACCGGGGCATGAAGATACGAATTTGTCCCCCCTGGTTGTTGACCATTCTGGGAGCTTCAAACGACATGGATGAAATTTCGGTTTCGGGTAAATAGGGTATAACTTCAGATGATACGTACAATATCCTCTTATCTTTCATAAGACTTGTTTATTGCTGTTGTGAAATAAAAACAAGCAAAATTACAAAATTTTATGCAGATTGCCAGTATTATATTAAGTTTGCACGCTGTTAATTTCGGAAAAAAATGCAGATTTTAAAGGAAAAGGACGCTCTAAAAAAGCAAATCGGGGCTTTTAAAAATGAAGGCCTCAAGATAGGTTTTGTACCCACCATGGGGGCGCTTCATGACGGCCATCTTTCTTTGATAAAGGCAGCGCTCTCTGTTTCAGATCGGGTGATTGTAAGCATTTTCGTCAACCCGACCCAATTCGATAATCTGCAGGATCTGGAAAAATATCCGCGTACTCTGGACGAAGACATTTCCCGAATTTCGGAAATTAGCAAAGACGTACTCATTTTCTCCCCACCTGCTGCCGAAGTTTATGGTGGCGACATCACTTCCCAGGTTTTTTACTTTGATGGCCTCGAGCACCAAATGGAAGGGAAATACCGCAAAGGACATTTTAACGGGGTGGGCACCATCGTGAAAAAACTGTTTGAACTGGTAGAACCCGACAAAGCTTTCTTTGGCGAAAAGGATTACCAACAGCTACAGATCATTAGAAAGATGGTGGCAAAAGAAGGTCTAAACGTGGAGGTTATAGGTTGCCCTACAGACAGGGAAGCAAGCGGACTTGCAAGGAGTTCCAGAAATGAAAGGTTGGACCCCGTAGCACGACAAAATGCTGCACTTTTGTACAAAATGCTGCAAAAGGCCAGAGAGAATTTTGGCACAAAAAGTGCAACTGATATTATATCCTGGGTTTCGGAAGAATTGCAGGCCAATCCAGATTTGAAACTGGAATATTTTGAAATAGCCAATGCCGATACTCTCGAGAGTATTGGGGAAAAAGAAAATGGACAAAGATACAGGGCTTTTATCGCCGCTTATTCGGGCGATATCAGGTTAATTGATAATATAGCTTTAAATTAGTCAGTTATGCAAATTCACGTCGTCAAGTCAAAAATCCACCGCGTAAAAGTTACAGGGGCCGACCTAAACTACATTGGGAGCATCACCATTGACGAAGACCTTATGGACGCCGCTAACATTATTGAAGGCGAAAAGGTTCAAATTGTCAACAACAACAATGGGGAACGCCTTGAAACCTACGCTATCCCCGGATCCCGCGGCAGCGGCGAGATAACCCTTAATGGCGCAGCAGCGCGAAAAGTTGCTAAGGGAGATATCCTCATTCTTATCACCTATGCAATCATGGATTTTGAAGAAGCCAAATCTTTCAAGCCCTCCCTGGTTTTTCCGAATGAAGAGAACAACCTCCTGAAATAAATTTTGAAAAAAAAGCTAATAAGGATCGCCAAAACTTTCCTCCCGCTTTTATTGGGCGTTTTTTTAATTTGGTACTCTTTAAGCAGCGCAACGCCACTCGAACGCCAGGAACTTTGGAACAACATTTTACGGGCAGACCTGAAATGGGTGACTTTAAGCCTGTTTTTTGGAATCCTTTCTCATCTTTCCCGTGCCTATAGATGGAAATACCTCCTGGAACCCATGGGTTACAAGCCGCGGCTCGCCAACAGTTTTATGGCGGTTATGGGTGGGTATCTCGCCAATCTTGGAGTACCGAGATCTGGTGAAGTTCTAAGGGGGGCGACTATTTCAACCTATGAAAAAATTCCATTCCACAGAGCCTTTGGAACCATTGTTTCTGAAAGGATAGCCGATCTTTTGATGCTCCTGCTCATTGCCGTATTTGGATTGTTGATCCAGACAGAAAGCATACTCGATTATTTTAGCAATAGTGAAATCAATCCTTTTCTATCTATTGGAGCTTTGTTTGCTGTTATCCTGGTTGGAATCCTTATTTTAAACCTCATAAGGAATTCCCAGCACCCGCTAATGGTGAAGGTTAGGGATTTCTCCAGGGGTCTACTTGAAGGAATGAGGAGCATCCTTAAAATGAAGCAGAAAAAGGCATTCCTGTTCCACACTATTTTCATTTGGGTGATGTACGTTCTTATGTTTTACGTGGTAAAATTTACGGTGCCCGAAACTTCTTCTTTATCGATCGCCGGGGTCATGGCAGCATTTATTGTAGGGACTTTTGCGATTTCCACAACAAATGGCGGGATTGGGGTCTATCCCATTGCCATGGGCGCCATTTTATTGCTGTTTGGGGTCAACCAACGGGCAGGGGAAGCTTTTGGCTGGATAGTGTGGGGCTCCCAGACTTTATTGGTCATCATTCTTGGCGGACTCTCCCTATTATTCCTTCCACTTTTTAACCAAAGAAAATAATATCTATATTGGTTTAGGAAAAACACCTATAACTTATGTATAGATCTTACTTTTTCACGATACTTTTTCTGGCATCCCAACTCATATTTTCCCAAACCATTTACAAGAGCCTGAATTCTTCAAAAATGGGAGAACAAAGGGAGCTTAAAATCCAGCTACCGCGGAATTATGAAACCAATAAAGAAAAAAGATATCCGTTGATCATTGTCCTGGACGGGGATTATCTTTTTGAACCCATGGCCGGTAACGTCGATTATTACTCCTATTGGGACGATATGCCCGAAGCTATTGTGGTGGGCGTGAACCAGAATGGGACCCGGGAAAAAGACTGTTCCTATGACAACCAGAATTTTTATCCCGCCAAAACCGGAGCAGATTTTTTTGAATTTTTGGGCATGGAGCTGATGCCTTTCCTGGATTCAAACTACCGCACTTCAAAATTTGTGGTAATTGCAGGCCATGACATTACCGCCAATTTCATCAACTACTACCTATTTAAAGAAAAATCCATTTTTAATGCCTATATCAACTTAAGCCCAGATCTTGCCCCCGAAATGTCTAACCGCCTCGCACAGGCATTGAAAAGACATGAAACCCCAAAATGGTTTTATCTTGCCACTGCTTCCAATGATATTCCACGATTGGAAGAAAGCATCAAACAGCTTGACAAACAATTGATTGTAGTCAATAACGAGAACCTTCACTACCTGTTTGACGACTTTGAAAACTCTTCCCATTATTCCCTGGTTACCAAGGCACTGCCAAAAGCCCTGGAACATATTTTCTCCTCTTATCGCCCAATAGGGTTGAAGGAATATGATGAACTGGTGACCTCAGATAATTCTCCGCTTGATTATCTTACTGAAAAATATGAGGTTATCAATAATAACTTCGGAATTAAAAAACCGGTAAGGATCAATGACTTTTTAGCAGTTGGAAAAGCACTGGAATTCCTTCAGAAATGGAATGAACTGGAAGAACTCGGCGATCTTGCCCGCGACCAGTATCCAGCATCTGCACTGGGTCTCTACTACCTGGCCCGATCGTATGAAGCCAGCGGAAAGCCTAAAAAAGCAATGAAAACTTACGAAAGCGCCTATGGGCGTGAAGAAGTAGCGTTTGTCACGGTGGATTTTATGCTGAAAAAAGCTGAATCAATTAAAGAAGATTTCGGTTATTAGCTGTCTCAAACCAGAAGCTTCAAAAGAAAATGGCAAAAACAAAAACCGCCTTCTATTGTCAAAATTGTGGCACCCAACACAGCAAGTGGCAGGGTCAATGTGCCTCCTGCAGGGAATGGAACACCCTGGTGGAGGAAGTGCTGCAAAAAGAGGAAAAAAAGGACTGGAAATCGCCGGGTTCGGGCGCTCCTAAAAGGGTGGCAAAACCATTGCGGATTTCAGAAATTGAAGCTTCCAAAGAAGAGCGGTTGAACACCAACAATCTGGAACTGGATCGTGTCCTCGGCGGCGGAATTGTTCCCGGTTCCCTCACCCTCCTGGGCGGCGAACCTGGCATTGGAAAAAGTACCCTCTTGCTGCAAATTTCACTTCATTTAAAGTATAAAACCCTCTACGTTTCCGGGGAGGAAAGTCAGCAGCAAATCAAGATGCGGGCCGAGCGAATCAATCCCAATGCGAGCAATTGTTACATCCTCACCGAAACCAAGACCCAGAATATTTTTCAGCAAATAGAAAAACTGCAGCCCGAGATCGTCATTATTGACTCCATCCAAACCTTGCACAGCGATTATATTGAAAGTAGCCCGGGGAGTATTTCACAAATTAAGGAATGTACCGCCGAACTTATAAAGTACGCCAAAGAAACCGCTGTTCCCGTAATCCTGATAGGCCACATCACCAAAGAAGGCAGTATTGCCGGGCCAAAAGTACTGGAACATATGGTGGATACGGTTTTGCAATTTGAAGGCGACCGCAACCACGTGTACCGCATCTTAAGGGCGCACAAAAACCGGTTTGGCTCCACAAATGAGCTTGGCATCTACGAAATGCAAAGCAACGGCCTAAGGGAAGTCAGCAATCCATCTGAAATCCTCATTTCAAAAAATGAAGAGGACCTTAGCGGTACGGCAATATCAGCCACTTTGGAGGGAATGCGGCCTTTAATGATCGAAATCCAGGCATTGGTGAGTTCGGCAGTTTATGGCACCCCACAACGATCTGCCACTGGTTACAACGCCAAAAGACTGAACATGCTCCTTGCGGTGCTCGAAAAACGGGCCGGCTTCAGGCTCGGTGCCAAAGATGTCTTCCTGAATATTACCGGGGGAATTTCTGTTGATGATCCTGCGCTGGATCTTGCCGTTGTGGCCGCCATCCTTTCATCCAACGAGGATATTGCAGTGCCAAAAGATATATGTTTTGCCGCTGAAGTTGGCCTGGCCGGGGAAGTGCGACCTGTAACAAGGGTAGAACAACGAATTACCGAAGCTGAAAAACTCGGATTTAGGACAATTATGGTTTCCAAACAAAGCAAAATCCCGAAAAACAATTTTACGATCAACATCCAGAAAGTGTCAAAAATTGAAGATTTAGTCGGGTTTTTGTTCGGATAAAGAAAACACGAGTCACATTCGAAAACCTGAAATAATGTCATCAAAAAATGTCATTTTTGAAAAGCTTTCTCCCGCAGACCTGCATGAGCTCAAAGATATTAGCCGAAAAACTTTTTCAGATGCCTTTGGTGCCGAGAACAATCCACAGGATCTTGAAGCATACCTCAACACTGCCTTTGGCGAAGAGAATTTGAGAATGGAGCTACTAAATCCCCTATCGGAATTTTACTTTGTAAAACTGGAAGGGGAGACCGCCGGTTATTTTAAGATTAACCTGGGAGATGCACAAACAGACCTCCAGGAGGAAGATGCAATGGAACTGGAACGTATCTATGTGACACAAAAGTTTCAGAATCAAAAGATAGGTCAGAGAATGCTGGATGAGGTTATCGAAATGGCGATTCAGAGAAAAATGAGGTATTTATGGCTCGGCGTATGGGAGAAAAACACCGCGGCCACGAAATTCTACCTAAGGAACAATTTTGAATTTGACGGCACGCATCCTTACATGGTTGGCAGCGACAAACAGACTGACCAAATCATGAAGCTCCTCTTTTAGTAGATAATACCTTTCAAAAATGCTATTTTTTTCACAGGTTTTTTATGACAGGTCAGGACTTTTTGTAATTCGGGCAACTGCCAACCTGTGGAAAGAATTATTCTATTTCCTGAAGCAGTTTGTTGATCTCATCCAGTTTTGGAGTAAGGATCACTTCAATTCTTCTGTTTTTGGCGCGGCCTTCGGCGGTTTCATTGGTGGCAACGGGTGCGTATTCTCCTCTTCCTGCCGCTGTTAAATTCTGCGGCTCAATCCTGGCATTTTCCCTCAATAATTGTACGATCGCGGTCGCGCGTTTTGTGGAAAGATCCCAATTATCTGTCAACTGCCCGCTGCCATTGTACGGCACATTATCTGTATGGCCTTCAATAAGCACTGCAATATCGGGGTTTTGTGCCAGTACCGAAGCCAATTGGTTCACTGCTCTCCTTCCTTCGGCGCCCACAGCCCAACTTCCAGAGTTAAACAATAGCTTGTTCTCCATGGAAACATAGACTTTTCCATCCCTTTGCTCAACGGTGAGGCCTTTTCCTTCAAAATTCACCAGTGCCCTGGAAATGGCATTTTTGAGGGCATTCATTTTCTCATCCTTGGCCGCGATCACACTTTCCAGTTCATCCACCCTTTTGGAGCGGGCCATAAGGTCCCTTTGCAGTTTCTCAAGCCGTGCCTGTTCTGTAGCCAGGGCTTTTTCTTTTTCCTCCAGTTCTGCCAGTAATTGACGGTTCCTTCTGGAATTTTCGGCCAGCGCAGAAGAACTGTTTGCTTCCAGCGCGTCATAGGAGCTTTTTAGTTTCTCATAACTTTCAAACGTGTTGTCGTATTCCCGCTGAAGTTGATCCCGCCCGGCCTGCAGCCTTTCGTATTCGTTTTGCAAAGCCAAATAATCGCTTTTACTCTTTTCCCTAAGCTGCTGAAGGTCTTCAGAAAGTTCCCTATTTTCCTGTTCCATGTTGGCATAACGACCTTCCAACTCCTTGTGTACTTTTGAAGAAACGCAGGAAGAAAGCAGAAACAAACTACTCAAAAAGGGTAAAAACAAGATCTTTTTCATGACAGTGGATTTTGATTTGTATAAGATTATTCGATTTCCAAAAGCACGGGACAATGGTCACTGTGTCTGGCTTCAGGTAATATAACGGCGCGTTTGAGTTTTTCTTGTAATGGCAGGCTTACCATGCTGTAGTCTATGCGCCAGCCTTTGTTGCGCTCCCTGGCGCCAGCGCGGTAGCTCCACCAGGAATATTGATGTGGCTCAGAATTAAAATGCCTGAAAGCATCAATAAATCCGCTGTCGATGAACTTCCCAATCCATTCCCGCTCTTGCGGCAAAAACCCGGAAGTGTTTTTGAGCCTCACGGGATCGTGGATGTCGATTTCTTCATGGCAAATGTTGTAATCGCCGCAAATGATCAAATGCGGGAGCTCCTGTTTGAGCTCGTCAATATATTCCTGAAAATCATCCATGTACTTGAACTTGTGGTCCAGGCGCGCCAAATTGGTCCCCGATGGCAGGTAAAGGCTCATCACCGAAAAATCCTCAAAATCTACGCGCACATTTCGGCCTTCAAAGTCCATGTAATCTATTCCGGTTCCAAAAATGACATTTTTGGGTTCTATTTTGCTGAGGATCGCAACGCCGCTATATCCCTTTTTTACTGCCGGAAACCAGGAGTTGTATTTGTACCCGAGTTCCTCAAAAGGTGCCTGGTCGAATTGTTCGGGTGTTGCTTTTATTTCCTGAAGGCAAACCACATCGGCATCGGCTTTTTCCAGCCACTCCACAAAACCTTTTCGTATTGCTGCCCTAATTCCGTTAACGTTGTAAGAGATTATTTTCATTCTGAAGATTTTCGTTGCCCAAAAATAACATTTTCGAACAGTTCTTCAGATCCAGAAAGATAATTTTAGTATCCAAAAATGGCATTTTCAGAAGAAAATATTTCCTTGCGCTTTTCCTTCAGAAATAATGCAAAAAAGGCAAAAATCTGAGAGCTGTAAATTTCCGAGGAAAAAACCGAAAAACTAGCGGACAATGATCCGCTGGACTTTGCCCTCTTCGCGCGTCCCTACCCGCACGAGGTAAACTCCCGTAGCTGCGTAGGACATATCCAGGGTATATTCGTAGCCCAAAAAGGACTTTTCGAGTCTGTTTTCCACCAGTTTCTGGCCTAACATATCGTGCACCGTGAACCACACAGGAGCCTGATAACTCGTGGTAAGCAACACTTCAAAAATATTCCCTTCCACCGAGCTCACGATCAATTCCCCATCATCGAGCACAGATTCATCGATCCCGCTTACAATTTCGATGGCATAATCATGGGTGGTCCCGTAATCCATCACGTCACAAGGGTTGTTGAGGTCGCCGCCAAAATCGGGATCCATCCCACGTACTCTCATTAAATGTTCGCCTAAAGGAGCATCTTCAGGAATGGTGAATTCATACATAAAAACCCTGTTTGCAGTAGGAATTACCTGAGATGAAATTAACCGTTCTTCCTGTTCAAAATAGGCATTGTCGTTAAAATCGATCCACAGGGAAAACTCATTGCCTGAAAAGGCCGTTGACACGCCCACCTGGAAAATTCCATGGGAGCGATCCAACTGCGTGGAAAAACCACCAATAAAATCGACATAACCATTCGTGCAGTAGATATTTTCATTGACAATATCCTGCAAATAGAAGTTAATAATGCCATCCCCAAAGCCGCAATCAGATCCTTCGGGGATACAATTTATGTTGGCGATGATCTTAACCTTACTATCGTTTTCTACTATGGCATCTTCAGAAAGCAGCGTTGTTGTAAAAATTTCAAACTTCCTGGTTTCGGAAACATCCACCCTGGTCTCAAAGGTGAATACTGCTTCTTCATTTATCCCTACAACCTGCGAAAAAGTTTCGGTGATCAATTCACTACCGTCTACACTAAACCCAATTGGGAAATTGCTCTGGGGCTCTCCCCCAAAGTTTTCGACCGTCACGATCACCTCTTCCATGGCCAGATTTTCGCCTGTCTCTGGGGAATGGATCACGGTGATCCCCACATCCCGAGGTGGCAGGTGTTCGATTATTTCCACGTACCGGTCATTGGTTCTATCCTCGTCATTGTCCAGATTTGTCTCTACAGAAAGGGTGTAGCTCTGGCCTTCTTCAGAAAAATCGCCCCGCGCAGAAAAGGTGAATTCCCGTTGTCCAGTGGAAGGAACCGTGCCTGTAAAAGTTTCAGTAATTGTTTCGCCGCCGTCAATAGAATATGAAACCGGGATGTTGGACTGCGGAAGTTCTCCAAAGTTTCTGAGAATCACCGTGATCTCCTCTGAATTTCCCAAAGAAGCCGAAATAGGGGCAGTTACGCCTACGATCCCAACATCATTCTGGAACTCTGGTGCGACCACAAAAACCCCTACTTTATTAAGCCGCGAACCGGGCTCAAAATACTCTCCAATGAACCAAAAAGTCTCATCATCTACAGGATCTATGCTTATGTGTGAATAATCGCCGTAGCGCGTTTTAGGATTGGGAACGGTTCCAATTGCAATGGGCTCTTCTCTTATGGTCATTATTCCCAAAGGATCACCCGAATATCTTCCCGTGTACATCAAGGAAGGGTACATGGGGTTCCCGGCATCGTCGTTAAGAATGGTGAAACCCAGGCCTATGTTGCCGTGTTTATCTATTCCTATACTGCCGCACCAGCGATTGGAATAATCTGGTGCATACGTCCCCTCCTGATAAACGCTCCAGGGGCCGCCATTTGGCTCCTGTCGTAACTCGTACCACCGAATTCCCGCATGCTCGAGCACGGAAGGATCCACGTCTACCACAAAATTAAAGACCACCGAATTGTGGGTGGGAAACCTTCTATAGGTTGTGGGATACATCACAGCGCCTTGCAGTGCATCTACATCTGGGGCGCCTTCGGGTTGCGAGAGATTAAGAAAAGATCCGCCGTCAAAAGTGGAGTGAAAGGGAGTAACCCCTTCAGAAGGGCCTATTTCCTGTGATTCTTCTATAGTGGAATTTGCAAGGTTTTCCCAATCCACATTCACGAGCCAAATTTTCAAGTGGTCCTGGTTGACACCCAGCCAGGCATCATCCTGAAAGAACAAAACAGGTGCGTTCCCTTTGGGTGGCAACACATCGCCTACTGCATTAAATGCGGCAGGGCTGTAAAATCCGTTTTCTCTGGCTCCTGGCAGCGGGAGCCCAATATGGCTTGCTTCTTCCCCCTGCAGGATCTTGTCCCGCTCAAGCACATACACTACTTCTTTATAATCTGGGTCATTTGGATCCTGGTTGGTCGTGACATAATACCCGTCACTCCATATAAACCATTTGGGATAATCTGGGAACGTGCCGGTTTTAAAACGGTAAGTGTACCAGCCGTCATTGACAGGGTCCGGTCCCTGGGAAATTGCCATTAACAAACTATTTGTTTCATGCACCCGGTCAAAACAATCTGGTTCTGCACATCCACTAAACTGGGTTATGATAAACCTATCGGCAAAGGAATCATACAGTACAATGGGATCACCCATATCTTCGCCCTCAAAAGTCCCTCCTATGGTTTCCAGAGCAGCAGGCGGGGAAAGTACATTTCCTTCTTTATCGTAGATGGCAAAAGCCGAATTCCATGCGTTGACATAATGATTGGGGCCAACTGCCCCGGTAGGATCTGTTGGGGTCGAACCCGAATTTGCCGCCTCAAAAGTAAAAATAGTCCCTTTTGCATCGATTTTCCCCAGATTTTTCTGCCAGGCAGCATCCATGGTCTTGGGATAGCCTTTACCAGGTACTACTTTATTTGCACTGCGGTTCTTTGGATTAAATATTTTGAACTTCCCCCCGGCCGGCAGAAGTTCTTTTGAAGACAAAGGTTTGGAAGGAATTGCTTTTGCCGATCCCATTAAAACAGGAGAAGCCTGCTCCTGGACCTGCGCCACCATATGAGGAGAAAGAAAGAATAAAAAGAGGATCAAAAAGCAATATCGATTCACCATGTGAGAAACTTTTTTCAACATCTAAATTTACTGAAATAGGAATGATCCAAACAAAAAAAAGGACAATTCCGCAGTAATTGTCCTTTTTTAACTCTAATTATATGGAAAAGTATTACCTCTTCAACCAATGTTTAAAATCCACTTCTTTTGAAATGGTTTCAGAAAGTTCTGTTATAGGAACCCTTTTTTGCTCCATACTGTCCCTAAACCGGACGGTCACCATTTTGTCTTCAAGGGAGTCATGATCTACAGTAATACATAAAGGAGTTCCAGCAGCATCCTGGCGGCGATACCTTCTTCCAATTGCATCTTTTTCATCGTACTGCACATTGAAATCCCATTTAAGGTCTTCCACAATTTCCAATGCGAGCTCTGGCAAGCCATCTTTTTTGACCAAAGGTAAAATTGCGGCTTTATGTGGCGCCAAAATAGCCGGAAGCTTTAAAACCGTTCTGGAACTGCCATCTTTGAGCTCTTCTTCCTTTAAAGAAGCAGAAAGCACAGCCAGGAACATACGGTCCAGGCCTATAGATGTTTCGATCACGTACGGCACATAATTTTCTTTAAGTTCTGGATCATAGAACCTCAGTTTTTTACCCGAATGCTCTTCGTGCGCCTTCAAATCAAAATCTGTCCTGGAATGGATCCCTTCAAGTTCCTTAAAGCCGAACGGATAATCAAATTCAATATCGGTCGCAGCATTTGCGTAGTGGGCCAGTTTATCGTGGTCGTGGAATCGATAATATTCTTCCCCTAATCCCAGCGAAAAATGCCATTTTAGGCGCACATTTTTCCAGTGCTCATACCATTTCAATTCTTCCCCGGGACGAACAAAATACTGCATTTCCATTTGTTCAAATTCCCTCATTCTAAAAATGAACTGCCTGGCGACAATCTCGTTTCTAAAGGCTTTTCCTGTTTGGGCAATCCCAAACGGGACTTTCATCCTGCCGGTTTTCTGGACATTGGAGAAATTTACAAATATCCCCTGTGCCGTTTCCGGGCGCAGGTATAGATTAGAAGCTGTTTCTGAAGATGCCCCCAGTTTCGTCCCAAACATAAGATTGAATTGCCGCACTTCGGTCCAGTTCCTCGAACCGGTCTCTGGATCGGCAATTTCCAATTCTTCAATGAGGGCTTTTACATCTTTAAGGTCTTCATTGGTAAGCGAACGGCCGAGACGTTCCAGGATTTGCTTGCGCTCGGCCAGATATCTTTGGACGCGGTCGTTGGTATTGACAAATTGTTCCTCATCAAAAGCCTCCCCAAACCGTTTTTTGGCTTTCTGGATCTCTTTCTGCGCTTTTTGGTTCAGTTTTTCAGCATAATCTTCTACTAAAACATCGGCCCGATATCGCTTTTTTGAATCCTTATTGTCAATAAGCGGGTCGTTAAAAGCATCTACGTGCCCCGATGCTTTCCAGGTGGCCGGGTGCATAAGAATAGAAGCGTCCAGCCCCACGATTTCCTGGTTTAGTTGAACCATACTCCTCCACCAGTATTCCCTTATATTTTTTTTGAGTTCGGCTCCATTTTGTCCGTAATCGTAAACGGCGCTAAGGCCGTCATAAATTTCACTGGATGCAAAAATATATCCATACTCTTTTGCATGGGAAATAACGTTTTTGAAAAAATCTTCTTGTTTTGCCATGTAGCAAAAATAAAAAAACCGCCTTGATTCTGGTCAAGGCGGCTTCATTAATTGTAGTTAGTTTTATCTTAGGCTGAAACTGGTCGCGCCAATTAAGCTGGTTCCATTGTAAACCAGTACTTTATAAGTTCCCTCAATAAGCCTTTCTTCGATCGTGTTGGCCAAAACACAAACATCCAGCTCTTCATTTTCGTAATACACCTGTGTAGCTGCGCTGTAAACCATTACACCCCCTTCATGCTGTACTGAGATTTGATCGCCGACCAGGTTATTGTTGGGGTTATAGACCTGCACATAAATATCTTTTTCCCCGGCTTCGGCCAGGTTGTTTGGCGGGATCGAAAAACAGGTCCTTATTTTATCCACCCGTCTTGTACGATCGTTTTCAATCAAGCGTCCACTATTCCTCTCAATTACCCCTTCGCCAATAAGGTTGCTGACTTTCAACTGTGCGGCCTGATCGATTTGGGAAGCCATCGTCCGGGTTTGTTGCTGTAGGGAATCAGAAATCCGGACCCTTTCCAACAGCACGTTATTGGTGCTGTCAATTTCGGTTACCAACATCAAATTTTGGTTGCTCAAGCTATCCACCACCTGGAAAAGTTGTTCTTTCTCAGCTTTCAGGTTACTCACTTCGCGCCTGTACCGGGACAATAGGGCAACATCGGCTTCCATACCCTGTACAGAGTCCCGCAAGTTGACAATACGTTCCCTTGCTGCGATTAATTCATCGTCAAGACCTTCATTTTCGGCAATTGCCTCATCGTACTTTACAATAAGATCGTTGAGTTCCCCTTCTATAACTGCTTTTTCCTGCAGCAACACCTTGCGGTTATCCTGCTCCTCGTTATAGAATTTAATAGTGTATATTCCTAATGCTACCAAAGCTACTGCCAGGACTCCGGTGAGGATCTTTAAGGCTTTATTACTTTTTTGGTCAGTCATGTTTATTTGATTTTTAATTTACATGTAAATTTAGAAGTTTTAACGACGTAATTACTAATTCCTTAACAAATGTTTCACGATTTATTGGAATTATTGTACCCAAGGATTTGCCATGCGTGTGACAAGGCGCTCCTGGGAGGGGAGAACGTGGTTTGCACCCAATGTTTACATGCCTTACCAGTAACCAATTTTCATTTGGAAAAGGATAATCCTGTGGAGCAGATTTTCTACGGAAGGATTCCTCTCAAAAATGCCACTTCTTTACTGCTTTTTGACAAAAAAGGAATTGTCCAGAAATTAATCCACAACCTTAAGTACAAAGGTCACGAAGAAATCGGCGCTTTTTTGGGCAGGTGGCTGGGAAGCGAATTGCAGGCACAACCAGAATATTCAACAATAACGGCGGTCGTTCCCGTTCCGCTCCATAGAACCAGATTTAGGAAAAGGGGATATAACCAGGTGGCAAAATTTGGGGTGGAAATTGCGAAAGCACTGGAGGTAGCTTATATTGATGACGTACTGGTGAAAATTTCGGCATCACGCACGCAAACCCTGAAAAAACGTTTTGCACGCTGGGGAAGTATGGACGAAACTTTCGCCCTGCACCATCCCGAAATCCTTGAAGGCTCCCATATCCTCCTCCTGGACGACCTCGTTACTACCGGTGCCACCCTTGAGGCCTGTGCACAAAAACTGCTGCAAATTCCCGGGCTCAAAATAAGTATTGCCACCATGGCTGTAACACATTGACAGCTTCAGAAATAAAAGAATAAATTGTTTCTTTGCAACAAATCCCCTGTTTCATGAAAAGGCCCGGCTTACACCTTCTACTTCTACTCACGCTCGTGCTCACTTTCGCCAATTGTGCGAGGAGGGGAAGCCCAGACGGTGGCCCGCTTGACATTGATCCTCCCGAATATGTAAGGGCAAGGCCAGAAAATTTTACCACAAATTTTGACGCCAACGAAATAAGGATCTATTTTGATGAATACGTAAAACTAAACAACCCACAACGGCAGATCATCATTTCGCCCCCTATGGATCCCCGCCCGGAGATCACCCCACTGGGAACAGCGAGTAGGTCCATTCGTCTTAGGATCCATGATACTTTGGAGCCAAACACCACGTACACCATCAACTTTGGAAGGAGTATTACAGACAATACAGAGGGGAATCCGCTGGATTATTTCACCTATGCTTTCTCCACAGGACCTTACATTGATTCGCTCTCGGTAGCGGGAAATGTGTCCGATGCTTTGCTGAAAGTGCCCGATCCTTTCATTTCGGTGATGTTGTATGAAGTGGATTCCACTTATACAGATTCGGTGGTGTACACGCAAATGCCGCGATATGTCACGAATACACTCGACAGTGCCACCACTTTTCAATTAAACAACCTGAAAGAAGGAACGTATCAAATGGTTGGGATAAGGGATGTGAACAGCAATTATCTTTTTGATCCTGCAACTGATAAAATTGCTTTTGCCGATGAATATATCACCCTTCCCACAGAAACTGTTTTTGACCTGATCCTTTTCCGGGAAAGTTTAGCAGGAAAATTTGAACGCCCGCAACAAAAAGGGCAGCAGCACCTCATTTTTGGCTATACCGGACTTGTGGATCCAGATAGCCTGGATATTACCGCATTGTCTATCCCTGAAAATTTTACCTCCAGGATCACAAAAGATGTTGAAACAGATACTTTACATTACTGGTACAAGCCAAACCTGGAAAGGGATACCCTACAATTTATTGCTGAAACTCCCTTCTCCCGGGACACCTTGCTCACGCGACTAAAAACTATGGAACAAGATTCCCTGCAGTTTACATTCAGCCCTTCCGGAACTATCGGTCTCGACCAACCCGTTCGGGTGCGCCCGAATATCCCGCTGGTACAGGTAACCGATTCTTTGGTGAACCTGGTGAACCAGGACACGCTTGCAGTGCCGTTTAGCGCGAGGTATGACGATTGGAACAATGAATACATCATGTCCTTTGAGAAAGAAGAAAGCCAAACCTACAGGTTAACCGCATTGCCCGGAGCTTTTACAGACTTCTTAGGAAGCCAAAACGACACACTAAGAACGCAATTTAGAACTCAGGCCCTCTCCAGCCTTGGAAACCTTACGATAAACCTTCAAAATGTGGAAGAATTCCCTGTAATTATACAGCTCACCAATGAAAAGGGAGTGGTACAGGCCGAAAAGTACAGCACCGAAAGGACCACCATCAATTTCAAATTGATAAAACCGGGGAAATATCTATTGCGGGTAATTTACGACCAAAACGAAAAT
>JAGXIM010000086.1 GCA_024635665.1 Salinimicrobium sp. | reverse complement strand
TACTTTAGCCACCCCGGAAGCCCCAACAGTAGTAACGCCTTTCGAGGCCTGTGTAGTGGATGGAGCTACCGTAGCTGACCTTAACATCACTGCAGACGAAGGATTTGATATCCAGGTCTACTTAGATGAAGGCCTTGATGCATCGGTTGATGACACCGAAGTGCTTGTAAGTGGCAATTATTATGTTACCCAGACAAGTGCTGCCGGATGTGAATCTGAAGCGACCATGATTACGGTTGATCTAAAGGATTCAGAAGCTCCTACTTTGGCAACTGGCGATAATGTATTCTGCGAATTCGATGACGCAACCGTTGCCGATCTTGAGGAAAACATCGTTGGGGATGGCACCATAACATGGTATACCAGTGCAACCGGAACAGGAACCTACAACAGGTCCGATGTTCTGCAAAATAACACTACTTACTATGCTGCCCTTACCCCTACCGGCGAATGTGAAAGCTCAGCAAGGCTTCCTGTTTCGGTAACCCTTGAGGTTTGTGAAATAATGATTCCTGATGCTTTTTCTCCTAACGGAGACAATGTCAACGATACATTTGTAGTAGACAACCTTGCTTCGGAATATCCAAACTTTAAAATGGAGATATACAACCGTTGGGGTGATTCCGTCTATACTGGTGGCGCATCCACTCCCAGCTGGGATGGATCCTCTTCAGAAGGATCATTTGGTAGCGGAGTTCTCCCCGCAGGTGTCTATTTCTACATCTTGTATTATAACGACGGACAAACCGCACCTATTCAAGGTAGATTGTACTTAAGCAGATAATTTTGAAATATTCAAAACACATGAGAAATTCATTCATAAAAATTCTTACAGTTGCTTGCATTGCCCTTTTTTCAATAAAGGGTAATGCACAACAAGATCCAATGTACACCCAGTACATGTACAACATGAGCGTGATCAACCCCGCTTATGCAATAGATGACCTTGGGATACTAAACGTGGGGGGGCTATACCGGAACCAATGGGCCGGAATGGAAGGCGCACCCGAAACGGCTAATTTCTTTGCCCATACTGGGTTGACCGATAGGTTAGAGGCCGGAATCTCGATAGTCCATGACGAAATTGGCGGTATCGTAAAGGAGAATAACCTTTATGCCGATGTGGCCTATGTGCTCCCTGTTTCACAAACTTCAAAATTATCATTTGGGGTCAAGGCCGGGGTCACATTTTTTGATGCCGATCTTTCCCTTCTCCAAACCAGGGAACCCGGGGATCCCGCAATGCAGAATATCAGCGAAGCATTTCCAAACTTTGGCGTCGGTGCTTACTGGTTTGGTAACAACTATTACGTAGGTTTATCTGCACCAAACCTTTTTACAGCGAAGCACCTGGAAAATGAAACAGGCCTGGCACGTTTGGGAGAAGAAAACATCCACTACTTTCTTACCGGTGGTTATGTTTTTGACCTCAACGACAATGTCAAGTTAAAACCTGCCTTCATGACACGTGCTGTAAAAGGAGCCCCATTATCTATTGATGTTACCGCCAACGTGCTTCTTTATAACCGTTTTGAAGCAGGTATTGCATATCGCTTTGATGAAACAGTTAGTGGTCTGGTGAATTTTAGGGTAACACCCGAATTAAGGATTGGATATGCCTATGACTACACCACAGGTAACCTAAGCGACTTCAACGATGGGACACACGAGATTATAGTGTTGTTCGACCTTGACCTCTTAGGATTGTCCAAAGGCTATAACGTATCCCCAAGATTCTTCTAAAACCTAAAGAAACATGAAAAAATTCTATACAACTCTTTTAACCATACTTATTGGATTTTCTGCATTCGCACAGAGTTCAGAAATAAAAAAAGCTGATCGGCTTTTTCTCCAAAGGGCATATATGGATGCCTCTGAACAATACCGAATGGTGGAAAACAAGAATCAAACGGTCATCCAAAGACTGGGAGATTCCTACTTTTTCACCAATCGTATGAAGAATGCCGAAGAAACTTACAGGCTTTTGTTCCTAAGGCATTCAGGAGATATCGCACCCGAATATAAATTCAGGTTTGCGCATTCCCTTCGTGCACTGGGAAAAAATGAAGAAGCCGATGTGTACTTTAGCGAATACTTCGGAAGGGACGTCCATTTCAAAGAATGGACCAATGAATTAGACACTATCGCGCCACACACCTACAACACGGGGCAGATAATGCAGAATGCCGCATCCTCCGATTTCGGGATCACTTTTATGGGGGATCGAGTCGTCTTCGCCTCTACCCGCAATCAAGACAGACCAATTTATGCCTGGAACCGGAAGCCTTATTTAGATCTTTATGTTGCCGATATTTCTGAAGATGGAAAACTGAGCAACATTTCCCTCTTTGAGGACCAAATCAATACCGATACACATGAGAGTTCGGCAGCATTTTCTGAAGATGGGCAAACCATGTACTTTGACAGGACCAATTCCCGGAGGGTGAAAACCGAATGGTCTGAAGTTCCTGTTGCTACCGTCAGGATCTATCGTGCCGAAAACGTAGACGGGGAATGGACCAATATTGAAGCTTTGCCTTTCACCAGTGACCAGTACTCTGTAGAGCACCCAACTTTGAGCCGTGACGGCTCAACCCTGTATTTCGCCAGTGATATGCCCGGTTCCTTAGGTTCCTTCGATATCTATCGCGTAGCCGTCAACGAAGATGGCACTTTTGGGGAGCCTCAAAATCTGGGACCAAACATCAACACCGTGAACAGGGAGCAGTTCCCTTACATTGGGGACGATGGCGTACTATACTTTGCATCTGATGGTCGCATGGGCTTCGGAAACCTTGATATTTACAGAAGTGAACCCCAAAATGGTTCTTTTGCTGAAGCTCAAAACCTTGGGAACACCCTCAACAGTGAAATGGATGATTTCGCTTTTGTCATGAAGCCAGGCGAAGAAAAAGGATATCTGGCCTCCAATAGAAGAGGATCAGATAACCTATATATGTTTGCCAGGGAAGACTATGTTCCACCAATTCTACCGACTGATGAAATCGAAATCAACCCAGAAACAGGAAGAAGGCAAATTGCCAATGTGGACAATATCTACTTTGACTTTGATAAAGCCACTATTAAGCCTGAATCTGAACCAGTCCTCAATAGGATTGCTGAAATCATGAAAAACTATCCTTCCCTAAGGATCGAGATAGGATCTCATGCCGATGCACGCGGAAGTGACCAATACAACCTAAACCTTTCCCAAAGACGGGCTGAATCCACTTTAGAATATTTGGTAGCTCAAGGCATAGACAGAGATCGTCTTATACCTAAAGGATATGGAGAAGAAGTTCCTCTTAATGATTGTGTAAGACCTAATATGTGTACTGAAGCTCAATACGCTATCAACAGGAGGAGTGAGTTTACAGAAGTAAGCGCCAGCACTCCGTACTTCCAGGATCAACCTGAAGCACAACAAGAAGATAACTAAGCTTCTAATTAATATTAACCAACCAAAGAAAAGGTCCTGAGAAATCAGGACCTTTTTGTATTCATGAAAATAGGTTTCTATTTGAAAGTGAAGATAAGCTCTCCCAAAACAGGATTGAAAAATGCCCTTTTTGACACCTTAGTTTCTCATCTGGTAAAAGAAAAATTACATCACTTTCCTACTCTACCCTACTTCTTTGGTGGATATTTCGCAAAGGCTTTTTCAACCATTTCCTGAAGTGTTTGTTGACGTTTCTCAGGCCGCGCATTCAAATTAAAAGGCGCTTCTACTACCGCCTGCCACACTAAAAGGTCATTCGTGACGTCAATGAGGTCAAAAGTAAGCTGAAGATAATTTTTGGCCCCTCCAATTGGAATGCCACCACTCATCCCTACTCCAACATTTCCTCCGCCACCGCCAATTCCAACGCCCAGGCTATTGCCACTGCGTTCCCTAAATTCTTCTGAATAAACATTGAGAAAAAGATCTGGATTTAGGTCCCTCATAAGAATTGTTTCCTGAAGCACCTTTTCAAGGCTGTTTAAAAGCCGACGTTCATCGAGCTGGCTCAATTCCGTCATAAGATCGGGATAAATTCCGTACGTATTGTAGGTGGAAAAATCAATTTGATCATCATAATCGTACACCACCCGTGGGCTATTGCAGGATGAAAAGATTAGGCAAACAAAAAGTATTTTTAGGATTTTCATAAGTGACCTTTTACCTAATTTAAGGAAAATACCACTGATGATCAATAGATTAACAATTTTTAATCTTCCTGCTTTCTATTTAGCATTTCCCACAGTTTGTCTTTGAGTTCAGTCAACCCTTTTTGTGCAACTGAAGAAATAAACAAGTAAGGCGTTTTAAGGTTCTTGTCAAGCTCAACCTTTAACTCGGCCTGGAGCTCGGTATCCAGCATGTCACTTTTGGAAATGGCAACCAACCTGTCTTTGTCCAGTAACTCCGGGTTGTAGCGCCTTAGTTCGTCGACCAGGATATCGTATTGTTCTGAAATATCTGGAGCATCTGCAGGGATCAAAAATAGCAAAGTGGAGTTTCTTTCTATGTGCCGCAAAAACCGATGCCCAATTCCTCTTCCTTCCGCGGCACCTTCAATGATCCCGGGAATATCTGCAACTACAAAAGTTTTAAAATCCCGATATTCCACAATCCCCAAATTTGGTTTTAGGGTGGTGAATTCGTAGTCGGCAATTTTTGGCTTGGCAGCGGTAATAACCGAAAGTAAAGTAGATTTTCCAGCGTTGGGAAATCCTACCAAACCAACATCGGCCAGTATTTTTAGTTCAAGGGTAATGTCAACTTCCTGCCCAGGAATTCCTGGTTGGGCATAGCGCGGAGTTTGATTGGTGGAAGATTTAAAATGCCAGTTTCCCTGGCCACCCATTCCGCCTTCAGCCACAATGATTTCCTGCCCGTCGTCGGTTATTTCGTGCAGGATTTCCTGAGTTTCGGTATCGCGAATCACTATTCCCAGTGGCACGTCTATATATTGATCCTCCCCATCGGCACCTGTACTGCGTTGTTTACTGCCATGTTCCCCATGGCCCGCTTTCACGTGCCTTTTAAACTTTAAATGGAACAACGTCCACAGGTTTTTGCTACCACGTAGAATAACATGTCCCCCGCGGCCCCCATCGCCACCATCGGGCCCGCCTTTGGCAATATATTTCTCCCGGTGCAAATGCGCCGATCCCTTACCTCCGTTTCCGGAAGCAACATGTATTTTTACGTAGTCAACAAAATTTCCTTCAGTCATTATTCCTGCTTCTATTTTTATTTCTGCTTGAACCGCCTATGCAAGTCCGTCAATCACCTCTTTCAACCTTTCGGTGATTTCTTCAATACTTCCAACGCCGTCTACCCCGTAGTACTTGTTCTGCTTCAGGTAGAACTGCTTTAAAATGGCAGTCTCCTCGTAGTATATTTTGATCCTTTTTCTTACCACTTCTTCGTTGGCATCATCGGACCTTCCGGAGGTTTTTCCCCTTTCCAGTAATCGTTCCACCAAAACTTCATCATCTACCTCCAGGGCAATCATTGCGCTTACCTGGGTTCCTTCTTCATTCAGAAATTCTTCCAGAGCATCGGCTTGTGCAACCGTTCTGGGAAAACCATCGAAAATAAAGCCTTTCCCGCTCAGGTCATTTCGCACTTCGGTCTTCAACATATCAATGGTAACAGTATCTGGGACCAACTTGCCTTGATCCATATAGGATTTTGCCATTTTACCCAGTTCGGTTTCATTTTTTATGTTGTATCTAAAAACATCTCCCGTGGAAATATGCTTCAGGTCATACTCATTTTTAAGAATGTCGGCCTGAGTTCCCTTGCCCGCTCCCGGAGGCCCAAAAAGCACAATATTTGTCATATTATCGGTTTCTTTTAGTTTATATACCTGCGTGAGATTTCTCCCCAGGCCGTTGTAATCAAGCCCGTATCCCACTATGAAATCATTTGGAATCGCAATGCCAACATAGTCAATATGCAAAGACTTTTTATACGACTCTGGCTTGTAGAATAAAGTGGCAATTTTATATTGTTTCACTTCTTCAGCCCTCAGAATTTTGTCTATACTCTCCAGGGTATTACCCGTGTCGACTATATCCTCGATCACCACAACATTGCGGCCCTTTAGAGACTGGTTCAACCCTAGAAGTGAATTCACGGTGCCCGAAGAATTGGTTCCTTCGTAGGAACTCATCTTCACAAAACTCACTTCACAATCGCCCTCAAACCTCTTTATCAATTCGGCAGCAAATAAGAATGCTCCATTTAAGACCCCCAGAAAAACCGGGTTTTTATCTTTGAAATCAGCATTGACTTTCGTAGCCACCTCCTCGATTCCGGCGTTAATCTCAGCTTCAGAAATAAAGGGTGTGAATGTTAGATCGTGTAGTTGTACCAAAACAGCATATTTTTGGGAAGCAAAGATACATATTCCAAACAACTCATAAAGCCTAACATTGTGCATTTATCATGCAATCTTGCGGCGCTTTGATTTTTTAAAATTATTTTTGCTGAAACACCACATTCATGGCCCACTATTTTTCTTCGGCATTTACCCTTGGAATCCTTGGCGGAGGACAATTGGGGAAAATGCTGCTCTACGAAACCCGAAAGTTCGATATTCGCACCCTCGTCCTCGATCCAGATGCCGAAGCACCTTCAAAAATCGCCTGTAACGAATTTTTTCAGGGGGATTTGATGGATTATGAAACCGTGTATAACTTCGGAAGGAAAACAGATGTCCTTACCTTCGAAATTGAAGGTGTAAATGTGGAAGCACTGGAGCAACTGGAAAAAGAAGGCAAAAAAGTGTATCCTTCTGCTAAAACTTTAAGGAAGATCCAGGATAAATCGATTCAGAAAAAATTTTTTAAAGACAACAACATTCCCACTGCGGCATTCCAAAAATTTTCTTCGAAAAGCACACTTTTGGAAGGTATCCAAAAAGGGGATATTTCCCTGCCCTTTGTTTGGAAAAGCGCAACCGGAGGTTATGACGGGAGAGGCGTGGCAGTTATCAAAAATACTAAAGAACTTGACGTTTTGGACGAATCAGCCTGCATTGCCGAAGACCTGATAGCTTTTAAAAATGAACTGGCCGTTATCGTGGCGCGGAATGCTTCGGGCGAGATGAAAACTTATCCGGTGGTGGAAATGGAGTTCCATCCAGAAGCAAATCAGGTAGAATATGTGATTTGTCCTGCCAGAATAGAAGCTTCCGTAGCCGAAAAAGCGCGGAAGGTAGCCGAAAAAGTCTCTGAAGCTTTTCAGCATGTGGGTTTACTGGCAGTAGAAATGTTCCAGACCCGGGAAAATGAAATCCTGGTCAACGAAGTTGCCCCGCGGCCACACAATAGTGGCCACTACAGCATTGAAGCCGCTTTCACCAATCAATTTGAACAACATTTGCGGGCTATTCTAAACCTTCCGCTGGGAAATACTGAAAGTAAAGCTGGGGGCGTGATGGTAAACCTGGTGGGTGAAGAAGGTTTTACCGGGAATGTAGTTTATGAGAATATTTCTGAAATCATGAAGCTGAAAGGCGTAACGCCACACATCTACGGAAAGAAAATCACGCGACCCTTCCGCAAAATGGGGCATGTGACGATCGTAAACGAAGATCTTTCAGAAGCCAGGAAGATTGCTGAAGATGTTAAAAAGAAGATTCGAGTAATTAGTGAATAAATACAAATAACAAACCTCACAGGTTTTGAAATCCTGTGAGGTTTCAAAACATTAATATGAGCAAAGTCGGAATTATTATGGGCAGCACCAGCGATATGCCGGTGATGCAGGATGCAATTGATATTTTAAAAAGTTTTGAAATTGAAGTCGAAGTGGACATTGTCTCTGCCCACCGTACTCCCGACAAACTTTTTGACTACGGCAAAAACGCCCACTCCCGCGGGATCAATGTGATCATCGCCGGTGCCGGCGGGGCAGCTCATTTACCCGGAATGATTGCATCGCTGTCACCACTTCCGGTGATTGGAGTTCCGGTGAAATCCAGCAATTCCATAGATGGATGGGACTCTATTCTATCAATCCTGCAAATGCCTGGGGGCGTTCCTGTGGCCACAGTTGCCTTGAACGGCGCTAAAAATGCAGGTATTCTCGCTGCCCAAATCCTGGGAAGTGCCAATCCCGCAATATTGGAAAAGATCCTTGCCTATAAAGAAAACCTTAAAGAAAAGGTGGAGCAAGGTGCTAAGGACCTAAAAAAGTAAAGCCACGTTTTCACGTGGCCTTGAGTAGCTTTTCAATGTTTAATCATATTTATTAACCATTCTAAATATATTAATCAAAAACCTAACAGCTACTTTATCTATAGTCTTTTATTTTTAAACAAGTTGTAAAGTAAATAAATAAAAAAATGATTTCCCAATAAAATCCCAAAAATAGCTTAAAAGAAGCTTTTCTTGAACAAAAAACAACAAAATGACGCCTACAAATCCACTTTTAGATTTCTTTGAACATGCGCCTTTTTCCAAAATAAAAACGGAACATTTTGAACCGGCTATTAAAGAGGCTATTCGCATGGCAAAAATGGAGATTGAAGAAATCACCTCTTCGCCCGCGACACCTTCTTTTGAAAATACGATAGAAACTCTGGAATTCTCGGGCAGCAAACTCGATAGGATCACAAGCATTTTCTTCAACCTGAATTCTGCCGAGACCAATGATGAGATCCAAAAGCTGGCCCAGGAAATTTCCCCGGTGCTTACAGATTTCAAAAATGATATTATTCAGGATGCAGAATTGTTCAAAAGGGTAAAAGAAGTCTACGATCAAAAAGATTCCCTGGATCTTTCGGTAGAACAAAGCACGCTACTGGATAAGAAGTATAAGATGTTCACCCGGAATGGAGCAAACCTCAACACCGAAAAAAAACAGGAACTACGAAACCTGGACAAGAAACTGGCAGCCCTGAGCCTCAACTTTGGGGAAAATGTCCTGGCGGAAACCAATCGGTATGAACTTCGTATCACGAATGAAGAAGATCTTGACGGGTTGCCAAAAGGTGCACGTAGCGCCGCAAAAATGCTCGCACACGAAAAAGGGAAAGACGGCTGGATCTTCAATTTGCACTATCCCAGCTATATCCCGTTCATGAAATATGCAAAAAACCGGGAACTAAGGAAAAAACTCAGTATTGCTTTTGGTGCGAAAGGATTTCACAATGATGAGTTGGACAATCAGGAAAATGTGCTTCAAATTGCGAAACTGCGCCATAAAAAAGCAAATTTGCTTGGGTACGAGACATATGCACATTACAAATTAGAGCAGCGAATGGCCGAAACCCCAGAAAAGGTGAATTCTTTTATGGAAGAATTACTTAAAAAAGCAAAACCGGCAGCTGAGAGTGAATTTCACGAACTTGAAGAATTTGCAAAAGAACTTGATAAGATCGACCAACTCCAAAAATGGGATTCCGCCTACTACAGTGAAAAGCTGAAACAAAAAAGATTTGACCTGGACGACGAGAAGTTAAAACCTTATTTTGAATTGAAGAATGTTATTCAGGGAGTATTTACCATCGCTGGAAAATTGTACGGTTTGAAATTCAAAGAAGTTTTTGACGTGGATACTTATCATCCCGAGGTGAAAACATATCAGGTGACCGATGAATACGACAAGGAACTCGCCCTTTTTTATGCAGACTTTCATCCTCGCGAAGGAAAACGTGGCGGTGCCTGGATGACTTCCTTTAAATCCCAGTTCCAAAAAAGCGAGAAAAACGAACGCCCGCACATTTCCATTGTCTGCAACTTCACAAAACCTACAGAGGACGAGCCATCTTTACTGACTTTTAATGAGGTGACCACTCTTTTTCACGAGTTTGGTCATGCGTTGCACGGGATGTTGGCAAACACCGTTTACCCAAGTATTTCGGGAGCCAACGTTTTTTGGGATTTTGTGGAATTGCCAAGCCAGGTGTTGGAAAACTGGTGCTATGAAAAAGAAGCGCTTGAATTGTTTGCCACACATTTTGAAACAGGGGAAGTCATCCCGAAAGAATTTGTTGAAAAGATAAAAGCTTCAGCAACTTTCCACGAGGGAATGGCGACTCTTAGGCAGCTAAGCTTCGGAATGCTGGACATGAACTGGCACAGCGTAAATCCTTCAGGAATCACAGATGTGAAAGCGCATGAGGAGAAGGCATTTGAAGAAACGCGGCTATTTCCGGAAGTGAAGGAAAATTGCATGAGCACTTCTTTTGCCCACATTTTCCAGGGAGGCTACGCGGCAGGTTATTATTCCTACAAATGGGCTGAAGTTTTGGATGCCGATGCGTTCGAATTCTTTACTGAAAATGGCATTTTTGACAGGGAAACGGCCAATAAGTTCAGGGATACGATCTTGTCGCAGGGCGGGATCGAACATCCGTTAATCTTGTACAAGCGTTTCAGGGGAAGAGAGGCCGCCCCGGAAGCCCTTTTACGCCGCGCAGGATTGCTTCCGAAGAAATAGTGAAAAAATACAGAAATCACATTCAGTTTTTGAAGGCTTTCCTCCGAAACCATGTTATTTCTCAAAAGATTAACTAAATCTTTTGCTATTTTTGAGTAGTAATTGATCCAAAATGGCCGAAAACAGCATTGATCCCGAAAAATGGGTGGACAGGTACGCAGATTACCTGTTCAACTATACAATTGTGCGGGTTAATGACCGGGAAGTTGCAAATGATATTGTTTCAGAAACCTTTTTGGCGGGCCTCAATTCCATGAAGAACTTTAAGGGGGAAGCCACCGAAAGGACCTGGCTTATTTCCATTTTGAAGCGGAAGATAATCGACCACTATCGCAGGATCAATTCCAACAAAGGCCAGGCCGAGGTGAAAATGAACTTTCCCGATAGTGAAAACGAAGGGGAATGGCTGGAGGAAAAAGTCCTGGATCCTTCACACCGCAACGCCGAGGACCAAATGGAGAACCAGGAACTGGGATTGGCAATTTTAAAATGTATGGAGCAGCTGAATGAAAAACAGGCCAGGATCTTTAAAATGAAGACAATTGAAGGACTTGATACCGAAACTATATGTAATGAACTCAACATTAGCCCGTCTAACCTATGGGTGATCATCCATAGGGCACGGACGACCCTGGCCCAATGCCTTGAGAAAAACTGGTTTTAATTATGAATTTAAAAAGCTTACTGGGACTAAATTGCGACGAAGCAGCTACCGCCTGTAGTAAAGCCCAATACAAAGAAACAAGCCTAAGGGAGAAACTGAAGTTAAGGTTGCACCTTTTCTTTTGTAAACCCTGCAAAGAATACAGTAAGAAAAACCAAAAGCTGAGCCTGCTTATCAAAAAGGCGAAAATTCAAACTTGTTCTGAAGTTGAAAAAGAAGCATACCGGCAGCGCATGAATAACGCCGGTTCACATGCATCTAAGCGATAACAACACGAGAAGCCACAAAACAGGGATCCCTTCCACCCAAAAAGAGGCAAAATAACGAGCTTGATTTTCCCTGGCCTTCCAAACCAGCACGGCAGTTAAGACAGAAATTATAGTCACACTTCCTAAAGAGGCAAGCGAATTGCCCACTTTAAAAAATTCCAGTAGCACTACCAGGACAAGAAAGGTAAATCCTAAAATCTTAGTGTTTGTCACCCCAACCCTCTGCGGAATCGTCCCCAACTTTTCAAGATCATATTTTAAATCCCTGATTTCAAACGGAAGGATCAGGACCAAAACAAACAGGAACCTTTGAACAAATTCAATCAATACATCCTGATTAATTGCCAGTGCGGCTTCCACAATCGGCAAAATAGTGGTCACTCCTGCCCAAACAAAGGCAATAATGAATATTTTTATTCCCGAAATACTCCGAAGGTTCCTTCTTTTGCTAAAAAGGGGAAGCCCATATAAAACTGTAAAGGATCCGAAAAAAGCAGTCCACCACAGACTTTCCTCCCTTAAGGAAAAAATAAAAAACAAGAAAAACAACAGACTCAAAAAGGTGAAAATCCAAATAAATTTTAGCCTTGTCCGCGTGCGATGCTGCCGGTTTTCAATACCAGCATATTTCACCAAATTATAGCCCAGAACACTTCCAAAAAAGATAAATCCCAACAGTGGCCAATTTACAGGAATTCCGAAATGGAGCGTGGTAATAAAGCTGAACGATGTGACCGCCAGGGCAACGTGGACACTGCTATTGATGTAAAAATCCAGTACATTTTTTAAAAGTCTCATCCTTAGTTTTTCTTCCTGTTTTTCAGTGGTCGTACTAACGGGAAAAGTTAACAATACTCCCTCTTAAAATCTTCAAAAAATAGCCTGAAAAAACGTAATTTCGCAACTCAACACACAACTTTTATTTAATGAATACATATTCTTTTGCCAATCGTCATATTGGGCCGCGGGAAAACGACCTCAAGGACATGCTGGAGACAGTTGGAGTAGACTCTTTAGACCAACTTATCTACGAAACCCTTCCCGATCATATACGCCTTAAAAAGGACCTTGAGCTTGCACCAGCCATGAGCGAACATGAATATCTCGCCCATAGCGCAGCCCTGGCCGCCAAAAATAAAATATTTAGGTCATATATTGGCCTTGGATACCACCAATCTATCACTCCGGCTGTTATTCAGCGGAATATTTTGGAGAATCCAGGCTGGTACACAGCTTATACTCCGTACCAGGCCGAAATCGCTCAGGGAAGACTGGAAGCTTTGCTAAATTTCCAAACCGTTGTGGCAGATCTCACCGGAATGGAACTTGCAAATGCATCGCTATTGGATGAATCCACTGCCGCAGCCGAAGCTATGTCCCTGCTTTTTGAAGTCCGGGATCGCGACCAAAAGAAAAACGGGATCAACAAATTCTTTGTTTCAGAAGAAGTTTTACCGCAATCCATTGATGTTCTAAAAACCCGCGCCATCCCGTTAGGGATTGAACTTGTGATTGGGGATCATGAAGATTTCGACTTTTCAAATGAATTCTTTGGAGCTTTTCTTCAGTATCCAGGAAAATTGGGGCATGTTTTCGATTATTCAGGATTTGTGGAAAAAGCCCGAAACAACAACATAAAAACAGCTGTCGCGGCAGATATCCTAAGCCTCGTAAGATTGAGGGCACCCGGAGAATTTGGGGTTGATGTAGTGGTTGGAACCACGCAGCGCTTTGGGATACCGCTTGGGTATGGTGGACCTCACGCCGCTTATTTCGCAACCCGCGAAGAATACAAACGCAATATTCCCGGAAGGATCATTGGCGTGACAAAAGATACTGATGGAAATTTCGCCCTGCGAATGGCTTTGCAAACCCGGGAGCAACACATTAAGCGTGACCGTGCCACCTCCAACATTTGTACTGCACAAGTACTTCTAGCCGTTATGGCTGGAATGTATGCCGTCTACCACGGCCCAAAAGGCTTGAAATACATTGCCACAAAAGTCCACCGCAGTGCCCTTACAGTAGCTGAAAATATTGAGAAGCTGGGATATTCCCAGCTGAACTCCTCTTTCTTTGATACCGTTTTGATAAAAGTCGATGCCGGGAAAATAAAAGAAATTGCCGAAAGAAATGAGGTGAATTTCTATTATCCTTCATCCAACGCCGTTGCAATTTCCCTGAACGAATCGGTCAATCTGGATGATATCAATACCATCCTTGGCATTTTTGCAGAAGCGGCAAATAAAGAAACGCTTACTGTTTCAGAGCTTTCTGAAGGAAATCAAATCCCTGCTTCTGTAGAAAGAAAGACTGAATTTCTTCAAAATGAAGTTTTCAACTCTTATCATTCTGAGACGGAATTGATGCGGTACATTAAAAAGTTAGAGCGCAAAGACCTTTCCTTGAACCATTCCATGATCTCCCTGGGATCCTGTACCATGAAACTGAATGCTGCCGCCGAAATGCTTCCAATCAGTTACCCGCAGTGGGGGAACATTCACCCATTTGTGCCAATTGAGCAGGCAGAAGGATATCAAATCGTACTAAAGCGCCTGGAGGAACAATTAAATGAGATTACCGGATTTGCGGGAACTTCATTACAACCCAACTCGGGTGCGCAGGGCGAATATGCCGGACTAATGGTGATTAGGGCGTACCACAAATCCCGAGGGGATTCCCACAGGAATATTTGCCTTATCCCATCTTCTGCCCACGGAACCAATCCTGCATCTGCAGTGATGGCAGGGATGAAAGTCGTCGTGACAAAATCCACTGAAGGCGGAAACATCGATGTGGACGATCTTCGGGAAAAAGCTTTAAAGCACAAGGACAACCTGGCCGCATTAATGGTAACCTACCCATCTACCCACGGGGTATTTGAATCGGCTATTAATGAAATTATTAAGATCATTCACGAAAACGGCGGCCAGGTTTATCTGGACGGTGCCAATATGAATGCACAAGTTGGCTTGACCAACCCCGGACATATTGGGGCAGATGTTTGCCACCTCAACCTGCACAAGACTTTTGCCATTCCACATGGCGGTGGCGGACCTGGAGTGGGTCCAATCTGCGTGGCCGAACAGCTCGTGCCATTCCTTCCAGGCAATCCAGTAATTAAAACAGGAGGTGATTCTGCAATTACGGCTATTTCAGCAGCCCCATGGGGTTCGGCACTCGTGTGTTTGATTTCCTATGGTTATATCAAAATGTTGGGCAATGAAGGCTTGAAAAAAGCAACGCAATACGCCATTTTGAACGCCAATTATATTAAAGCCAGAATTGAAGACCATTACAAGACCCTTTACCGCGGCGAGCGCGGACGTGCAGCGCATGAGATGATCGTGGACTGCAGGCCTTTTAAAGCAAAAGGAATTGAAGTAACCGATATCGCCAAAAGGCTGATTGATTATGGTTTCCATGCTCCAACAGTTTCCTTCCCGGTGGCAGGAACTTTAATGATAGAGCCTACAGAAAGTGAAAGCAAGGCCGAATTGGATCGCTTTTGCGATGCTCTTATTTCCATTAGAAAAGAAATCGACGAAGCCACTATCGGAGAACCAAACAATGTTTTGAAAAATTCTCCACATACGCTGTCAATGTTGACTGCCAATGAATGGGATTTTCCTTACACACGGGAGAAAGCAGCATATCCTCTGGAATACGTGGCCGATAATAAATTTTGGCCATCTATTCGCAGGGTGGATGAAGCTTACGGGGACAGAAACCTTATGTGCACCTGTCCTCCAGTTGAAGAATATATGGAAGACTAAAAACAAAAGATGCAAAAAAGACAAAAACCGGAGGAAAACACCTTCGGTTTTTTGTTTCCTGTCCCCTGCTTTTATAACTAATAATTAACGAATGCAAAAAAATTTGAAAAAAATATAAATAAGACTCAATTGTTTGCAACCTAAAATAACAATCCCGTAAAAATGGATTTTTATTCCCAAAAAAAGATACGATCTGTTACACATTTAGTAATTTTGAAAGAATTATCCTTATAACGGAGAACTAAAAAATGAGCATAAAAATAACAGGCGTAGGAAGTTACATCCCGGCTATAGTTGAAAAAAATTCCGATTTTCAGAAGCACGAATTTTTATATGAAGATGGATCTACTTTTAACCAGCCGAACACGGTAATAATCGAGAAATTTAAGGCGATTACAGGAATTGCTGAGCGGCGCTATACCCCCAGTGAGCTTAACAATTCAGATATCGCTTATCTCGCCGCTGTAAAAGCAATCGAAGATGCCAATGTTGATCCCGAAGAGCTGGATTACCTCATCGTGGCACACAATTATGGCGACGTTTTGCACGGCGACATGCAGAGCGACACAGTGCCAAGTTTAGCGACCCGCGTAAAACATAAATTGAGGATCAAAAATCCAAAATGTGTCGCCTACGACGTGCTTTTTGGATGTCCCGGATGGATTGAAGCCGTTATCCAGGCCAATGCTTTCATAAAAAGTGGCATCGCAAAAAAATGCCTGGTCATAGGTTCTGAAACACTTTCACGGGTTGTGGACAAACATGACCGTGATTCCATGATATATTCCGATGGTGCCGGCGCTACTGTTATCGAGGCAACCGAAGAAAAAGGTGGGATTCTGGCCCACGAAAGTGCGACTTATTCATTTGAGGAAGCCAATTTTATTTTCTTCGGGAAATCGAATAACCGCGAGATTGAAGATCCGAGGCGGTACATAAAAATGCACGGAAGGAAGATCTACGAATTTGCCCTTAGCCATGTGCCCGGAGCAATGAAATCCTGCCTTGAAAAAAGCGGAAAATCCATTACCGATGTCAAGAAAATATTGATCCACCAGGCGAATGAAAAGATGGATGAAGCGATTATAAAACGCTTTTACAGGCTTTTCCATACTCCCACACCCGAAGGGATAATGCCAATGAGCATCGACAAACTGGGCAATAGTAGTGTTGCCACCATTCCCACTCTTCTGGATTTGATTTTGAAAGGGAATATGAAAGGCCAGGACTTGCAAAAAGGTGATGTTGCGATCTTCGCCAGTGTTGGTGCGGGAATGAACATTAACGCGATCGTGTACGAATTTTAGAATGTACGACAAAACTTTCCCGAACAAAAGATATAAAGAAACCCTTCAGTTTTTAAAAAGCGTAGCTCCAGCCCCTGCAAACATCCTGGATTTGGGGGTTAGAAATCCATTTTCTGAAATAATGGAGGAAAACGGCTACGAGGTTTCCAATACGGGCGGGGAAGATTTAGATTTCAACAGGCAAAGCGTTCAGAAAAGTTCTGCGGAAATAGTCACTGCTTTTGAGATTTTTGAGCATCTGGTTGCCCCTTTTAATGTTCTGCAAGACATCAACGCCAACAAACTAGTGGCGAGCGTTCCACTTAGGTTGTGGTTCTCCCCTGCTTACCGAAGTAAAATTGACCCATGGGACCGTCACTTCCACGAATTTGAAGCATGGCAGTTTGACTGGCTTCTGGAAAAAGCGGGATGGCAGATCAAAAAAAGCCATAAATGGACAAATCCGGTGAAGAAACTGGGGATTCGGCCACTTCTCCGCAGCTTTACCCCAAGATATTATATTGTTTACGCAGAAAGAACGATCAACCAAAAATAGATGTCTAAAATGCCATTTTTGACACCTATTTTTCGAACTGTCCTTCTATAACTCTTACCAGCAGAAAATTGTAATTTAGCTGAAACACCTCAGGCATTGAATTTTTCCATTGTTATTCCGGCGCACAACGAAGCGGTCTTTATTGGGCAAACGATCCAGTCATTGATCGACCAAAGCCTTCAGCCAAAAAAATTAATAATCGTCGATGATCAATCCACTGATGAAACCGCCGGAATAATTGAAAAATTTTCCGAAAAACACGCCTTTGTTTCTTTGATCAAAACCATCTCCTCAACCGAACACCTTCCTGGAAGCAAGGTCGTAAATGCCTTTTTTGAAGGGTACAGCAGCCTGGAAGGCGATTTTGATATCATTTGTAAATTTGATGCCGACCTTATCTTTCCGAAGAATTACCTGGAAACCATCAGCAGGCATTTTGAGGCAGATCCCAAAGTGGGAATGGCCGGCGGATTTTGCCACATCGAAAACAATGGGCAATGGATCCTGGAAAATCTAACCGGTAAAGACCATATTCGCGGAGCTTTAAAAGCTTACCGAAAAGAATGCTTTCGCGACATTGGCGGATTGAAGCCTTCTATGGGTTGGGACACGGTAGATGAATTGCTTGCTCAATTCCACGGCTGGAAAGTGTTCACAGATCCTTCCCTTCAGGTAAAACATTTGAGGCCAACAGGATTCACTTACAACAAATCGGCAAAATTTAAACAGGGGGCAGCCTTTTATAAATTGAGATATGGATTGCCCATCACGCTCATTGCTTCAGGCAAACTCGCATTTAAAAAGAAAAGTCCTGCGCTTTTAAAGGATTATATTCAAGGCTATCTTAAGGCCAAAAAAGAAAAGCAGCCTTTTCTTGTTTCAGAAGAGGAAGGCCGCTTTATCAGGAAACTACGCTGGAAAAAAATGCGCAGCAAATTGTTATAATTTACTCCTCAAAAACCATAAACAGTGGTCTTCCAGTGGCGCCATTCGGGAAAGAGATTCCCAGTAAAGCAGAAATGGTAGGTGCAATATCAACAATTTCGGTACGTTCCAAAGAATTTCCCTGTTTGATCCCTTTTCCGTAGAAAATGAGAGGTGCATGAGTGTCATAATTTTGGCCGCTACCGTGAGTTGAGCCGGTACGGGAATAAGAAATGACCGAAGGATCAAGTACCAGGGCAACATCTCCACTTCTCTTTTGATTGAAACCGTTGTCAACAGCCGACGCAATCTTTTCGGTAAAACTTGTAGACTGGAGTTGATGTCTGGTAAAAACCCTGTTTACCTTGTCGTACTGTAAGAGAAAATGTGCTATTTCTTCCTGAAGCGTTTCCGAAGAAATGTTCATTTTTAAAACCTCATCATAATTCAGAAAAATTTGACTGTTGGAGATATTCTCCACCAGGTTCTCATTTTGATATTTTGTGGAAAGAAAGGCGTTCAAATCCTCCTTCAGCTTTCCAAAGTCGAAATATCCCGAAGGAATTTTGACGCTTTCCAGATATGCCGGCACATGAACTCCTCCATGATCTGACGTTAGGAACAAGGTGTAATTCCCCTCTCCCACTTTTTCATCCAGGGCCTTTATAAGTTTCGCCAAATCCTGGTCGAGCCTTAGGTATGTATCCTGAATTTCTTTTGAATTCACCCCAAAATTATGGCCTACATAATCTGTCGAAGAATAGCTCACAGCGAGAAAATCAGTGAATTCGTCCTCACCTAAATTCTCCCCTTTGAGGGCGGCAATGGCAAAATCGGTGGTTAAGCTGTTTCCGTATGGCGTATCTTTTAAAATGTCATAGCCCCCGTTTTGGGCAGAAAGTGCTTTAAGATCATAAGGGAAACCAGAATCATTTTTTCCCCTGAAGCCTCTTTCAAATAAATTCACATCGACACCGCTCTCCACATAAGTATTGGTTTCATAAAGTGTGGTCCATGGCTTTAGGTAATTGTCGGCTTTTCCTGAAGCGTTGAATTCCTGCACCCACTGCGGAAGGTCTTCGGCATAAAACGAACTAGTGATCCATTTTCCTTCATCTTTTCCATGGAACCAGTAAGCGCCATTGGCGGTATGTCCCGCCGGAAGGATGGCCCCGCGGTCTTTTAATCCAATCCCAATGGTTTTTCCCCTCATTTGGGTGTGTAGCCTGTTTTCGTCTGCCACTGAGGTGGTAAGCAGGCGGTGTGGCGACATTTCCCCGGCATTGGAGTTTGTTCCCACAGATTGCACTGAAGGATCGCCCACACAATAAACACTTTGTTCTTCGAATTTATTGAACCAATTGTTTCCCACTATCCCATGGGTTTGTGGGGCAGAACCTGTATAAATCGAAGCATGGCCGGGCCCGGTATAGGTAGGAATATAATTAAAGTGATTGTTGCGGAGGTTGAAACCTTCAGAAACAAGTTTTTTAATTCCCCCTTTCCCAAAGCGATCCCAGAAACGGGTGATGTAATCATAGCGCATTTGGTCGACGACCACCCCCACAACAAGTTTGGGTTGGGCACGAAGATCAAGGGATGGGTCAAAGCCGTTTCCTTCCGGTTTTTGCGCAGACAGGTTTTGTAAGAACAAGAAAGTAATTACTATTTGAAAAAAATACTTCATTTGGAAAATTTTTATGTTCAAAAATACAAATATCCACAGATTTAAAGATTAAGTTAAGGTAAATACATTGCTGTAAAAAATTAGTAATTTAGCACCTACAAAAACTTGGAATGGGCTACCTACAATCTATTGGGGAATATTTTTTAATGTTAAAAGGCGTTTTCGGCCGAATGACCAAAACTTCAGTTTTAAAGGAATTGACCTTTAAAGAGATAGATGAACTGGTGGTAGGCTCTTTAGGGATCGTTGCTTTCCTCTCCTTTTTTATAGGAGCAGTTGTGGCGCTACAGACAGCCCTTAACCTGGAAAACCCTTTAATTCCAAAAAGCCTTATTGCATTTGCAGCAAGACAATCTATTATACTTGAATTCTCCCCTACTTTTATCTCCATCATCATGGCGGGAAAAGTGGGTTCTTATATTACCTCAAGTATAGGATCCATGAGGGTGACCGAACAAATTGATGCGCTGGAGGTAATGGGGATAAACTCCCTGAACTACCTCATCCTGCCAAAAATCATTGCGATGCTCACATATCCTTTTTTGATAGCCATTTCAATGTTTTTAGGCGTGATAGGCGCTTATACCGCTGCAGTTTTGGGAGGTTTTGTACCACCAGATATTTTTCTCCAGGGCCTGCAGGAGGATTTTGATTCTTACCATTTATTTTACGCCTTTTTTAAGACGTTCCTTTTTGCGATGATATTGGCCACTGTTCCGTCTTATCACGGTTATTATATGAAGGGCGGCTCACTTGAAGTTGGAAAAGCCAGTACCACCTCCTTCGTATGGACAAGTGTTGTTATTATTGTTACGAATTATATAGTCACGCAGTTACTACTTAGCTAATGATCGAAGTTAAAGGTTTACATAAAAGTTTTGGGGGTGAGCATATTCTTAGGGGTATCGACTTCAAATTTGACACCGGAAAGACAAACCTTGTAATTGGACAGTCTGGTTCTGGCAAGAGTGTTTTAATGAAATGCATGCTAGGCCTTTTTACACCAGATAAAGGAACCATAGTTTACGATGGGCAAGCATATTCTTCCTTCTCAGATGAACAAAAACGGAATCTGCGGCAGAAAATGGGAATGTTATTCCAGGGCGGAGCTTTGTTTGATTCCATGACAGTCGAAGAAAATGTGATGTTCCCTTTGAGGATGTTCACCAAAAAGAAAAAGACTGAGCTAAAAGATCGGGTGTATGAAGTTCTGGAAAGGGTGAACCTCCAGGATTCAGGGAAAAAATATCCTGAAGAAATTAGTGGTGGGATGCAAAAGCGGGTCGCTATTGCAAGAGCTATTGTGAACCGCCCAAAGTATTTGTTCTGTGATGAACCAAACTCGGGATTGGATCCTCATACTGCCACTGTGATAGACCGGCTTATACACGAACTTACTGTGGAATATGATATTACTACAGTCGTAATCACCCATGACATGAACTCTTTGCTGGAAATAGGTGAAAAAATAGCCTTTTTGAAGGACGGCGTTTTGGCATGGAAAGGCGACAAATCCAAAATTTTTAAAACCGACGACGAGACCGTTACAGATTTCGTCTATTCTTCAGATTTATTCAAGAAAGTACGGGAAGCCCAACAACAAGGTTTGTAGTTTCTAATTGACAGCTTTTACAGCTAATGTGTCCAAAGCCAGTCGCACCTCAAGCCACTGGCGGAGTTTATTCATTTCCGATTCCCTCGTAGAAGCAGGAAGGGACCGGTTCCAGCGGACGTTAAAAGTAGGGATGGTGTCGATGCGGGAAAAATTAGTAACTATATTGTTGGCAAAACTTAATTCTTCAATATTCCTGTAATTGATCTTCGCTTCCCTGCTAATGGTTGCAAAAGGGATTCCGCTACTTCGGTATCGTACCAATTCCTGTTCTAATAAACGAATGCGGGCATCCTTGTCTTCCACCACCTGCTGGTTCTTCATATAAAGGTCTTCCAGGATCCCTGCTTTGACTTCACTGGATAATCGTGCCGCCATTTCAGAGCTTTGATCTGATCCCTGGTGCACATCCAGCACTACATTTTCCAATTCGGGCACCGTCTTCATTTCTGCGATCCAAACATCTATCTGGGCCTGTGGCACCGGTTTTCCAATAAGATAGATATCAACCTGTTTCGTTTTGTAATCCTGACTGTATTTCACAACCTCAGCTCCCGGATAGTTGATCATCTCCTGTACATATTCCTTTGTCTTACTAAGAAATACCTGCTCACTCAATAATTTCACGAAGAGGATTATACTGGGGATCATCACCAAAATGGCAATAAGGGAAGCTATACGGGCTGTATTTTTACGACGTCTACTATTGGCGTACCTTACTAGTGGAAACCTCAGCAGTTTCGAAACCACAAAGGTTGAAAGGGCAATAAATACTGAGTTAATAGAAAAAAGATAAAGCGCACCAAGTGCGTAGGGCCAGTTTTGGGTGGCGAGGCCATAGCCCACTGTACACAATGGCGGCATAAGGGCCGTTGCGATCGCAACCCCCATAATCACACTAGCAATCGCCGTTTTTTTCGTCTTGGCGATTATTAGTGCAGTACCACCAAAAATGGCCACCAACACATCGAGGATCGTGGGATAAGTCCTGGCGATCAATTCTGGTGTAGCTTCAGTAATTGGGGAAGCACTAAAATATAAAAAGGCCGTTAACACACTCAATATCACCATCACCCCCAGGTTCACCAGGGAGCGTTTTAGCGTATCGATATCGTTAATGGCAACAGAAAAACCGACCCCCACAATAGGTCCCATCAAAGGAGAAATCAACATGGCACCAATCACTACCGCAGGGCTACTAACGTTAAGGCCAATAGAAGCTACAAAGATTGAAAACACCAGGATCCAGGCGTTATGGCCTTTAAAGGAAATGTCACGTTTGACCGTCTCCATGGTCGTGTCCCTGTCGGTATCCTCATGTATGTCCAGCAATTCCCGAAGGAATTCTTTGATTTCCTTCAAGACCGACTTTCCGCTGGCACCCGCACCCGGCTGCAGGGAAGGGGCTTTATCTGAATTGTTTTCCATTGATTATCCTAGATTTTCACCAAACTTTCGCTGCACTTTTTCCCTGATCCCTTTAATATCCTGTTCCCTATCCTTCGGAACGATCAGCAAAACCTCTTCTTCATCAACAACAATGTAATTTTTGAGGCCTTCCACAACCATCACTTTGTTATTTGCGGAAGATAAGATATTTCCTGAAGCATCTTCTGCATACAAACGCACGTTGAGAAGCGCATTTTCATGTTCATCTTTATCGGTTTCAGAATAGAGGGAACCCCAGGTCCCAAGGTCATTCCAATCAAAACTGGCAGGAATTACAAACACAGTATCTTCTTCCTTTTCCAGGATCCCGTAATCAATGGAAACATTGTTGGCTTTGGGATAGTTTTCCTGAAGAAACGCCTTTTCCCCGGAAGTATTCAAAACATTGAGATTTTGGGTGAAAAGCTGATACATTTCCGGAAGATTCCTGCTGAAGGAGCGGATAATAAAATCAATATTCCACAAAAAGATCCCGGCATTCCACAGATAATTACCCTCCTTTAGAAAATCCTGTGCTTTGGCATACGACGGTTTTTCTGTAAATTTTTCGACTTGTTTAATTCCAGAATTCTGGTTTTTATCGTATTTTATATATCCATAACCGGTGTTTGGAAAGGTAGGATTAATCCCTAAAGTAAGGATCTTGTCTTCACCGATACAGGCATTAAAAGCCAGCTGAATATCCTCTTTAAAAGCCATTTCATCTTCTATCCAATGGTCGCTGGGCGCCATGAGCATAAGCGCATTCGGGTTTTTCTGCTGAATTTTTAAGGCTGCCAGAAGTACTGCCGGGGCAGTATCCCTCATTACCGGCTCCAAAACAATATGATCCTGTTTCACAACCGGAAGCTGCTCCTTCACCAACTGTTCATAGCGTTCATTGGTAAGTATGTAGATATTTTCTGGCCGAACAATCGCAGATAATCTCCTAAAAGTAGTTTGGATCAATGTTTTCCCGGTTCCCAACAAATCCCGAAACTGTTTTGGGTGCTGGGTGGTGCTCACCGGCCAAAACCGCGAACCAACTCCTCCTGCCATAATAACTGCAAAAAAATCTTTCTCCATTTTGCCCTTTTTGGATACTAATTAGCTGTCTTCAATAGCTCGACTTCGGCATTGGGCTGAAATAAGTAGACCCTGCCAGTCTTGACTTCCACACATTCATAACGCTTGATTCGTCGCTCTCCCTTTTTAAACACTTTCCCGTTATAAATTCTAAAAATGCTCCCATGCGGCACTTCGAAAACATAATTCTTATCATTTTCGGCATCGAACCTTTTCAGGGCTACCGAAAGGTGGGCATCTGTATCGCTGCTAGCCTTCGGGTTCTTAAAGTGCCGGGCGATAAAGGGTAGCAAATCCGCCGGAAAAATTTCAGGCCGTATAAAAGGCAACATCAAGTATTGAAAAGTCTTTTTCCATTCCAGGCCATGTGGTTTGATCCTGCGCCCAAACTTCTCAAAAGCCACTAAATGTGCTATTTCATGGATCAAAGTGATTAAAAAACGGTACTTATTGAGATTGGCATTTACGGTAATTTGGTGCACTCCCTGTGGCATACGCCGGTAATCGCCGTGCCGGGTTTTCCTCTCATTCACAACCTTGAGGTGAATCCCATTGGTTTCTATCAGCCCAAAAATGGGTTCTACAGCATGGGTCGGTATGTATCTCTCCAGAATATTTTTCATTTCTCAAGGGGTACTGCTGGACACCTGTAAAAGCTTCCCGTTGTAAAACTTATTGCCCTTCAATGCAAAATCAGAAATATATTCCGCCATTTCCGACGGTTGCAGCGGGGCTTTATAACCCGGAAATGCTTCTGCCAGCATTTCGGTTTGAACTGCCCCCAGGGCCAATACGTTAAAAGAAGGGCCTTTCTCTTTATATTCTTCGGCAAGTAATTCAGTTAAATTGATTACCGCAGCTTTGCTCGAGCTGTAGGCCGAAAGTCCGGGGAATTTCATGCTGCCCTGCACGCCTCCCATGCTGCTCACCGTCACCATATGTGACTCTGACCTCATAAAAGGCAACAAATGTCTGGTTAAAGCGGCAACTCCAAAAACGTTGATCTTATACACCCTTTCAAATTCTTCGGAAGAAAGTTCCATGAAAGGTTTGTTCACAATCGCACCGGCATTGTGGATAAGAATATCCACCTGCTTCCAGTTTTCTTTTACAAATTCTGAAGCTTTTTCCAGATCATCTTCCGAGGTGATATCAAAGGGAAAAGTGTGCACGTTTTCGAGTTTCAACTCCTCAACGGGCACTGAATTTCTGGACAGGGCGAGAATTTGATGCTCCGCACCCGCCAATCTTTTAACCAGCTCAAGGCCAATCCCCCGGCTGGTTCCTGTTATAATTATTTTTTTCATTTCGTATTCATCTTAATTTCCTTTTCAGGGGAATTTGCCATTGCGGTCAATCCTGGAATAAGGGTTTCTATGACATTTTCCAGGTGGGCTATGTCCATTTCTTCAAATTCGTCATCTACGTGGTGATAATAGTCATAGTTGGTGAAGTCAAACGTAGAAATTGTCTGGGCCGGTACATTAAACCTCTCAAAAAAGGGATAATTGTCACTCCTTCTAAAAAGTTGGTATTCTTTCGCCTGAGGAAGAAATCCAAGAACCTCAGCATTTGAATATTGGTTGAATTTTTCAGCTAAATTCGATCTTTCATATCCAGATATGTACGCCAGATAATCCTTGTCTGCCATTGGCACGCCCACCATCTCAATATTGAACATCACATAGAGGTCAATAGCTTCTTTTTCCAGCCTTTCTGCCAAATGTTTTGCTCCTACCAGACCCAGTTCTTCCGCGGAAAAAAGTGTGAACAAAAGGCTCCTTTTTGGAGGGTGTTCGGCAAAATATGCAGCCAATTCCAGCACAGCCGTCGTTCCCGCTGCATTATCGTTGGCCCCATTGGCAATTGAATCGCCATCTACAGGCTCTATGATACCCACGTGGTCATAATGAGCGCCAATAATTATATATTTATCCTTTAACTGAGGATCTGTACCCTCAACAAATCCTACAAGATTATAACCAGTCATTCCTCTCACCTGGAAAGAATCTCTATAGGTCTCAAAAAAGGGTTTTACACCACTTTTTCTTATAATTGTCTGTATGTAATCAGCTGCTTTTTCAATCCCTTCGCTACCTGTTTTTCGCCCTTGCAATTCATCAGAAGAAAGATATTTCAAGATGCTGGTAATCCCTTTCTCGGTAATGGCCTCTTCGATAGCCATCTTTGCGGAAACATCCTTTTTTGGGGCAGTTTCTCGATCGGGGTTTTCAGCAATATTCCTGGTTTGACCGCAACCAAAAAGGAAAAAGATTCCTAACGCCCATATTCCCAGTAAGTGAAATTTTCTCATGGGGCTAAAGATAAAAAAATCCCACGATTCGTGGGATTTTAGATTGGTAATATGGAAAAAGCCGTGTTATGCAAGCATGGTCACAGGATTCTCCAAATACTTTTTAAGGGTTTCCAAAAATCCAGCCCCAGTCGCACCATCCACAGTCCTGTGGTCACAGGCGAGGGTCAACTTCATGGTGTTCCCAACGACAATTTGCCCATTCTTCACCACCGGTTTCTCCACAATGGTACCCACCGAAAGAATCGCTGAATTCGGCTGATTGATAATACTGGTAAATTCGGTGATCCCGAACATTCCAAGATTAGAGACTGTAAAAGTACTGCCTTCCATCTCTTGTGGCTGTAGCTTTTTGTTACGGGCCTTTCCGGCAAGTTCCTTCACATTCGCCCCAATTTGTGTCATCGTCATTTGATCTGCAAAACGCAAAACCGGCACTACCAGGCCTTCCTCAACTGCTACCGCAACGCCCATATGAATATGTTTGGCTATTTTGGTCGTATCCCCGGTCCACTGGGAATTCACCCGAGGATGCTTTCTTAATGCCATTGCACTGGCTTTAATGACAATATCATTAAAGGATACCTTGACATCTGGAAGATCGTTTATTTGTTTGCGGTTCGCCATTGCGTTCGCCATATCCACCTCAATTGTCAGGTAATAATGTGGCGCGTTGAATTTTGATTCTCCCAATCTCTTCGCAATGGTCTTGCGCATCTGGGAATTTTTAATTTCCTCAAAACTTTCTTCCCCGGCAGGGATATAAGGTTGCACCGGCGAAGCTGATGATGGCTCAGCTGCTTCTATCGAAGCTTCCTGTTTGGTTGGGGCAGCCTTTTCTGAAGGTTTATAAGACTCAATATCTTTTTTGACGATTCTGTTGTTTTCCCCGGAACCTTTGACATCTGCAAGGTCGATCCCTTTATCTTCAGCCATTTTCTTGGCCAACGGGGAAGCAAAAATGCGCCCACCATCTGATGTGGTTTGGGTTTTTCCTGATGATTTGGATTCTTCTGAAGAAGTTTCTTCTGAAGCACTTTCCTCTTTCTTCTTTCCAGTTTCTTTAGATGAAGATGGTTTTTTAGTCCCTCCACTTTCAACTATTCCTGAAACATCGGTCCCTTCAGGACCAATGATCGCCAGCAAACTATCAACTGCTGCGGTTTCGCCTTCGCCAATACCAATATACAATAGAACCCCTTCATAGAAAGATTCAAATTCCATCGTGGCTTTATCGGTTTCAATTTCGGCCAGGATCTCGCCTTCCTCAACTTTATCCCCTTCTTTTTTCAACCAGGCAGCAACTGTCCCTTCTTCCATGGTGTCACTTAACCGTGGCATTTTCACCACCTCAACACCTTCAGGAATTTCACCTTCTTCTGCAGAACCTTCTTCTGAAGATTCCTCTTTAGCGGAAGTTTTTTCTTTTTTCGATTCTTTTTTGTCAGAACCATCTTTGTCAGCATCATCAGAGGAAGCAGCTTTTTCTGAAGAATCTGCTTCTTTCAACAATTCTGAAATATCCTCTCCTTCTTCCCCAACAATTGCCAAAAGTGAATCTACGGGTGCGCCTTCTCCTTCTTCTAACCCTATATGTAGCAGGGTACCTTCATAAAAAGATTCGAATTCCATCGTGGCTTTGTCGGTTTCGATTTCAGCCAGGATATCACCTTCTTCAACTTTGTCACCTTTTTTCTTCAACCACTTTGCCACAACACCCTCTTCCATGGTGTCGCTCAACCGCGGCATTTTAATTACTTCTGCCATCTTAATCTAATTTATGGGATAAAAACGGATAATCTTTTTGTTCGTACACCACGTCATACATGGTTTGGATCTCTGGAAATTCAGATTCTTCAGCAAACTTTTCACATTCAGAAACCAGGTCTTTGACCCTTTTGTCCATTTCCTTGATCTCCTTATCTGTGGCGTATTTCTTTTCTTTAAGAATACTCTTGACCTGGGAAATAGGATCTATCTTCTGGTATTCTGCTACCTCATCTTTTGTACGGTACTGTTGGGCGTCACTCATTGAGTGCCCTCTGTAACGATACGTCTTTAGCTCAAGGAAAGTAGGCCCTTCCCCTTTACGTGCCCTTACTATGGCTTCATCCAAAGCTTCGGCCACTTTTTCTGGGTTCATGGCGTCTACAGGCCCACAAGGCATGTCGTATCCTAAACCTAACTTCCAGATCTCGGTGCTCTTGGATGTTCTGGCAACCGAAGTTCCCATGGCGTAACCGTTGTTTTCAACACAAAATACAACCGGAAGGTTCCATTTTACAGCCATGGTGAAAGTTTCATGAAGGGAACCCTGGCGTGCCGCACCATCACCTAGAAAGGTCAAAGTAACTGCATCCCGCTTAAAGTATTTATCGGCAAATGCAAGGCCGGCCCCAAGAGGGATTTGTCCGCCTACAATTCCGTGGCCACCATAAAAACGGTGTTCCTTTGAGAAAATGTGCATCGAACCACCCATTCCGTGAGATGTTCCGGTCTTTTTCCCATATAATTCTGCCATCACCCTACGAGGGTCAACCCCCATGCCTATTGGCTGTACGTGGTTCCGGTAGGCGGTGATCATTTTATCTTTTGAAAGATCCATTACATGTAAGGCACCCGCTAAAATAGCTTCCTGCCCGTTGTACAAGTGTAAGAAACCTCTGACTTTTTGCTGAATATAAACCTGGGCGAGCTTGTCTTCAAACTTCCGCCAAAACAGCATCTCCTCATACCACTTAAGGTAAGTGGCTTTTGTAATTTTCTTCATTTACAACTAATTTTTAACGTGTGGCAGTGCTTTCGCCAAACGAACAACAAAAATACTATTTTCAAAAGGAACTGAAAACTCTTTCTTCCCGAAAAAAACCCTAAAAAATTACAGGTAGGAACTGTCAAAAATAAGCGGAAGAAGATCTGAAATAGAATTTGCTTTGACCACTTTACCTTTTTCGCCCATGAAATAAATCTCGATTGGCTGCTCCTGTTTGACTTCGTATTCTGCAATGGCCTGCCTGCAAGAACCACAGGGCGGGGTTGGCACTTCTACGGGATGGTTCTCTGAGCGTGCCGAAAGTGCCATTTTCAGGATCTTTTTTTCCGGGTATTTTGCCCCGGCATAAAAAATAGCGGTTCTCTCGGCACACAATCCTGCAGGATAAGAAGCATTTTCCTGATTGCTCCCGGTGACGACTTCGCCACCCTCAAGAAGGATAGCCGCTCCCACACGAAACTTTGAATAAGGGGAATATGACTTTTCCCTCGCCGCAATGGCTTCTTTCATTAAATCCTGAACATCTTGTGGCAGTTCGTTTTCTGTATCATATACATCAAGATCTGCACTTATGGTGACTTTTTTCATCTATTTTATTTCTGAAGATAAAAGCTCCCGCAACTTTTTAAGTCCGGGAGAGTTATGTCCTTTACAGGAACAAAGTTAACTAATAATGGGAAAACAGATACTTCTTTGGAGACCTAATAAAGCTCATCATATTTCTGGCCGAAATAGAAGGTAAGGCCAAATCGAAGGGTTCCTTCCAGCGGACTTATTACTTCGGAAGTTGAGAACAGGTAAGACATATCTATATCCACCACAGTATGTTTGAACCCAGCACCAAAAGAAATGAATTCACGCGAACCTTTTTCGGGGCTTTCATGGAAGAAACCAGTCCTCAAAGAAAATACGTCCTGATAGATATATTCCCCTCCTATCGCCCACGTAACTTCTTTTAGTTCCTCACTAAACCCATCTGGTGCATCCCC
>JAGXIM010000085.1 GCA_024635665.1 Salinimicrobium sp. | reverse complement strand
TTCTGTAAGCCTCTTCACATATTTCCCCACCACATCAAATTCCAGGTTCACCATCATTCCCGTCTTAAGATTTTTAAAAGTGGTATTTTCAAAAGTATAGGGAATAATTGCTACGCTAAAACGGCTTTTTTGAGAGTTTACTACCGTTAGGCTCACGCCATTTATAGTGATAGAACCTTTTTCTATGGTGATGTTTTGCATTGCGGGATCATATTCAAAGGTAAATTCCCAGCTGCCATTCGTTTCAGCCACTTTTGAGCAAATGGCGGTTTGATCCACATGCCCCTGTACAATATGTCCGTCCAGGCGTTCGCCCAGTTTCATTCCGCGCTCAAGATTTACCACATCCCCCACCTTCAATTCGCCCAGGTTTGTTTTTTGCAGGGTCTCTTTTATGGCAGTTACAGTATATTCGGAACCATTAATTTCTACCGCAGTCAGGCAGATCCCGTTGTGGGCCACGCTCTGATCTATTTTTAGTTCGGCCGCCAGATGAGCTTCCAGCGTCATATTCAGGTTGCCAGCCTCTTTTTCCAACCTTGTTACTACGCCGAGTTCTTCAATTATCCCTGTGAACATTTCTCTATTTATTAATTACCTTTGTAGGGATAAAATTAAAATAAATAAGGGGATCCATCTATGAAGTCAGCTGAAAAAATAAAAGTGGGAATAAGTATTGGCGATCTCAATGGAATTGGGAGCGAGATCGTGCTGAAGACTTTCGAAGATGCACGAATGTTGGACTTTTGTACCCCGGTGATTTTTGCTTCGGCCAAAACCATCACTTTTGTCAAGAAGAAACTGAATATTGACATCAACTTTCAGGGAGTAGAGGAAGCCTCACAGGCGATTGTGGGGAAAATAAATGTGGTGAACGTCTGGAAAGAAAATGTGTCCATAAATTTTGGAGAAGAAGACAGGGAAATTGGAGCGTATGCTTTTCAGTCTTTACAAGCTGCGACAAAGGCGCTGAAAGAAGGGAACATTGACCTCCTGGTGACGGCTCCAATCAATAAGCACAGCATACAGAGTGAGGAATTTAATTTCCCTGGCCACACAGATTATCTGGCAAAAGAGTTGGAAGGGGAAAGCCTGATGTTCATGATCACCGATACTTTAAAAGTTGGGCTGCTTACAGATCATCTTGCAGTGAAGGATGTTGCACAGGCCATCACTCCCCAATTGATCGAAAAGAAGATAAAGACCATCTACAAAGCCCTTCAGCAGGATTTCAGGATTCCACAACCAAAGATTGCTGTGCTCGGGATCAATCCCCACAGCGGTGACAACGGCGTGATAGGAAAAGAAGATGAAGAGATTATGAAACCAACCCTTGAGAAAATGAGGGACAGCGGCAAAATGGTTTTCGGACCTTATTCTGCCGACAGTTTCTTTGGTTCTGGCAATTACAAAAATTTTGATGGAATTGTAGCGGCCTATCACGACCAGGGACTCATCCCTTTTAAAACCCTCTCCTTCGGAAAAGGGGTCAATTTTACAGCAGGATTGAAAAAAGTACGTACTTCCCCCGATCATGGCACCGCTTACGAAATTGCAGGGAAAGGCGAAGCAGATCACCATTCTTTTGAAGAAGCTGTTTTCAAAGGGATCGACATTTACAGGAACAGGGAAGAATACATGGAATTAACTGAAGATGTCCTTCGGAAACAGGGGAAAAAGATATAAACAAAAATTTGTTTATATAGAATACCAAATTCATTAATTTTTATATCTTTGCACCCGCCTTATCCTAAGGGATAGGCACTTGAAACTGATGATGAAATGAGGAATTTAAAGGAATTTACGATCCCTTTTGTTGGACTAAAGCAAGGGAAACACCAGTTTGAGTACCATATTGACAATAAGTTCTTTGAGCATTTTGAGTACGATGAATTTAATGCGGTAGACGTTAAAATTGACCTTCTTTTAGAAAAGAAGTCAACGATGATGGAGTTAACTTTTAAAGCATCTGGAACGGTAAACGTATATTGCGACCTTACCAATGAACCATACGATCAACCTATAGAAAGCGAATTGTTCCTGGTTGTTAAGTTTGGGCAGGAATTCAATGATGACGACGAGGATTTGTTGATTCTTCCACATGGGGAATTTGAGGTGAATATACAGCAGTATATATATGAACTTATTGTTCTATCTGTTCCGTTAAAAAGGGTTCACCCGGGTGTTGAAGACGGCACTCTGGAATCTGAAGTACTTGAAAAACTGGAAGAACTAAGTCCGAAAGAAAAGGAAGAAAAAGCAGTGGAGGATATTGATCCCCGCTGGAATGAATTAAAAAATTTATTAAACGATAAATAATACGCAGCCATGGCACATCCTAAGAGAAAAATCTCGAAAACCAGAAGAGATAAAAGAAGAACACATTATAAAGCAATTGTACCGCAAATAGCTACAGATCCTACTACAGGGGAAGCGCATTTGTACCACAGGGCTCACTGGCATGAAGGTAAGCTATATTACCGTGGCCAGGTACTAATCGACAACACCGAAGAAGTAGAGGCTTAGGCACTTTAGGCTTTGAAAACCATACAAAACTCTCACCTCGTGAGAGTTTTTTGTTTTATGTTGATAAAGTGCTAAAAACACCTTAATTTGCACCGCTGTATATATTTTATTTAGTAATTTATTGTTTACCAGGATCTAAAAATATACCCAGGGCATAAAATAATTTTTATGAGTAAAACAACAGCAGCCATCACAGCTGTAGGCGCGTATGTTCCGGAATTTGTCCTGACCAACAAGATTTTGGAAACCATGGTGGACACGAATGATGAATGGATCACCTCCCGTACCGGGATCAAAGAGCGCCGAATCCTTAAAGATTCTGATAAAGGAACTTCCTTTCTTGCCATAAATGCCGCAAAAGACCTTATTGATAAAGCAAACCTTGACCCCACTGAAATTGACCTGGTGATCCTGGCAACTGCCACCCCAGATCTTCCAGTGGCTGCAACAGGGGTTTATGTGGCGAGCGAGATTGGAGCGACCAATGCGTTCGCATACGATCTTCAAGCTGCCTGTTCAGGATTTTTGTACGGAATGTCGACTGCTGCCGCTTATATCGAATCTGGAAAATACAAAAAGATACTGCTCATAGGAGCAGATAAAATGTCTTCTATCATTGATTATTCAGATAGGACGACTTGTATTATATTTGGGGATGGTGGCGGTGCAGTTTTGTTTGAACCAAATGAAGAAGGATTGGGAATGCAGGATGAGATCCTACGTAGCGATGGGCGCGGTCGTGAATTTCTGAAGATTTCAGCTGGCGGTTCAATTCTTCCGGCTACTGCTAAAACGATTGCAGATAAACAGCATTTTGTATATCAGGATGGAAAAACGGTTTTTAAGTTTGCTGTTACTAATATGGCCGATGTAAGTGCCAAAATTATGGAGCGCAACAACCTCAAAAATGAAGATGTAGATTGGTTGGTCCCCCATCAGGCAAACCGGCGGATAATAGATGCAACTGCCAACCGAATGGGAATCAAAGATTCCAAAGTTCTTATGAACATTCAGCGGTATGGGAATACTACTTCGGCGACTTTACCGTTGTTGTTGAGCGATTTTGAAAAGCAGCTTAAGAAAGGCGATAATATTATATTTGCTTCTTTTGGAGGAGGGTTCACTTGGGGCTCTGCCTACCTAAAATGGGCATACAATTCTTAAAACACCCAATATTAAATATTATGGATTTAAAAGAAATTCAGAATCTAATCAAGTTTGTGGCCAAGTCCGGTGCCAGTGAAGTGAAACTGGAAATGGATGACATCAAGATCACTATCAAAACAGGATCTGACGATAAGGAAACCACGATCGTTCAACAGGTTCCAATGGGCGGCATGCAGCAACAGGCACAGCCACAAATGCAGCAACAAAACCAGCAGCAGCAGGCACCCCAGCCAGAAACTCCGGGGGAAGCAGCCGCTCGGGAAGATGCCAAATACATCACCGTAAAATCCCCTATCATTGGGACATTTTACAGGAAACCTTCCCCAGACAAAGATCCGTTTGTGGAAGTAGGGGACAGTATAAATGAAGGAGACGTTCTTTGTGTGATCGAAGCCATGAAGCTTTTCAACGAGATTGAAAGTGAAGTGTCAGGGAAGATCGTGAAAGTATTGGTGGATGATTCTTCTCCAGTTGAATTTGACCAGCCGTTGTTTTTAGTAGATCCATCCTAAAACATCAGCTAAAAAACTCTTTTTCAACAGCCAAAATTAAACAGGTATGTTCAAAAAAATACTAATTGCCAACAGGGGTGAAATTGCTTTGCGCGTCATTCGCACCTGTAAGGAAATGGGCATTAAGACGGTGGCGGTATATTCTACAGCCGATGCTGAAAGTCTGCACGTCCGTTTTGCTGATGAAGCCGTATGTATAGGCCCACCGCCCAGCAACCTTTCCTACCTCAAAATATCAAATATCATAGCAGCTGCAGAGATCACCAACGCAGATGCCATTCACCCCGGTTACGGATTCCTTTCTGAAAATGCCAAGTTTTCGAAAATTTGTGCCGAACACAATATCAAGTTTATTGGTGCCAGCCCCGATATGATCGACAAAATGGGCGACAAAGCGACAGCCAAAGCTACGATGCGGGCTGCCGGTGTACCTTGTGTCCCGGGTTCTGAAGGTATCCTGGAATCCTATGAAAAAGCAGAAGAAGTTGCTGTAGAAATGGGCTTTCCGGTAATGCTGAAAGCGACAGCCGGAGGTGGAGGTAAAGGAATGCGTGCAGTCTGGAAAAAGGAAAATCTACGTGCCGCGTGGGATTCTGCGCGTCAGGAAGCTGCCGCCGCTTTTGGGAATGACGGGATGTACATGGAAAAGCTCATCGAGGAGCCGCGCCATATCGAGATCCAAATCGTGGGGGACAGTTCAGGAAAAGCATGCCACCTTTCAGAAAGAGATTGCTCTGTACAACGTCGCCACCAAAAGTTAACCGAAGAAACCCCTTCCCCTTTTATGACCGATAAACTTCGGAAAAAAATGGGGAATGCAGCTGTAAAAGCAGCTGAATACATTAAATATGAAGGTGCAGGAACAGTAGAATTTCTGGTAGATAAACACCGGAATTTCTATTTCATGGAAATGAATACCCGTATCCAGGTAGAACACCCCATTACGGAGCAGGTGATAGATTATGACCTCATTCGGGAACAGATTCTGGTTGCTGCGGGCATCCCGATTTCTGGAAAGAATTATTTTCCACAGTTGCACTCCATTGAGTGCAGGATCAATGCAGAGGATCCATACCGCGATTTCAGACCTTCCCCAGGAAGGATAACCAACCTGCACGCGCCCGGTGGGCACGGCGTGAGGATTGACACCCATGTTTACAGTGGATATGTAATTCCTCCAAACTATGACTCCATGATCGCCAAATTGATCACCACGGCACAAACCCGTGAGGAAGCCATAAGTAAAATGAGACGTGCCCTTGATGAATTTGTGATTGAAGGTGTAAAAACTACTATCCCTTTCCACCGACAATTGATGGAAGATCCAGATTATGTAGCAGGGAATTACACTACGAAATTCATGGAATCATTCAAAATGAAACCCATCGAAGAATAAGCTCGAAAGCCCCTTAAAAGGGGTTTTTTTTGTTTAACCTATTGAAAAATTAAACTTATGAAAACTCTATTCTCACTAATTTTTTTGTTTTTCATTACGGCATCTGCTACTGCACAAGAAGTCACTGGCGACTGGTATGGAAATTTGGAAAT
>JAGXIM010000084.1 GCA_024635665.1 Salinimicrobium sp. | reverse complement strand
TTGCCAATCGTTTCCCAATTTTTTCCCGATAAAAATTACCCAGCCCTCCAAAAATGCCATTTTTCCCCAATATTTTCACAACCAACGCTCTCGCCTGTTAATTCTTTATTAATCAACATTTCATTAGAACACTTTTAACAGTCTTATAGGCTAAATTTCAGCACTTTAAGAAACAAAGACCAACTGTAAAACCCTTAGATATGACTACACTTCAACCCTCTCAAATAATAGATGAATTCAAAAATTTAGTGCAGCATACCTGTTCAGATTGTGCATGTACAAATGCTGCTTATAGTTCCTTACATAAAGGAATTGTCAAAATGTACTTTTCTGCCAGAAAAGTAGAAATAGATTATGAAAAGCATTTGATAAAAGCTGAAATTCCCATTACGGCCTATCATTATACGACAGTGAATTTTGAGTGCCAGGATTTGACCACGTTCTTATCGTCCTGCATTAAAAAAGATAAAAGAAGCTTGAATTTTTATCAAAGTTCCCTGAATTACTACAGCTTGATCCAGGTAGCCTGAGAATAAATAAGAAAGTGGTTATACAAGCTCCGTTCATCGGGGCTTTTTTTTGTCGCAGAATTTCCTGCCTGGTCATCTGTATCCCTTTCCTTTAGTAAAAATCTATGCCCTATCGGGGTTTCTTCCTTTTAAAAAAGTAGTTTCTTTGTTTAAATCTCCATATGCGCCGGAAAAATTATCAAGAGTTTTCTGGTAATACTGAAATTAAAAACATGGACACAAAGATCAACGAAACTGAAGTATTCCAAGACATAGATTATTCCGACCGACAGATCGTCAATGAAGAATTTATTTCCTGTGAGTTCAAAAATTGCAATTTTTCGAACTGTGACCTCGGTAATATTGAATTCACCGATTGCATTTTTAACTCCTGCAATTTCAGCCTTACCACCGTCTCCAATACAGACCTTAAAAATGTGAAATTCCAAAACTGCAAACTTCTGGGAATAGAGTTTGGTAAATGCAATGACTTCCTGTTTCGTGTAAATTTTGAAGATTGTACTCTGGACTATTCTTCCTTCGGCTTCAAAAAGATGAAAAAAACCAGGTTTCTCTCCTGTTCCTTAAGACAAGCCCAGTTTGAAAACACAGATCTCACGCTTGCTGTTTTTAGCAACTGCGATCTAATGGAAGCCAATTTCTATGAATCAAATCTTGAAAAAGCAGATTTTCGTACCTCAAGGAACATAAGCCTCGATCCTGAACGTAATAAAATCAAAGGAGCAAAATTTAGTTATAATCAACTGGAAGGTTTATTGAGGAAGTATGAGCTTGAAATTGAGTGATGACCCTTATTGCATAACTCTAACAATTTCAAATATATCCGTCAGGCTTTATGCCAGTACTTCCTATAAAAAAACCGAACTGTTTGCACAATTCGGTTTTCACATTTACTCTGTTGGCCTACTAGGGCTCGAACCTAGACTCTTCTGGACCAAAACCAGACGTGTTGCCAGTTACACCATAGGCCACTGCTGTAATGCGGATGCAAATTTAAGACAAACTTTTTCTTGTACAAATATTTTTTCCGCTTTTATTCGCAAAAATAGCGGAGTGTGATTTTTCGATCAAAAACTGAAGCCTGCCCGCTGTTCAATTCAGAAAATCCTAATTCAGAACTACATAAAAATTCTTCTCAAAGCCCCCGAAAAACCAGTAATGTGCAAAATATTTGCTTTTAAACTTCGTTCTAACTTCAATATCCCAAATATTCTTAAATTCGCCACAGTTTACAATCCTACTTCTATGACAGATTTTAACTTTACCAGGTGGAATAAAATCCTAGGCTGGTTGGTTTTTCTTATTTCACTCATCACCTTTTGGTTAACCGTGGAACCCACAGTAAGTTTCTGGGATGCAGGGGAATATATTTCCACCTCATCCAAACTGGAAGTAGGCCACCCGCCAGGAGCCCCGCTTTACCAAATGATGGGTGCCTTTTTCTCCATTTTTGCCAGCGAAGCTTCGCAAGTTGCCTACATGGTAAACCTAATGTCGGTTTTTGCCAGTGCTTTCACCATTTTGTTCATGTTCTGGACAATCGTTCTTTTATTGCTGAAAATAGCAGGACCAAAAGAAAAAATTTCGGGGGCAAAAAAAGCTGCGGTGCTCGGAAGTGCTTTGGTGGGCTCTTTGGCCTTTACTTTTACAGATAGTTTCTGGTTCAATGCAGGCGAAGCCGAAGTATATGCCATGGCAACCTGTCTCATGGCTGTTTTGTTCTATCTTGGACTGCTTTGGGAACGCGATATGTTCGCCCCACGTGGAAATAGATGGGTGATCCTGATCTCCTTTATCGTGGGACTGTCTTTTGGGGTACACTTTATGGGACTGCTCACCATTCCTGCAATTGGATTTTTGTATTATTTCAAGAACTTTTCCAAAATCACAGTTAAAAACTTCATTGTTGCCAACATAGTGGTAGTAGCAGTATTGATGTTCATTTTTAAAATGCTGCTGCCATATTCCCTCAGCCTCTTTTCGGCAATCGAAGTTTTCTTTGTGAATTCTCTTGGCCTGCCATTCCACTCCGGAACCATTTTTACCGCACTCGCGTTGATCGTGGCATTTTACTACGGAATTAGATATACCAGAAAAAAGCATTACTATCAGCTTAACACGCTCTTACTTTGCATCCTTTTCATTTTCATAGGATTCTCGAGTTGGATAATGTTGCCAATTAGGGCAAATGCCAATACAGTCATCAATGAGAACAATCCAAATAACGCCCGGGAATTGTTGGCTTATTACAACCGGGAACAATATCCTGAAACGCACCTGTTCTACGGTCCCCAGTTCACTGAAATGTACAGCGGGCTCGACGCAGAAAACCCATATATAGACGACAAACCAAAATATGAAGTTGACAAACAGGCTGGAAAGTATGTGATTGTCAACAATTATAAAAATGCCAAACAAAATACTGACGATGACCACAAGGCTATTCTCCCGAGGATGTGGAGTACCGAGCATGCGGCAAACTACCTTGATTTCACAGGACCGCTAGATTTCACGATCAAACCCGAATATCAGGGAGAAGAGCAGCTAATGGCTGCTGTCAACGAGTTTAAGAGCAGTTTCAATCGTGGAAACATAGATAACCAACAATACGACAATTTTCTAAAGCAGTTTAGGGAATATCTTGACGTCGAGAAGCCTTCTTTTGTAGCCAATATGAACTATCTTTTTGAGTATCAGATGGGCTACATGTACTGGCGGTACTTTATGTGGAATTTCGTGGGCCGCCAGGATGACGTGCAGGGTAAATATACCGATCTACACGGAAACTGGTTAAGCGGGATCGAATTTATTGACGAAGCCAGGCTGGGGCCCCAGGATCAGTTACCTGGTGACGTTAAAAACAACAAAGCCCGTAACACCTATTATTTTCTGCCTTTGCTTCTCGGCTTGCTAGGGCTGGTGTTTCATTATTCAAAAGACAAGAAGAATTTCTGGGTGCTCCTGGTGTTCTTCCTGTTCACTGGGATTGCACTGAAGATCTACCTCAACGAACGGCCTTTTGAGCCCCGGGAACGCGATTATGCCCTGGTAGGATCTTTCTATGTCTTCGCGATTTGGATAGGATTCGGAGTGTACGCCCTGTTTGATATTTTGAAGGATTATTTAAAACCTAAAATAGCCGTTCCCATTGTGGTAGCAGCCACATTATTGGCAGTTCCCACCGTTTTGGCAACAGAAAATTGGGATGACCATGATCGTTCAGGACGTTATACTGCCCTGGCCATGGCCAAAATGTATTTGGACAGCGTAGATGAAAATGCCATTATTTTCACAATTGGGGACAATGACACTTTCGCACTCTGGTACGCCCAACAAATAGAGGGCTACAGGACAGATGTGAGGGTTGTCAATACCAGCCTTTTTGCTACCGACTGGTATATTGATCAAATGAAGTCCCAGGCTTGGGAAAGCGAGCCCATCCCAGGCCAATTAGTGCACGAACAATATCTTTATGGCACAAACGACGCCGTATGGTTCCAGCCAGTCACTCAGGACACCATGAACATCAAAAACTGGATGAACTGGATCGCCAGTAGCGATCCACGTACACAGGCCGAACTTATGAGCGGCCAAATGGTGAGTACCTTCCCAACGCAAAATATCAGGATACCTGTCAACAAGGAAAACGTTCTTGAAAACGGGATTGTAGACCCTAAAAATGCTGATGAAATTGTAGACGAAATAAACGTGAAAATTTCAGGTGACATCATCTACAAGAACAGGCTCCTCATGCTGGATATCATTGCTAGTAACAATTGGGAGCGGCCTATTTATTTTACCGGGGGCAGCTTTGGGGATGACGATTACCTATGGATGAAAGATTATCTGCAACTGGATGGTGTGGCCTATAAGCTGGTGCCAATCAGGACGCCGGTGAATCCGCGGAACCCTTTCGATATGGGCAGGATCAATACCGAAAAAATGTATAACATCGTTATGAACTGGTATTGGGGGAACTCTGGTGACCCTTCTATCTACCACGATCCCGAAACGCGTAAGAACGCCATCACCTACCGCAGCAATCTTGCGAGGCTGGTAGAGGCATTATTGCAGGAAGGTCAGATACAAAAAGCGGAAAATGTAATCGACCTGGCCATGGAGAAAATGCCAGTAGAATATTATGGATATTACACGCTGCTGGAGCCATTCATAGCAGGATATTATGAAGTTGGTGAACCTGAAAAAGCACGTGAACTTTGGGAAAAGGTTGCTGAAAAATATCAGGAGAACCTCACCTACTACAACACGCTTGATATCGACCGCCAAATCAACTTTGGCAATGAGATCGTGACAGATATTGAACGCTACCGAAGCTTGGTCGATCTAATGATCTTACATGACGAGGAAGAAATCGCCAGAAGCAAGGCTGATGAGTTTAACAGTTATTTGATGATGTTCGAACACTTCTATGGAAACCCGCAAGAGCCCGAAGGAGTACCCTCGACAGAGGCCGAATTGCTCCCACAGGAAATAACCGACACTTTATAAGTACCCAAAAAGGCCATTTTCTGAAGTTTTTCTAGAAGATGGCTTTTTCCTCTTTATGACAGTCAAAATCCCTAAAATCGTAAAGAAGGTTTATCCCAACCGAATCTGGGATGCTTCGGAAGAAGACAAGGCCATTTATCTGACTTTTGACGATGGCCCCATTCCCGAGGTCACACCATGGGTGCTCGAGCAACTTAGAAGCTTTGGGGCGAAGGCAAGCTTTTTTTGTATCGGTGAAAATGTTGAAAAACATCCCGAAATCTTCCGCAGCCTCTATACTGAAGGCCATACCATAGGAAATCATACCTATAACCATTTGAACGGCTGGAAAACCACTTCCGAAGAATATCTTCAGAATACTTTAAAGGCCAGGGAGGTGATCACCAAAAATTTTCCGCCAGGGATACCTTCCAAAAATGCCTTTTTTCGACCTCCTTATGGACGTATCAAACAAAAACAGGCGAGAAAAATTGAGGAACTCGGATACCAGATTGTAATGTGGGACATCATAAGTAAAGACTATGACGCCGCTGTTTCTATAGAAGAATGTTATGAAAATGTAGTTGGAAATGCCAGGCCCGGGAGCATAATCGTTTTTCACGACAGCATAAAAGCAAAAAAGAATTTGACCGAAGTTTTGCCAAAAATTCTGGAAGCCTTCAGCAGGGAAAATTATTCTTTTAAAGCCCTGTGATCAAATATATTCCTCAATAAGGCCAATCAAGGTATTGGCGTCCTGCTCACCACTTTGCCGCCACTTCATCTCGCCCTGCTTGTAGATCATGAGTGTTGGCAGCCCTTTTACGCGCAAGGCTTCTGCTAACTGGGAATTCTTGTCCACATCGATTTTGATGACCTTTGCCTTGTCCCCAAGTGCTGCAGCCACGTCGTTTAGAACCGGGTGCATAGCTATGGAAGCATCGTTTCCCTTAGTGTAGAAATCCAGCAAAACCGGAACTTGCAAGTCGATCAATTCCCCAAACTTTGACATAGCACAAAATATTTAGTACGACGAAACTTCCTGAAAAAACATCATCTTCAACTGCCTCTACCAAATATAGTGAAAACTTTGGATTACACAGGTTTGGATCCTTTTCGTAATTCGATCACCGAAACTTCAGGCCAAATTCCAACCCGGCCAGGATATGCTAAAAATCCGAAGCCACGGTTCACGTTGATATACCTGCCTAATTCCTCATAGATACCGGCCCATTTTGCGTAGCGATATTGTACAGGGCTCCATTTGAACCAGCCGGGTATTTCAATTCCAAATTGCATCCCGTGCGTGTGTCCGCTTAAGGTCAAATGGTAGTTCTTAGGGTCTTGTTTTATTTTTTCTTCCCAATAAGAAGGGTCGTGTGAGAGCAATATTTTGAAATCCTCCTGGCTCAATCCAATAGCAGCCTTGTCCAAATCGCCTTTTTGTTTAAAACCGGCGCCCCAGTTCTCAACCCCAACAACCGCTATTTGCTGACCATCTTTTTGAATAAACTTATGCTCATTCAGCAGAAGCTTCCAGCCCATTTCCCCATGCACTTGTTTAACGGCGTCCAAATTTGCCCTTTTTGCCTCTGCAGAGTCCCAGTTCACATAATCTCCATAATCATGGTTCCCCAAAACTGAAAAAATACCATCTTTAGCCTGTAAGGTTCCAAAAATGCCTTTCCAATCATCCATTTCTGAAGCTTTGTTGTTCACGAGGTCACCGGTGAACAGGATCATATCACTTTGCTGCTCATTGATTAAGTCAATACCATATGTAATTTTCTCCCGGTCACCAAAGCTTCCGCTGTGGATATCGCTTATCTGGGTGATCCTGTACTTATCGAATGCTTCGGGAAGGTCCTCAAAATACAGCACGTATTTAAGGACTTTATAATTATACCGCCCCTGGTACATCCCGTAGAGCAGAGAAGCAAACGGGATGGCGGCGATCCCCAGCGCAATCTGGCTAACAAATTTCCTGCGGGAAGGAATGGCATCCCCTCCGCCCGAATCGGTCAGTTTTCTAAATCCGCCCATCACCACCCGCACTAAATCTTCCCCAAAAAGCAGTACAAAAAGAATGAGTTTGGGAACAAAAAAGACCAGGAAAAACCCAATTGAATATGCACGCGCACCTGCCCAACCTTCTTTCTCGGGCACCACGTTGAACTGGTACAGCATAAAGCCAAGTGCACCCAACGACAAAGCCAGGTAAACAAAGTAAATCCAGTTGTGCCTGGAAACGGTTTTAAAGGCCTGGAATGCGTAAATATCCAGTAAAATATAAATGACAATAAAAATAATCCAGCGCATGGGCAAAATTTTTGGCGAAGATACTTCCGACCAGGATTAAAAAAGGGTAATTTTTTTCTTTTTCACAATAGTCACATAAGTTGAATTTATGTGGTAAAAATCCCTGGAAAAAGAAGAATTTTCTTTTCTTTTACAAGAATAAAGCCAAAGCCTATTTGGCAGGAATGTTCAAACCTTAAAAATTAATTTCTCGTTGTGAAAAGACGAAAATTTCTGAAAAACACTACCCTCAGTGGAATTGGGCTTTCCGCCCTTTCCCCGCTGATAAGTTTTTCGGAAAATAAACATCCAAAAATGCCATTTTTGAAACCTATTTGTATTGCCACCTGGAATTTTCCCAACGCCAGCCTTCGGGCAGGGGAAATGCTCGCTGCAGGCGTTTCTGCCCTTGATGCAGTCGAGCAGGGCGTAATGGTCGAAGAAGCCAATGTAAAAAACACTACTGTCGGCAAAGGGGGCGCACCAGACAGGGAAGGGAATGTGACGCTGGACGCGTGCATTATGTCCCCTGATGGAAATGCAGGTGCTGTCGTTTATCTAAAACACAACACCCACGCCGTATCGGTGGCCCGCAAAGTCATGGAAGAGACGCCACATGTAATGCTGGCGGGCGAAGGTGCCGATCAATTTGCAAAGGCACAGGGCTTTGAAAGAGAAGAATTGTTGACCGAAGCTTCAGAGAAGGCTTACCAGGAATGGCTGAAGAAAAAAGAGTACAAACCCATTATAAACATAGAAAACCACGACACCATTGGGATGCTATGTATAGACCAGAAAGGTGACCTTGCTGGCGCCTGCACCAGTTCTGGCCTTTCCTATAAAATGAATGGGCGGGTAGGCGATTCCCCCATTATTGGTGCTGGTTTGTTCCTCGACAATGAAGTAGGCGGGGCAGTCGCCACGGGGATGGGTGAAGCTATCTTAAAAACCGTGGGCAGTTTCCTTATCGTGGAACTTATGCGGCAGGGAAAATCTCCACAAGAAGCTTGTGAAGCTGCTATTATGAGAATAATAAAGCAAAATCCCAATTATTCCGATTTTCAGGCAGCGTTTATCGCTATCAACAAGAAAGGGGAGATTGGCTCCTACTGTATCCAGAAAGGTTTTTCCTATATGAAATACCAGGACGGCACCAACAAAAACATCCAAAGCAAATTTTATCTCTAAATATCTTTTAATCGAATGGATCAGAAAAAATCTTATCGCACCGCATTTATTTTTGTAACTGTTTTGTTCTTCCTTTGGGGACTTCTCACCGTTTTGGTAGATTCCCTCATTCCGCGCCTGCGGGAAGTATTTACACTCACTTATTTCCAGGCAGGGATGGTTCAATTTGCCTTTTTTGGAGCTTATTTCCTACTTTCCATCCCGGCCGGTTATCTGCTGTCCAAGATAGGATACAAGAAAGGAATTGTACTCGGCCTGCTCACCATGGCTGCGGGTTGCCTGCTTTTTTGGCCGGCCGCTTCCTACCGTGTGTTTGGGATATTCATGTTGGGATATTTCATCCTGGCAGGTGGGATCACCATCCTACAGGTTGCCGCCAATCCTTATGTGACTATTCTTGGGCCAGAAAAGACAGCATCCAGCAGACTCAACCTTTCCCAGGCCTTCAATTCTTTAGGTACTGCCATTGCCCCAGCTTTGGGGGCGCTTTTCATTTTGAGCGATAAAGTATCGACTTCAGAGGAAATTACTTTTATGACGGAAGCTGAACAAATCAACTATTACGCCGCCGAAGCTTCGGCTGTGCAAGTCCCTTTCCTCGGAATCGCCCTTTTTATAATTTTTATAGCCCTGGTATTCCTTTTTGTAAAACTTCCGAAAGTCAGCGACACCGAAGCTTCCAATAATTATTCGGTAGTTCTCAAGAACAAAAACCTGATCATGGGAGCCTTTGGGATTTTCTTCTATGTGGGTGCCGAAGTGGCTATAGGTAGTTATATGGTCAATTATTTTCTAGCTCTGGACCTGCCGTCTGTGGTGCGTGAGACCCCGGTTATGCGGACTATTGCCGAATGGATCCTGACTTCGGGCGTTACGACTTCCACCGATATGGCGGTGGTTGGAGTCTTTGTTACTTTTTATTGGACAGGGGCCATGATTGGAAGGTTCATTGGTTCCTATCTCACAAAAATCCTGAATCCGGCGAAAGTCCTGGCCACTTTTGCGGCCTGTGCAATTGGTTTGGTCCTCATCTCTAATTTATCAGTAGGATTGGTGGCCATGTGGACGCTTATTGCGGTAGGGCTGTTCAATTCAATCATGTTCCCAACCATTTTCAGTTTGGCGCTGGATGGACTGGGCGACAACAAACCTCAGGGATCGGGAGTACTATGTACCATGATCGTGGGGGGCGCCATTATACCCCCGGCCTTTGGTTACCTTACAGATTCCTTCGGATTTAATCTTGCACTTATCCTGGTGATGCTATGCTATGGTTATATTATGTTTTACGGATTTAACCACAAAAAAACGGAAGTGGCTGTTTGACGGTTAAGGAAGACCAATAGGTTTACTCCTTAACCGGCTCTTTTATTACTTCTGCCCCATTTAATTGGGTGGCTTCCAGGGAGCCCTGCTGCTGCATTTCCTGAACCAGTTCTGTCACCTCGATGATCATCTCGGTGCAGATCACGATTAATGCATCTTTTTTAGCGTTTTTTATGGCGTGAATAACTGCTTCTTTTTCCTCTAATATCACGGTCACTTTCATATTAGGATCATGAGCTGCTATCCCATTTTTCAGGAATCCAATAATCTCTTCGGGAGTCCCGCCTCTTAGATGTTGATCCTGCCTTATAATTATCTCGTCGAACATTTCGGCAGAGATTTTTCCAATTTGAAAAGTGTCCTCTTCCTTGCGGTCCCCAACCCCGGTGATGATCCCCACTTTTACTGAAGCTTCTATTTGATCTGTAAATTTCTTTACTGCCCTCATTCCAGCAGGATTATGGGCATAATCCAGCAGCAACTGGAAATTTTTGAACTGGAAAAGGTTCATTCTACCCGGCGTTTGTGAAGGCGAGGGTTGAAAGGTTTCTAAAGCCACCTTGATCTCATCTATATCAATGCCTTTAACATAGGCTGTGAGGACCGCCGGCAGCACATTCTGGATCATAAATTCTGCCTTTCCGCCAAAAGTGAGTGGCACATTGGCGGCTTTGATGATCCTCAATTTCCAGGTTCCTTTGCAAATGGTAATAAATCCATTCTCATAAACGGCAACTAATCCGCCTTCCTTTTGAATATCCTTTATCCGGGGATTTTCTTCATCCATAGAAAACAAGGCGACATTTGAAACAACATTATTCCGCATTTCATAAACCAGGTCATCATCTGCATTGAGAATGGAATATCCTTCGGGTAAAACTGTTTCGGGAATAACAGATTTTACCCTGGCCAGTTGTTCAATAGAATGAATTCCGTTAAGTCCCAGGTGATCTTCAGAAACATTAGTCACAATTCCCACATCACAGTTTTCAAATCCGAGACCGGCGCGTAATAATCCCCCCCTGGCACATTCCAGCACTGCGAAATTTACGGTTGGATCCTTTAGAACAAATTCTGAACTCACAGGACCGGTGCAATCACCTTTCATCAATAACCTGTTTTGAATGTAAACTCCGTCACTGGTTGTATAGCCGACCTTGTAACCTTCCTGTTTAGCAATATGGGCGATTAACCGCGTAGTTGTAGTCTTCCCGTTAGTACCCGTAACAGCTACAATTGGAATAGTTCCGGTAGAACCATGAGGAAAAAGTTTGTCAATAACAGGAGCAGCGACATTCCGAGGTAAACCGGTAGCAGGAGAAAGATGCATCCTGAAGCCGGGTCCCGCGTTCACTTCCAGCACCGCGCCCTGGGTTTCTGAAAGCGGTTTACTTATATCTGTGGTCATGATATCTATGCCGCATATATCCAACCCAATGATCTTTGAGATCCTTTCGGCCATAAAAACATTGGAGGGATGCACTTTATCTGTAACATCTTCGGCCGTGCCTCCGGTGCTTAGATTGGCAGTGTCTTTAAGAATCACTTTTTCGCCTTTTTCGGGTATGCTGTCAAGGGAATAACCTCCTGCAGCAAGAATTCGTTTAGTAAGTTCGTTGATTTCAATTTGAGTAAGGGTTTTCTCGTGCCCATAGCCTCTTCTCGGATCTTGATTAACTTCCTCTATTAATTCCTGAATGCTCTGTTTACCATCTCCCACAACATGCGCCGGACTCCTTTTTGCGGCAGCTACCAGTTTATGATCTATCACCAGCAAGCGGTAATCTTCCCCATCAATATGTTTTTCTACCACAACCCTATGAGATATGTTTTGGGCAGTCTTAAATGCTGCCAGGGCTTCTTCCGGAGAATTTATATCTATGGTAATTCCCCTGCCATGGTTTCCGTCTACCGGTTTAATTACCAGAGGAAAGCCGAGCCGCTCAACAACTTCTTTTAATCTTTTTTCACTTCTCACGATCCTTCCACTTGGAACAGGGATCTCAGCCTGCTCCAAAAGGTCTTTAGTTTCCTCCTTATCGCAGGCTATGTCCACAGCAATATTACTGGTCTCTCCGGTCACTGTGGCCTGAATACGCTTTTGGTTTGCACCATAACCTAACTGGCATAGAGAATATTTGTTAAGTCTTATCCATGGAATCCCTCTGGATTCTGCTTCCCTAATTATAGAGCCTGTACTGGGGCCGAGACGTACTTCTTCCCGCAATTCCCGCATCTCCTGTAAATCTTCAGAAAGATCGTAATCTTCTCCTTTAATAAGCGCTTCGCAGATCTTAACTGCAGCTCTGGCCGCATATCTACCAACAGCTTCTTCCATATAAGAAAAGACTACATTATAGACTCCTTTTTCACCGAAGCCCCTGGTTCTTCCAAAGCCCACATCCATCCCGGCCAAGGTCTGTATTTCAAGAGCCACATGTTCAATGATATGCCCCATCCAGGTTCCCTCATCAACCCGTTCAAAAAATCCCCCCGGCGAACCCACAGAACAGGTATGCTCGTAGAGACCGGGTAACAATTTTTCAAGTCTTTCCCTAAAACCTTCCATCTTATTGGAGGGCGTTTCTTCCAGATCCTCAAGATCCAGTACCATTACTATTATTTTATGCCGGCTAATTGACCAGTAATTTGGTCCCCGCATTGCGTTAATTTTTCTTATTTTCATGTTCGGATTTTTCTTTTCTGCTTTTTTTTCTTATCCTGCCAAAAGGAGTATGGTTCTTAATTTAAGAATCGAAAATAATATCTGATTAGTTTTGTACTCATTTTAATTTTTATTTATGATTAAAGGCACCCTCATCCCTATAGGAGGAAATGAAGATAAAGGTTATCACAACCACAAAAGGTTCAGGCTTGAATACATAAGTCAGGGAATCCTGGCGAGGGTTCTGGCCGAAAGCGGAGGAAAAGATTCAAAGATCCTGGTGATCACTACCGCTTCGGGCATTCCCGAAGAGGTGGGAGAAAAGTATATCAAAGCTTTTCAAAAACTAGGCTGTGATTGTGTGGAACCTCTGTACATAGGTTCAAAAGCCGAAGCAGATTACGATAAGAATCTTGAAAAAGCACGAACGGTCGATTGCGTTTTATTTTCGGGCGGAAATCAATCCAAGATCACCACCCATATTAGAAATACCGAATTTCATAAGATCATTCTTGATCGATACATAAATGAAGAATTTGTAGTGGCAGGAACAAGTGCAGGAGCTATGTGTATGTCGGCCGAAATGATCTCCGGCGGAAGCAGCAAGGAGTCCTTCATCAAGGCTTCTACCAAAATGCGCAAAGGAATGTCATTGCTGCCCGAGATCATTTTTGACACGCATTTTATACAGCGTGGTCGTTTTGGAAGATTATCTGAGGCTGTTGCAAGATTCCCCCAACTTGTGGGAATTGGGTTGGCCGAAGATACCGGAATGGTGATTAAAAACGGTAACGAATGTGAGACTATAGGCTCCGGAATGGTAATCGTTTTTGACCCCGGAGAACTTACACATAACAATTACAAAAACTTAAAGGAAGGAACCCCTGTTACCATGAGAAAGCTTATCACTCATATTCTCTCCCATGGAGACAGGTATTTAATCGCAGGCAGGCAGGTAGAAGTCCTGGTAGGCACACAAAATGCTCCCCAATATATTTAACTAACTGTAAATAGCAATATCCTTAGATCCGCCGGAGGTTCTGTAGGCCCTGTACATACCCTCTGTATTGAATGGAAGTGCCACATTTCCTTCGGCATCTACGGCAATGAGTCCGCCGTCCCCACCTATTTTTGGAAGTCGGCCGTGAATGACCTCATTTGCGGCTGCCTCAAGGGACAGGCCTTTATATTCCATCAAAGCGGAAACATCATAAGCGACTACTCCTCTAATAAAATATTCTCCGCTGCCGGTACAGGACACAGCGCAGGTATGGTTATTTGCGTAATTTCCCGCTCCTATTATCGGACTATCTCCTACTCTTCCGAATTTCTTGTTTGTCATCCCGCCGGTGGAGGTAGCCGCGGCAACATTGCCTTCCCTGTCACAGGCTACAGCTCCTACCGTTCCAAATTTTGAATCTTTAGCGTTACTGTGATCCAACTGAAAATTATTTGAATCTTTGATCTCCAGCCATTGTTTATGGCGGAATTCATCATAGAAATAGCGTTCCTCCTCAAAAACATGTCCCAAACTTCTGGCAAAATTAAGCGCACCTTCCCCCGCCAGAAACACATGTCCACTTTTTTCCATTACATCCCGGGCAAGGGAGATTGGGTTTTTAATTCCTTTAACCAAAGTAACTGCACCAGCATGCAGATCCTTTCCCTCCATAATAGCCGCATCCATTTCATGAGTCCCTTCTGCTGTAAAAACACTGCCTTTACCCGCATTGAATAATGGAGAATCTTCAAGCACCTTTACAGCGGCTTCTACCGCGTCTATTGCCGGTGCACCAGCATCAAGTAATTGATATGCTTTTTCAAGTGCATTCTCAAGACTAGTCCTGTATGCTTTTTCCTTTTCGGCAGTCATCTGGCCCCGCAGTAAAGTCCCGGCGCCTCCATGAATAGCTACTGAATATTTTTGGTTCTGTTTCATTCGTTGTTTATATATCAGAAAAAGAGGTCCTGTTTTTTATTCCTATTCTTCCTAGTACCTCTCCCCCTCTTAAAATAAGAAATTGAATTTTAACGGCACCCATTAGTTTTGTAGTTTTATGAACTTAAAAAATTCCGCAGATGGCCGAACAAAAACGCTTATTCCTTCTCGATGCCTACGCCCTCATTTTTAGGGGCTATTACGCCTTCATAAAAAACCCGCGCATCAACTCCAAAGGCATGGACACCTCTGCAATCATGGGGTTCACCAACTCCCTTTTTGATGTGATAAGAAGGGAGAAACCAGATCATTTGGCCGTATGTTTCGATAAAGAAGGAAGCGCCGCAAGGACCGAGATGTTCGAGGCCTACAAAGCCCACCGCGATGCCACGCCCGAACCTATCGTACAGGCGATTCCCTACATTCAGGAAATTCTTAAAGCCATGCACATTCCCGTGGTGGTGCTGCCTGGTTGCGAAGCTGATGATATCATTGGAACCCTTGCCAAACAGGCAGAAAAAGAAGGCTACAAGGTTTTTATGGTCACCCCCGATAAAGATTTTGCCCAATTGGTTTCTGAAAATATTTTCATGTACCGCCCCGCCCGCATGGGAAATGGAATTGAAATTTGGGGAATTCCTGAAGTGCAAAAGAAATTCGAGATTGAAAGGCCCGAGCAGGTAATTGATTACCTGGGAATGATGGGCGATGCGGTAGACAATATTCCAGGCTTGCCCGGAGTTGGCGCAAAAACAGCCAAAAAATTCCTGAAACAGTTTGGCAGCATGGAGGCTCTTTTAGCAAATACAGATCAGCTTAAAGGCAAGATGAAAGAAAAAGTGGAGGCCAATGCCGAACTGGGAATCCTTTCAAAAAAACTCGCTGCGATCCTCACCGACTGTGATGTGAAATTCCATGCGGAAGATTACGAACTCTCGATGCCCGATTCAGAAAAGGTGCAGGAAATATTTGAAGAACTTGAATTTAGACGGCTGAAAGATCAGTTCCTGAAACTTTTCTCTGGGGAAGAAACTGCTTCCACAGTACAAGTCACCAATTCACCGACAGCCCGTGCCCAGGCACAAACGGCAGGAGCAGGACAGTTTTCCCTTTTTGGTGAAAAAACTCCGGAAGAAATGGAATCTTTTTCGGGCAGGAAAACGTTGAAGGACGTTTCCCATGTCTACCAAAGTGTGGCACCGGGAATGGCCATGCAACTCTTT
>JAGXIM010000083.1 GCA_024635665.1 Salinimicrobium sp. | reverse complement strand
CCCGAATTCCCGAATTCCGAATCCCCGAGTAACTAATTAACCAATCACTATTTAACCATTCCCAAATCCCGAATCCCGAATCCCCAAGTAACCAATTAACCAATCACTATTTAACCAATCACTATTTAACCATTCCCAAATCTACTTTTAACTAAAATTTAGTCGGAAATTAGATTTTTCTAAACATAAGTTTTTGTTCCTTTAAGAAAAGCAGCAACATGAAAACCTTCTTATACGTTACCTTTTTCTTATTTAGCCTAAGTATTTTCGCTCAGGAACCTGGCCGCATTTTGATCAATGGGGAAATAAATGTTCCTGTTGGCGAGGACGCGGAAGGGATTTCCATTATTAATACTTCGGCCATGCGGGCGACGATTTCTAATGAAACCGGACTCTTTCAAATAAGGGCTACGGAAGGGGATACCTTACAGTTCAAATCCTTGCAATTCCAGGATTTTTCGGTATTGATCGATCAAGGCGTAATAGATACGAGACAACTCAAGGTTTTTGTTTCTGAAGCAGTGATCGAACTGGCTGAAGTGGTGGTGACGCCATACGACCTTTCGGGAAATGTGCGGGTGGATGTACGAATTATTCCCACCGCGCCTACAGATCTGCCTAATCAATCTGCCGCTGAAGTCAATCCGTATGAATGGGAATTTCGTCCAGATTCGCTGGTTTCTCCCCCCAATGCAGCCCACAGAGATGGTATGATCTACAGCGGTGCAAATTTTGCAAATGTATTTCGACATATTTTTAGTCCGCGTAATGTGGTGAATGACCTCGACCCGAATGAAAACCTCGATGATTACCTCCTGAAACTCCGGGACGATGATTTCTATGAGGAACAACTAAATATAGAGGAAGAAAACCTGCGCGAATTTATCTATTACGCAGCCGACAACGGCCTCTCCCGTGCCATGCTAAAGCCAGAAAATGAAATGGATCTAATTGAATTTCTTGTTGCGAGGAGCCAGGAATTTAAGCAGATGAAGGCAAGGGAATAACAAGTAGACTCTGATATTCCACACCAATAATGAATTTTCTTTCAATAAATGTAAACCTCACAGGTTTCAGAAACCTGTGAGGTTTGTTGTGAAATGTCCTGTCCTAAGGAAGATTTGCGGTAGAATACCCTCTGAAAATGGCATTTTTAAAGTAAATTTTTAAAAAAATGTGTTTCTTTAAGGCATGAAGAAGCTGCTCCTCCTTTTGTTCCTGTTTACATATTTATCTTCAATTTCCCAGACTTTTCAGCGGGTGGAGGTGCGTGGAAACATCAAAGTACCTGGGGGATCGGATGCTGAAGGGATCAATGTTTTCAACAAAAATGCCAACCGCGGTAGTGTTTCTTCCGAAAGTGGGAATTTTGCCATATCGGTACGGGCAGGCGATTCTTTGTATTTTTCTGCGGTGCAATTTGAGAACTTATTAGTGGTGGTAAATGAAAAGGTGGTAGAAAGCGGAATCCTGAACGTGGAAATCCTGGAAGGTGTCAATGAACTGGCTGAAGTAGTGCTGCGTCCCCACAATTTATCGGGAAATTTAGAAGCAGATCTGGAGAATATTGAAGTGGTGGCCATGAATCCTTCCGCGGCAGGTCCAATGATAATAAACGATTATGACTGGGAATTTCGACCAGATGCGCAAACCGCGGTAACCAATTCGGCTATGGGGAAATCTGGAAGCGGCGTGCCAGATCTAGGTTTTAATGTTATTTTGTTGGCAGAAAAAGTGATTCGGTTTATTCTTCCCGAGAAATCGGATAGAGGGCAACAGGTGGCGCAAAAAAATCTGGGGCAGATTGCGGTGGAAAGGCAGATTAGGGCGAGATACGACAATGCCTTTTTTGAAGAGGTGTTGAAAATACCTTCTAAAGAGATTGCTAATTTTCTCACTTTTACCTGGAACAACGGGTTCTATGACGGCCTCCTCGAAATAAAACGGGAAATGGATTTGATTGAATTTTTTGTAGAGAAGAGTAAGGAATTTAAGCATGCGAAAGCAGGGGAAAGCGGTTGACAGTAGACGCTTTTTTAAATCAAACTAAAAACCTCACAGGTTTTCAAAACCTGTGAGGTTTAGGAACTGAAACTGATTTATTCATGCTGGATGGATAGGTACAATAACAGATTCTCAAAACTTCAGTTTTCTTTTTACTGAATTGAATTAAACCAAAACCACATTCTTCAGTCTAAAACTTCAGGAGCTGCAGAAACAAAAGTCTTTCTTGATTTTTTGTGGAACGCTCTTTGAAAGGAACTGTTGGTTCCCACCTCGGAGATTTCAGAAGGAATCAAGATTACCGGGCTTTTCAGAAAAAAACACATGAAAAAAAGACTTTTACTATTAATTGCCGTGTTGCCTTTGTTCGCTTTTACGGCTGTACATAAGTTTTACGTAAGTTCAACCGATATAGAATACAACGAAGAGGCAAATTCGCTGCAAATCATTTCCCACGTGTTTATTGATGACCTGGAAAAGCTCCTTAAAGAACGATACCGTGAGGATTTGTACCTTTTGAAAGAAGGGGAACATCCACAGGCCGACCAGTTTGTAAAGAAATACTTCAAAGACAAATTGACAATTACGGTTGACGGAAAGGAACGTCAACTTAACTACCTGGGGAAAGAATACGATAAAGACCAGTTACTGGTGTACATAGAAGTGGAAGGAGTGGAACCCTTCAGCAACATAGGTGTCAAAAATGCCGTTTTGACCGATCTTTTTCCGGAGCAAAAAAACGTCATAAAAGTAGCATACAAGAAAGATATCAAAAGTCTGCTCTTATCGCGGAACGTCAGTCATGGCTCACTAAAATTTGCTAAATAAATTGTGGAGCATTAGAATTAAGTTATTTTTAGCACCCTTAACCCAAATATTTTTTATGAAAACATTTAAAACTGCACTTGCTGCCATTTTCTTTTTGTTCACTGCGGGGATGTACGCCCAGGAAAACGGGGTCACCCAGGAACAAACCGAAGCCAGGGAAGCGGGGCATATCAATGAAAACAAATTCAGGCAATTGTACCAGGAGTTCGCCACTCCCAATCAATATCGTACCGGTAGCGGTGCACCCGGCGCTGCATATTATCAGAATGAGGCCGATTACAAAATGGATATAGAACTCGATGACCGGAACGAGAAGATCACGGGTCACGAAACCGTTACTTACCACAACAATTCGCCAGATGACCTCGAATACCTTTGGGTGCAACTGGATCAAAATATACGTTCAAAAGAGGCTGTTGCCAAATTGAAAGACGGGAATGGGATTTCCCCTATTGCCCGGCCGGCCAGCTTCGTTTCAGAATATATGAAAGAACCCTTTGACGGAGGCTTCAATATTACCGAAGTGAGTGCCGATGGAAAGCCGCTTAAAACGGTTATCAACAATACCATGATGCGGGTAGATCTTCCGAAGCCTTTGAAAGCAGGGGAGAGCTACACTTTTGATATTGGCTGGTGGTACAATGTGAACAATCACATTACCGATCGCGCACGCTCGGGGTTTGAGCACTTTCCCGAAGATGGGAACAATGCTTATGTAATTGCTCAATTTTTTCCGCGAATGGCCGTCTACAATGATGTGGAAGGTTGGCAGAACTATCAGTTCTGGGGAAATGGCGAATTCGCGCTTCCTTTTGGGGATTATGAAGTAAATATTACTGTTCCCGCAGATCATATTCTCGATGGAACGGGGGAACTTCAGAATAGAAAAGAAGTTTTTACCAAAGAGATGATGAGGAGATATGAGCAGGCCAAAAAATCTTACGACAAGCCGGTGCTTATTGTTACCCAGGAGGAAGCTGAAGCTGCTGAAAAAGGATTTTCTGACCAAAAGAAGACCTGGAAACTAAAAGCCGAAAATGTACGGGATTTTGCCTTTGCTAGTTCCAGAAGATTCATCTGGGATATGATGGCAGTTGATGTTGGTGAGAAAGATGTGATGGCGGTTTCACTTTATCCAAAAGAGGGGAATCCGCTGTGGGAAGATTATTCCACGAAAGTGGTGGCGCATACGCTGCAATCTTATTCTAATCATACTTTTGAATATCCTTATCCGAAGTCAATCTCGGTACACGCAAAAAACCAGGGAATGGAATATCCCATGATCTCCTGGAACTACGGCCGTCCCAATGAAGATGGCTCTTATAGTGACCGTGTGAAATACGGAATGATGAGTGTGATCATCCACGAAGTAGGGCATAACTTTTTCCCAATGATCGTGAATTCCGATGAACGCCAGTGGGGATGGATGGACGAAGGCCTGGATACTTTTATGCAGTACATTGCAGAGCAGGAGTACGGTGAAAGATATCCCGATGATATTGCGCCACATACCAATTATCCTTCAAGAAGAGGGGAGCCTTCCAAGATTGTGAATTACATGAAAGGAGACCAGAAATATATTTCTCCTATTATGTCTAACCCAGAGAATATTTATCAACTGGGGAACAATGCCTACGGAAAGCCCGCAACCGCACTGAACATCCTGAGGGAAACAGTGATGGGAAAGGAACTTTTTGACCATGCGTTCAAAACATACGCCCAACGTTGGATGTTCAAGCACCCTACGCCCGAAGATTTTTTTAGGACAATGGAAGACGCTTCGGCTGTTGATTTGGATTGGTTCTGGAGAGGTTGGTTCTATACCACCGATAATGTTGATATTGGAGTAGAGGACGTGAAAAAGTTTTATATCACCGATAAACCTACCCAGAGAGGCAAGGAAATTTTGGAACGGTATAGGATTGATCCTTCTTCGGAAGAAATGTTGTACGTAGTGGAAGAGGGCAGTGAGGAAGTGGAGGCCGATTTGAGAGGGAGATCTCCTGATGAGATCCCATCTTTGAACGAATACTTAATGGACAACTTCACACCGCAGCAAAGAGCAGAGATGAAAATGCCGAAATATTTTTACCAGGTTACTTTTAATAAACCCGGAGGATTGGTAATGCCTATTATTGTGGAATTCACGTATGCCGATGGTTCTTCAGAAAAAGTGAAATATCCGGTACAAATCTGGAGGAAAAATGACCAGCAAGTGAGTCGGGTGATGGCAACAGATAAAGAGATCACAAAGATTGTAGTAGATCCAGATCTGGAAACTGCAGATGTGAATCTGGACAATAACAGCTGGCCGGAGACGAAGGAAGCTGATAAGTTTCAGGAGTTTAAGGCGAACGTGAAGAGTTAAAACTACCCCTGACCACCCCGTCCCTGGAAAAAGGAGTGGAGCTGGCTGGAAGGGATTGGGTTGTGCTGTCCTTCGGACACTACTTCTTTGAAGAAGGAAATTTCAGGAGGATTGGAAAATATATTAGAAAAGCCGACTTTAACAAGTCGGTTTTTTTAGTGATTGATTTTGTGGTTATATTTGCAGCTATGCTAACACTTCCCCTTTTTATGAGTGGTGCCGAAATTGCCTTTGTTATGTTTATTCTGGTGATGGTTTTTGGTGCCGATAAAATCCCTGAGATTGCCAAAGGTCTTGGTAAGGGAATGCGTAGTATTAAAAACGCCACAGACGACATCAAGAACGAAGTCATGAAGAGTGCCGATAAACACGGTATGGAGACCAAAGGAATGGCCGACGATGTCAAAAAAGAAGTGGACAAGGTGAAGGAGGATAT
>JAGXIM010000082.1 GCA_024635665.1 Salinimicrobium sp. | reverse complement strand
ATTTCATTTTCTACCGGAAAGATAAAATCTGTATGAACACCATTGGTGCGCAGGAAGATGGTAATATCTCCGCCCGGAACCCTGTCTGTATTCACAGGAATAACCGAACCTATTAATGCCGCCACGAAATAAAGCAGCATAGCCAGTAAAAAAGCCAACAGTCCTTTTGTAAAGAATTTTATTATCCGAACGATCATTATTTAAGATTTCATGAGGAGCAGGTCCTTCAAAGCCCTTTTAAAGATTTTAATTTCTTCTTTTGTATTGTAAGGCGCCAGCCCAATCCTTATCCATCCGCCAGTATCCATCACCTCAAAAATGTCCCCCATGGTGGAAGCATAAAAATGGCCATCCCCAATACAGAGGTTGTATTTTTCGGCAAAGAATTTTGTTGCTTCCCTGGAATTGACATTCCTGATCTTAAAAGCGAAAGTCGGGGTTTTGAGAATATTTTCTGCTGCCCTGTACAAGCTCACTTCCGGAATTTCTTTGAGAAAAGCTTCCAGGTCCCCGGCTAATTCTTCTTCATAGGCTTCGATTTTCGCCATTCCGGAAGTGATGCGCTGGCTACTGTTTTTTCCAGTGCCAAGGCTTTCAATAAACCCAATGGCACCGCACAATCCCGCAATTGCCTCGTGGTTTTGGGTTCCGGTTTCCAATTTATACGGAATCTCATTTGGAGCTGGCACCAACTTCATTGCCGGCAACTTTCTGAACAAATCTTCCTTTATCACTGCAATCCCGAGGTGCGGACCAAAAAACTTGTAAGCAGAACAAAATAAAATATCGCAATCCATTTTTCTGAAATTCACTTTAAAATGGGGAACAGCATGGACTGCATCTGCAATGCAAATGGCATTGTGTTTTTTTGCTTCAGAAAATATTTTCTGAACGTCGGAAATTGTTCCGGTGAGGTTGGAGGAAAGCCCTACGGCAACCACTTTGGTCTTGTTGGTGATAAGCTGTTCCAGGCTGGAAACGTCCAGAACGAATTTATCCCGATCAACCGGGATGAATTTCACAGTTGCCCCGGTTTCTTCAGCGAGTTGCAGCCAGGGATCTACATTGGCGCGGTGATCCAGTTCGGTTACCAGGATTTCATCTCCTTCTTTCACAAACTTCCGGAGGGCCAGGGAGACCTGAAAAGCCAGGCTGGTCATATTCTGTCCAAAAGCGACTTCCTGGGGTTTGCAGTTTAAAAGGCTGCCAACACTAGCTTTGGCCTCGTCCATTAAGCTGTCTGTTTTGATACTGGTGGAAAAAGTTCCATGCAGGTTTGCCATTCCGGTAGAAATGTATTCCAGCATCCTGTCAATGCAAGGCTGGGTCATTTGAGTTCCGCCGGGACCATCAAAATAAATGGGGAACACCTGTTCTTTATCTTTTATTTGAAGTGCTGGAAACTGTGCCCGTACTTCTTCAATGGGGAAGTTTTCTGTTTTCATTGTTTTTCTTTCTTTTCTTGTAATTAAAATAGATATAAATTATGTAAAGAAAAAGCCCTACTCCCCCCAGATCAAAGTCAGAACAAAAAAAGCCCGGTCTCCCGGGCATTTTTTGTTAGGCTTGTGTCAAAATTATTTCCTAAAAATCCCCTTTTTGAGTGGGATTCAAAAGCACGGGCTTTCCGAAGCCTAAAGCCTCCAGCCGTTCCAATTGGGTTTCGGCGTCACCCACGATAAGGTAGTACATCTTGTTAGGGTTGACATATTTTTTCGCCAGTTCCTGAATTTCAGGAACCGTGATGTTCTGTACAATTGCCTCCTGTTGCCTGACGTAATCTTTTGGACGGTCATATCTGCTAATATCCCAAAGCATCTGTAGTTTTGACCCCATAGTTTCAAACTTGCGGGCATTGCTTTTAATGAGGTTACTTTTAGTTACCTCCAGGTCTTCTTGATTAAAAGATTTCGGATACTCCTCAAGAATATCCTTTATCAGGTCAACGGCTTCAAAAGTAATATTCGTTCGTACGCCGCTGGAAATGGTGAACGGACCGGGAATTTTGGTGCCGCTAAACCCGGAACCTATTCCATAGGTGTAGCCTTTTCCTTCACGCAATTGCTGCATAAGTTGAGAGGCAAATCCGCCGCCGCCCAGCTTGTAATTCATGATATGCGCCGGATAAAAATCGGCATCGGTTTCAGACAATGCCGGATATCCTATTTGCACAACCGACTGCTTGGCGCCGGGAACATCATAGAAATAGACTTTAGCTTCGCCTGGAGGAACTATTTCAGGAAGGGTAGGAAAAGTGACATTTTTGACACCCCAGTTTTCAGTTAGTCCTTTTGCTTCCGCAATCGCTTCGTCTTTTTCAACGTCTCCTACCACCAGAAAACTAGCAATGCTAGGTGAAAAGTAGTGGTTGTAATAGTTTTTTAGGTCCTGGATCTCAATTTTATTCACAGAAGCTTCTGTTCCCATATTGTTGTGGGAAAGTATGTGATCTTCACCATAGTTGAGCTTGCGGAATTCATTGGAGGCAATGCTGTTTGGGGAAGCTTTTTGTTGCTGAATGTCACTCAAAACTTCCTGTTTTGCAAGGGCAAATTCTTCTTCGTCCCATCTTGGTTCAAGTAGGATCTCTTTCACTAAAGCCATTGTTTCGTCAAAATTTTTGGATAAGGTAGTACCTCTTAAAACGATGTTTTCGTCTCCAGCCCTTGCACGAATAGTTGCTCCCAAAAGTTCTATGGCCTCTTCCAGTTCTTCAGGGGTTTTATTTGCTGTTCCTTTGGTCATCAAATTTGCAAGCAAATTTGAAACACCGATTTTTTCGGGATCTTCAAGCAACATACCCCCTTTGATCTCCAGAATGAAGTTTACGAGTGGAACCTCAGAATTTTTTATTCCCAGGACTTTAAGTCCGCTGGAAAGTTCTTCTTCATAAATATCGGGAACAATGATTTGTGGTGCTTCCCCGTAGGCTGGTTCTATTGTGCGGTCAAAGCTGGAAGGGGTTCTCGTGAAGCTTTCTTCTTCGTCAAATTCTATTTCCTCTTCGGCTCCCATCACGATCTCTTCCTCCTGCACTTCAGCTTCAGTCGAATTTGCAAGTGCGAGTTCTGCCTGTCCCTTCGGAACAAAGCTGGTGGCAACATAATTCTTGTCCTTAATGAACTTATTGTAGACATCCATAACATCTTTTGCAGTCACCGCCAGGATCTTATCTACTTCAGAATTGATCCTACCGGGATCATTGGCGAAAATTTCGTATTGCGCCAGCTGAAATCCTTTGCCCAATACACTTGAGAGGCTGTTATACAGTTGTGTTTCCTGACCTGCCTTTATCCTTTTTAGATCTTTTTCTGAAATACCTTCTTTTTCAAACTTTTTAAAAGTTTCCTGAATGGCGTCATGAACCGTGTCCAGATCTTTGCCATCGTATGCACGGACCTGTAACATAAACTGGCCGGCAAGTTCGGAAGTGTAGTTATACATTCCCACGTTTGAAGTCAGCTTTTTATCGGCTACGAGATTTTTATAAAATGGAGCATTTTTCCCTTCAGAAAGGTAGTTGGCCAAAACCTCAAGCGCATAGGAATCTTCGTGATAAGAAGGAACTGAAGGCCAGGCCATGGTCAATTCGGGAAGTTGGGCAAAATTGTCTTCGTAGTACAATTTCTTAGTTTGTTCCAGGTCGACCGCCTGCTTTTCAAGATCGGCAATTGCGGGGCCATGTTCAATTTCCCCAAAGTATTTTTGCACCCAATCTTTTGCCTGCTCTTTATCAAAATCCCCCGCAATTGTAAGGATCACATTGTTTGGTACATACCACTTATTGTAAAATACTTTTACATCCTCTAAAGTGGCATTTTGGAGGTCTTCGAGAGACCCAATGATCTGCCAGTTGTATGGATGGTCTTCGGGATACAGATTTTTGTCAAGCACATACATCGTGTGCCCGTAAGGGCGATTGTCCACCGCTTGTCTTTTTTCATTTTTCACAACCTGTTTTTCCTTTGCCAATACAGGTTCGGTCACGGTGTTGATAAAGTAGCCCAGTTTATCGGCTTCGGCCCAGATCATTTTTTCCAGGGCATCTTTGGGCACAGTTTGGTAATAGTTCGTGCGGTCGCGGCTGGTGGAGCCATTTGCACCCGAGCCGCCAATGCGGGCGCTAAGCTTATCTAATCCGCCTTTTCCGAGGTTTTCAGATTCCAGGAAGAGCAAATGTTCAAACAAATGCGCAAATCCGGTGCGGCCTTCTTTTTCCCTGGCTGAACCCACATGGCTGGTAAGGGCCACTGCAACCACAGGATCTGAGCGATCTATGTGAAAGATCACCTTCAAGCCGTTGTCAAGGGTGAAAGTTTCAAAGTCGACTTCAAAATCACCAGCAGGGGAAGTGTTTTGGGCGATAATGCTTCCGCTGTTCAAAACCAGCAGGAAGGCAAAAACAAATAATTTCATGGATGATTTCATTCTGAAAAAAGCTAAATATTAAACAAATTTTCTTTTAGGCGATCAGGTATACAAGATAGGCAACATATAAGGAAACAAAGACGATGCCTTCCCATCGCTCCAGTTGCCTTCCTTTTCCTGTAAAGATGAAGATAAACAACAAGAAACCGGCCAAAATATTCACCAGAATATCAAAAAGCGAACTTCCGGAAATTGTCAAAGGCATAATACTTCCTGAAACCCCAAGGATTAGGAAGATGTTGAAAATGTTGGAGCCCACGACGTTTCCAATAGCGATGTCCACATTCCTTTTCCGTACGGCAATAATAGAAGTAGCTAATTCGGGGAGAGAAGTCCCAATGGAAACAACGGTGAGACCTATTACCCTTTCTGAAAGACCGATGGCTTCAGCAATGCTCACGGCGCTGGTGACGATCAATCTCCCCCCAATTATAAGTCCGGCCAATCCCAATACAATGAAAAGAACTGCTTTTCCAGTGGAATATTCTTCGGTTTTGATTTCTTCCTCCACAGGCGCCCCTTTCGAGATCATTAGATTGTACACCAGAAAAATCAGGAAAAAGAAGAGGAGCATGATCGCATCAGATCTGGAAATAATATTGGTTGGGTTGTTGTCCAGAAGTATATCGGCACCCACCACAAATACGCAGATCCCTGCGAGCAGACTCAGGGGAATTTCAATCCAGGTGGTATTGGTCTTGACCGATAGCGGATAAATTATTGCTGAAATCCCAAGAATCCCCAACACGTTGAAAATATTACTGCCCAGTACATTTCCCAAAACCATTTCGGTGTTACCCGAGGTAGCAGCAAAAATGTTCACCACCATCTCTGGCGCCGAAGTCCCAAAGGCAACAATGGTAAGGCCAATCACCATATTGGGTACACCAAATTTTGCGGCAAGACTGGACGCCGCATCCACCAATTTCACCGCACCGAAGATAAGTACAACGAAACCAACGATTAACAGTAGTATTTCTATCATTAAAGTATCATATTTTTTGGGTAAATATAATATTAAAACCAGAATGGAAATGCGCCAATATTTTTTTCAGGATTTTATTGCCAACAGGGTTAATTGTATATTTGCCAAAATTCATTTTTCATGCAGAAAAGTTCTCTATCCTACCGCGACACTAACTATTTTACGCCGCTTGTCGCCGATTATCTAGATCAAAAGGAGAATGTTCAGCAATTTTATCACAGGTTCCCGACACTGGAAAACTTTGAGGAGCAAATAGCCGAAAAAAAGGAATCCTTTTCGGAAAATGGAAGTGAAAAAAGAAAAGTACTGGTCCAAAGCCTGCGGGAGCAGTATAAAGATCTGGATGTATCTGAAGCCACCGGGCAAAACATTGAATTGCTGGAAAACGAAAACACCTTTACGGTCACGACCGGTCACCAGCTGAACCTTTTCACCGGTCCACTTTATTTTTTGTACAAGATCATCACCTCGATCAATCTGGCTTCGGAATTAAAACAGAAATATCCTTCCTGTAATTTTGTCCCGGTCTACTGGATGGCCACCGAGGACCACGATTTTGAGGAGATCAGTTTTTTTAATCTGCACGGGAAAAAATTTCAATGGAACCCGCCGGCTTCTAAAGAGGACGGGGGCGCCGTGGGTGAACTTGTCACAAAAGGTCTACAGGATATATTCTCCCTTTTTTCAGCTGAAATTGGGAATAGTAAAAATGCCCAACAATTGAAGTCCTGGTTTGAAAAAGCCTATTTGGAGCACAAAAATTTGGCCGATGCCACACGATATCTCGCCAATGAACTTTTTAAAGAATGGGGGCTGGTTATTCTCGATGCAAATAAGCGGGAGTTAAAACAACTTTTTGTTCCTTATATAAAGCGGGAGCT
>JAGXIM010000081.1 GCA_024635665.1 Salinimicrobium sp. | reverse complement strand
TTTACTTATTGAGCCAAACGCATCAATTGGTGAAACTTCTGTCCACAATCACATTAAAATATAAATCGTAAACTCCTGTATATTTATGATAAAGTCATTTTTAATAAGTGTGCTTTTACTTATGCCTCTATTGGGATTCTCGCAGCAAAACGATAGTCTGGCTGAACCTGTTATCCCCTTAGAAAAGATAGAGCTCTTGAAAAATATAAATATGACATTTGATATGCGCATGGAGTTTCGGGCATATACCTTTAGGGGCGGTGACAATTATTACAACGGGATACAATTTCAAAATGGGCATACCGCCCTCGGAATTTCCGGGAAATTACATGAAAGGGTGAATTTTCACTTCAGAAACCGCTTCAATAAAGGAGGCGATGTGCAAACGTTAGATCAACTGGGCAGCAATATCGAATTGGCCTTCATCAACGTTAAAGCCAGTCCATCCCTTAATCTTTTACTTGGAAAAATGAGTGCATTTTACGGCGGTTATGAATATGAGTTCAGTGCCTTGAATGTATTGGAATATAATGATATTTACAACAATGCCCTGGCATACGTTACAGGGGCCGGAATTAGTTATCAGGCTTTACCAAATCACACCTTCGGGTTGCAGGTGTTAAACTCGCGTACCATGCACTATGACGATCTTTACGGTGATATAGTTGCAGAAAATATCCAGGAACCTATCTGGCCGGTTGCAGTTGTCGGAAACTGGCGTGGAAACTTTTTTGATGGAAAATTCCAAACCGTTTACAGCATGAGTTATTCCAATGAAGTAAAAAACAGAGGGACCTCTTTTTTTACTTTAGGCCACGAATACCAAAACCCTAACCTGACACTGATGTATGACTTTCATTACAGCTATGAAGAGGTCGATACGAAAGGCATTATGACCAGTATTCTCGATGACGACCGGATTGCTGAAGATGTGACATATATCGAAAACTGGTTGAGAGCAGAATACCGTTTTAGCCCAAAATTTCAGGGTTTATTAACCCTAATGACCAGCAGCGCCTATGGTGACGTCACTACCGGTCATGACCACATGAGAACGAGCTATGGATATATCCCTACATTTTATTACAGTCCCTTTAAAAACATTGATATCCGGTTTTACTTAGCATATATTGGCAGGTATTATGATTATACAAATTATGCGGTAGAAAACCTGGATCTGGCTGATTATAATAAAAATGAAATAAGGGTAGGCTTTATTGCTCCTCTATTGTTATTGTAGGATCACTTAACCTTAAAACTTTTAAGTTCTTCAGAAATGAAAACATCCTTTTTTACAGCGTTTGTATTCCGCAACACCTTTAACTAGTATTACATTAACACTTAAATATTTATAAGATGAAAAAAAATATGGGTTCCGCAGACAGAATTATTAGGGTAATAATCGCGGCAATTGTCGCAGTACTTTATTTTACAGGAACAATTTCGGGGACATTAGGTATTGTACTTTTAGTACTTGCCGCCGTATTCGTTTTAACTGGTTTAGTTGGTTTTTGTCCACTCTATAAGTTATTTGGAATGAGCACTTGTACTCAAAAAGACAAAAATAAGTCAGCTTAAACTTGTCTCGAATGAACGTAGCTCGCAGAAAATTAAGAATGAGAAATAATACTCAAAGTATAAAGACTTAAGAATACCACCTGCTAATCATTTAGAAGAATTGAGTGGAAATTTAAAACAAACCAGGTATAAGGCGACAAGTCTGCATCCCTAATCCGCCAACTGGCGTTATACGAAACCTTTAGCAGACATAGCCGAAGAAAGAAATGGAACAAGACACTAATCCATATACATTTTCATTAACTTAACTGAAAATTAAACATGAAAACAAATAAAATGATTGGCGCTATTTTAATTATCGCAGGTTTGTTAATGGGTTATTTAGCGTATAATAAAATATCTGAAAGCACCCAGTCGGTTAATCTTTTGGGATTAAAAATTGAAGCCTCTAATGAGTCAGGCAAATCAGAAGGTTATATGTTTTTAGGATTAGCGGTTGTTCTCTTTGGCGGAGGAATATATACTTTAAATAAATCGAAATAGCTCAACACTACTGTTACGATTGCTGATTTTTACTTTACCGAAATGGGACTTTTAAAGCCTCGGCACGCAAGTTAGTCTTCGATAACAGCACATCTCAACCTTTACAAAAGGCCTTATCCGCACCTTGACGCCCGGGACCTTTAAATAACTGAGGTGCCAAAAAGGCTATTTTACGCTTGCTTTTAGGTAATCGCGGTTCATGCGGGCGATGTTTTCCAGAGAAATTCCTTTGGGACATTCTATCTCACAAGCCCCGGTGTTGGTGCAATTTCCGAATCCTTCCTTATCCATTTGCTCCACCATTGCCAAAACCCGTCGATCTGCTTCCACTTCTCCCTGCGGAAGTAGGGACAACTGGCTCACCTTAGCCGAGGTGAACAACATGGCACTGGCATTTTTACAGGCTGCGACACACGCACCACATCCAATACAGGTTGCTGCATAAAAAGCTGCATCTGCCTGGTCCTTCGGAATCGGGATTGAGTTGGCGTCCTGGGTGTTTCCGGAGGTATTCACCGAAATATAGCCACCAGCCTGTTGGATCCTTTCAAAGGAAGTACGATCCACCACAAGGTCTTTAATGACAGGAAAAGCCTTTGCCCGAAATGGTTCAATGGTAATAGTATCACCATCCTTAAATACCCTCATGTGCAGCTGGCAGGTTGTTATTCCCCTGTCAGGGCCATGAGGTTCTCCATTGATTTGTAAACTACAGGTTCCGCAGATGCCTTCGCGACAGTCGTGGTCGAAAACTACAGGCTCATCCCCTTTATCTATCAACTCCTGATTTAAAACATCCAGCATTTCCAGAAAAGACATATCCGGTTCCACACCTCCCAGTTGATAGGTTTGAATTCCCCCCTTGGTGTCGGCATCCTTTTGACGCCATATTTTTAGTGTAAGATTCATCTTGTAAAAAGTTATTCGTTAAAAGTTAATAGTTATTTTCTGCACTTTTCAGGTAATTTATGTACCCATTACGTATGGTAGTGCATTCAACAACTTTTAACCTCATTTCTTTAAAACGATCTTCATCAATGTAACCTTCATCCAGAGCGGTTATCAATTGATCTTGTAATTCATATAGTGAACCTCTTGAGACTCTACAGAATTGAGCATTTTTCCTTAAAATGGAATCTACCATATCCCTCTGCAATATTGTGAGTAACAGACCTAGAGGCTCTCCTCATTTGTGAAACTAACTCAAATTTTTCATAGTCAGGAAATTCTTTTATTAAAATCGAAACCTGTTTTCGAATTTCTCTTGCAGCTTGCCAGCACTTGAGATCTTCAAAGGTTTTAATTTTATCCATTCCCCTTAACTATGAACTAATCTCTATTTATAGCTCCTTGTTTTTACCTGAATATTCTCATATTTCAGTTCTTCTTTATGCAACACCGCATCTGCAGGCTCTCCTTTGTACTCCCAGGCAGCCACGTACATAAAATTCTCATCATCCCTCAGGGCTTCCCCTTCTTCGGTTTGAAATTCTTCCCTAAAATGTCCTCCACAAGATTCTTCCCTGTGCAGCGCATCTTTGGCGAACAGCTCTCCTAGCTCAAGGAAATCGGCTACCCTACCGGCTTTTTCAAGCTCCTGGTTCATGCCTACCGCTACTCCAGGAACGCGCACGTCTTTATAGAATTCTGCACGTAAAGCTTTTATTTCCTGAATAGCTTCTTTTAATTTTGTGGCATTTCGGGACATCCCGACTTTATCCCACATGATCTTTCCAAGGCGTTTGTGGAAGTAATCCACCGATTTTGTACCCTTGGAGTTCATAAAGCTATCAAGTTGCTCCTTGATCTTCCTTTCAGCTTCCACGAATTCTTCAGTTTCAGTCGAAATTGGTCCCGTGCTAATGTCATTTGCCAGGTAATCTCCCATCGTGTAAGGAAGCACAAAATAACCATCTGCCAAACCTTGCATCAAAGCAGAAGCACCAAGCCTGTTCGCCCCGTGGTCTGAGAAATTTGCTTCCCCGGCAGCATACAGTCCGGGAACGGTGGTTTGCAGGTTGTAATCCACCCAAAGGCCACCCATGGTGTAGTGCACCGCAGGATAGATCTTCATAGGCGTCTTGTACGGATTTTCGTCCACAATTTTTTCATACATCTGGAAGAGGTTACCGTATTTGGCTTCCACAACAGCTATTCCCAATTCCCTGATCTTTTCTTCGGAAGCATTCTCGATTTTTTGTGTAGAAACTGCCTCTTTTCCGTAACGCATAAAGGCCGCACTAAAGTCGAGGTAAACAGCTTCTCCTGTCTTATTCACCCCAAAACCAGCATCACAACGTTCTTTGGCAGCCCTGGAAGCCACATCGCGAGGCACCAGGTTCCCAAAAGCAGGGTACCTTCTTTCCAGGTAATAATCCCGATCTTCTTCAGCCAGATCTGTCGGCTTCAGTTTTCCTTCCCGAATAGCTTTAGCATCTTCCAGGTTCTTCGGAACCCAAATTCGACCGTCATTCCGCAGGGATTCCGACATTAAAGTCAGTTTTGACTGATGATCCCCTGAAACCGGAATACAGGTTGGGTGAATTTGAGTAAAACAAGGATTTGCAAAGTAAGCGCCTTTACGGTGTACTTTCCACGCTGCAGTCACGTTGCTTCCCATCGCATTGGTGGAGAGGAAGAAAACATTTCCATACCCGCCCGAAGCGATCACCACCGCATGTGCAGAATGCCTCTCAATTTCACCTGTAACCAAATCCCGGGCAATAATTCCGCGGGCTTTTCCACCCACCAAAACCACGTCCAGCATTTCATGACGCGTGTAAGACTTGATCTTTCCACGGTTGATTTGCCTGTTCATCGCCGAATAACATCCCAGCAGCAACTGCTGTCCGGTTTGTCCTTTAGCATAAAATGTACGGGAAACCAAAACCCCTCCAAAAGAACGGTTATCCAGAAGACCCCCGTATTCCCTGGCAAAAGGCACACCCTGCGCGACGCATTGGTCGATGATATTTCCTGAAACTTCAGCAAGGCGGTACACGTTTGACTCCCGGCTACGGTAATCACCACCTTTTACGGTATCGTAGAAAAGACGGTAATCTGAATCCCCGTCTCCCTGATAATTCTTAGCAGCATTGATCCCACCCTGGGCGGCAATTGAGTGCGCGCGTCTCGGGGAATCCTGGTAACAGAAAGTTTTTACGTTATATCCAAGTTCTGCCAAAGTAGCGGCAGCACTACCGCCAGCCAGTCCCGTCCCAACGACTATTACATCGATGTTCCGTTTATTGGCAGGGTTGACAAGATTGATCTTATTTTTATGATTGACCCACTTTTCGGCCAAAGGCCCTTGTGGTACTTTTGAATCTAATACTCCCATAGCTTAAATTTTTTCTAGTACAAAGTAGATGTAAAAAGGTATAATGGCGAACAGTAAAGGAACCAAAATGGCGAAAACCACACCTACTTTTCTTATAAAGTTGTTGTACTTGGGATGATTAATACCCAAAGATTGGAAACCACTACCAAAGCCGTGGTACAGGTGAAAACCTATGGCTATCATCGCCACTAAATAAATGATCGCCCAGATCAATCCCATTTCTGAATCCTGGAACGTCATGATGGTGAGCGTGTACAAATCTTTTACTTCTGCCCCACTCGCCGTCGTGTAGTAAGTATCGTCTAAGCCCCCAAACTTCATTTCCCCCCAAAAATTGACCAGGTGGATCACGATAAAAGCAAGAATTACAGTTCCCAGGATCCCCATATTTCGTGAAGACCATTTGGAATTCGTGGAAGGTTTAAAACTAACATATCCCTGTGGCCGTGCTTTGCGGTTCTTCACGGTTAACATTATTCCGTCGATCACGTGAAAGAGGATACTCAAAAATGTCACTATAGAAAGCACCTGTACCACCGGATTTGTGGTCATAAAAAGTGCATATTCGTTGAATTGATCCCTGGCACCCTCTCCAGTGGCCAACAGTTGCAGGTTCCCCGCGAGGTGCCCAACCAAAAACAAACACAGGAACAGGCCGGTGAAAGCCATCCAGTATTTTTTCGCCAGAGATGACTTTAATAGCGCAGATTTTGCCATAAAAATTTATTGATTATTTAGTAATTGAACAAAAATACGCGGTTTGACATTATTAACAAACTATTATACTTTTTTGCTTACTATTTAGAACTGTTATAAAGAATCTTCCCCAGCTTTTCTCAACCTTCCACAAGTCAGGTTTAGCTCGCTATTCAAAAAGGGGATTTTTCACAAAGTTTTTTTTCCTCGCTTGTCTTGAACACTTCCGCGAATATCCACCGCTCCTCCCCTTAATTTTTTTAAATTTGTGAGACTCATAAAAATATACACATGAAATACCATCCAATAGACCGAAACCTATTCATAAAAAATCGAAAAAACTTTAAAAACCAGATGCAGCCCCGCAGTCTGGCGGTTTTCAACTCCAATGACATTTATCCCATCGGTGCAGATAGCACCATCCCTTTTGAACAGGCACGTGACCTGTTCTATTTAAGCGGAGTTGACCAGGAAAAAAGCATTTTGGTGCTTTTCCCCGATGCGCCTTCAGAAAAACATCGCGAAATGCTTTTTCTGACTGAAACCAATGAACATATTGCCATTTGGGAAGGTGCAAAACTCACTAAGGAGAAAGCAGAGGAAGTCTCGGGTGTCAAAAATGTGTTTTGGCTGAAGGATTTTGAAAAAGTATTTTTTGAAGTCATGACGCAATGCGACACGGTTTACTTTAATACAAACGAACATTACCGGGCCAACGTCGAGACCGAAACCCGGGAATCAAGGTTCATCAAGTGGTGCAAAAAGAATTTTCCGGCGCACCAGGTTGCGAAAAGCAATCCAATCCTTCAGCGGTTGCGGTCTGTTAAAGATCCTATTGAGCTGGATTTGATGCAAAAAGCCTGTGATATTACTGAAAAAGCCTTCCGCAGAGCTTTGAATTTTGTAAAACCCGGAGTTTGGGAATATGAGATCGAAGCCGAATACTATCATGAAATGATTCGAAACCGTTCCCGCGGATTCGCCTATACCCCAATCATCGCCAGCGGAAGCAATGCCAATGTGCTGCATTATATCGAAAACAACAAACAGTGCCAGGAAGGCGAATTGATCCTGTTGGACACCGGCGCCGAATATGCCAATTATGCCAGTGACCTTTCCCGTACCATTCCCGTTTCCGGAAAATACACAAAGCGACAAAAAGAAGTTTATAATGCTGTCAACCGCGTGAAAAATGAGGCCACAAAAATGTTGGTTCCCGGCGCCGATTGGGCAGAATATCAGAAGGAAGTAGGAAATTTAATGACTTCTGAACTTCTTGGGCTCGGTCTTCTCGACAAGGCCGATGTTCAAAATGAGGATCCCGACTGGCCTGCGTACAAAAAGTATTTCATGCACGGTACTTCTCACAACATTGGGCTGGACACGCATGACTACGGCCTGCTTTATGAGCCAATGAAAGCAAATATGGTTTTCACAGTGGAGCCCGGAATTTATTTGCCCGATGAAGGATTCGGAATTAGACTGGAAGACGATGTGGTGATCCAGGAAAAAGGGGAACCTTTTAACCTTATGCGCAATATTCCAATTGAAGCAGATGAAATCGAGGAGATCATGAACAGCTAGTTTAGTTGATAGTTATTAGTTAAGAGTTCTAAAGCCACAGATGTACAAACATCTGTGGCAACTTTTTAAGGAATGGCAGAAGAGTCTCTATCTGATGGGAAGTCGCCCTTAATCGGGAATAACAAACCCTAAACAACAAACCTTTGATATGACCTTAAACTTCGGGGGTGCAGAGATCCATTATGCGGTAGCAGGCGAAGGAGAAGCCACGGTGCTCCTTCACGGATTTCTGGAATCTTCAAAAATATGGGAAGAATTTCTCCCGGAGTTTTCTCAGTATGGTAAGTTCATTACAATTGACTTGCCCGGGCACGGGAAATCTGGTTGTGTAGGTGAAATCCATTCCATGGAACTTATGGCCGAAGCTGTGCAAAACGTCCTTACTGAATCAGGTGTCAAAAAGGGCAATTTCATCGGACATTCTATGGGCGGTTATGTAGCTCTGGCATTTCTGGAAAAATGGCCAGAAAAAATGAATGACCTCATGTTGCTCAACTCGACACCACAGGAAGATTCCGGGGAAAAAAGGAAAATAAGGGAGCGTTCCATAGAGGTCGCACAAAAGAACAAAAAAGCCTACATCAACATGGCTATTTCCAACCTCCTTCCTCCCGAAAACAACAAAAAATTCGCAAAGGAAGTAGGAAGATTAAAGGAAGAAGCCAATAAATTTCCGACGAAAGGCATAACGGCTGCATTAGAAGGTATGAAAATTCGTACAGAAAGGACAGATGTACTAAAAAGATTCACAGGCGACAAAATTATTGTCGCAGGAAAAAAAGATCCTGTAATGGACTTTTTGAAGATCAAAGCTCTGGCTAATGAATGCGGTTGCCGGTTTTTTGCTTTTTCAGGAGGGCATTTAGGTTATTTGGAAAATCAGAAAGAATTCAGAAAATTGTGTATTTCATCGAATAAATGAACTTTTAATCGATTTATTAAAAACATTTTTTTAATTTCAGGAAAATTTCGTATCCTATTTACAGATGAAAAATACAAAAACTCTTCAAATATGCTGTCCCCTACTAAATGGATTTGCTCTTTCTTCGGGCACCGACTAATCGTCTCAAAAGACGTCACAAACCACATCAAAGAATATCGCTGCACTCGTTGCGACGAAGAATTGACTGATACCGCGCATGGTTTTCTCGCTAAGCTTACTCCGAAGTTCAAGGAAACCAATGATTTTGTCGCAAAGATCCACCGGCGCAGGTGTTCCAGAAAGGTGTTTTCAAAGGCTTCTTAATCCTCTTTTTCCATTGCATTCCAGCCACGGGCAATCAACGGAATCTTTTGATTGGCACGGGTGATAAGGTGCATTCCCTCATTTTCTTCGGTCATATGGCCAATCACCGTAAAATTCGGATTTGCTTTTATTTTATCAAAATCTCCCTGGGCTATTGTAAACAGTAGTTCGTAATCCTCACCGCCACTTAAGGTGATCGTGGTGCTATCAATCTCAAATTCCTCACAAACAGAAATTACCGCAGGATCCAATGGAATCTTTTCCTCGTAAAGGTTCGCACCTGTTTTTGAACTTTTACAAAGGTGGATAATCTCAGAAGAAAGTCCGTCGCTAATATCAATCATGGAAGTCGGTTTCAGCTCAAGCGACCTGAACAAAGGTGGGATATCTTTACGCGCCTCGGGCTTCAACTGCCGCTCGACGAGGTAGGAATAGGGTTCAAGATCGGGTTGTGACTGTGGGTTTACTTTAAAGACTTCTTTTTCCCGCTCCAAAACCTGCAATCCCATATAAGCTGCGCCCAAATCACCGGTCACGACAAGGAGATCGCCGGGCTGTGCGCCATTTCTGTACACAATATCTGCTTCCGGTGCCGAACCTAAAGCGGTGATACTAATTACCAACCCCGAAGTGGAAGAAGATGTGTCGCCACCAACCACGTCTACTTCATACAATTTGGCAGCGAGTTCAATTCCCGCATAAAGTTCCTCCAGGGCTTCCAGGGGGAACCTATTGGAAACAGCGAAAGAAACGGTAATTTGTTTTGGAGTGGCATTCATGGCATAAATATCTGAAAGGTTTACCATTACCGCTTTGTACCCAAGGTGCTTCAGCGGCATATATGCCAGGTCAAAATGCACACCTTCCACAAGTAGATCGGTCGTTACCACGGTTTTCTCCCCGTGAAAATCTAAAACAGCCGCATCATCTCCAATCCCTTTCAGGGTATTTTCTGGTGTTATTTTGAAATTTTTGGTGAGATGTTCAATAAGTCCGAATTCCCCTAATTCCGAAAGGTTGGTTTTACTTCCCTGACTGTTCTCCAACATAATTTTTGCGTTTGATTTTCCACAAAATTAAGGGTTATAATTTCAAAACAACATAGAAGCCTCAAATTTTGGGTTTTTCTGAAGATTTTGAGAATTCACAGCTCCTTTCTGTTTTTAATATGTCTGAAAATCAGTTTTTTACATTTTATTTTCCCAGGAAGCCTGGTTGCGATTAATAGCAATACCTGATGGCAGGATTCTGTTTTATGATGGATTTAAGCATGGTAAACCACATTGTTTATGTTATATTTGCACAC
>JAGXIM010000012.1 GCA_024635665.1 Salinimicrobium sp. | reverse complement strand
GATGAAGCCAGAAATGTGTTCTATATTTCCAACATGGCCGATGATCAACCGGGGGATGGGTTCATTTCCAGGCTTGACCGTGACGGACAAATCCTGGATCTCAAATGGATCACCGGACTAAAAGACCCAAAAGGTTTGTTGTTAAACGAAGATAAGCTGTACGTCACCAACAATACAGAATTGGTGGAAATAGATATCCAAAAAGGGAAAATTGTGAAACAAAAAATGGTGGAAGGCGCTCAATCCCTCAATGATATCACGGCAGACGATGCCGGTAACCTCTACATTTCCGATTCTTCGAAAAGCAGCATTTTTATGAGGGATACTTCTGGAAATATCCGGGAGTGGCTGCACAGTCCGCGGTTGGAACAGCCAAATGGCCTCCTGGTTTTTGGAGATGACATTTTAGTGGCAGCCTGGGGAAAAGATGAGCCGGGATATGTCTTAAAAGTGGATAGAAAGACCAAAAAAATTGAAAGGATTTCGAGACAGGGGATGGGTAATCTGGACGGAGTTCAAAAAATAGATTCCGATAATTTTTACATTTCAGATTGGGCTACCGGAAAGATTCACAAGTTCAACATGAATGGCAAACAGGAGGAAATCTTAATTTCAGAAAAAAGTGCAGGGGATATCCTTTTTCTGAATGATTCCAACCAATTGTTGTTGCCTATGAATTTTCAGAATGAGATTTGGTGGTACTCCCTCGACTAATTTTTTGTGTTAAGAACCTTTTATCTCATTCATTAGTAGAAAAGCCTGATTCACGTATTCCTTCTCCAGAAAAAGTGTGAAGTAATTGGAAGTGGAAATCACCTCATAGACCGGGATACCCTCATAAGCCAACAGCTTAAAAATGTAAAAATAAAGTCCGACAGTTTTCGTGTTTTTTTCCGGAAGTGTAATCGTAATGGACGCCAACTCCCCTGAAACACTCACCAGTTTTTCTTCTTTGAAAATTTTCTCAATAGCCGGTTGCAGGCTGGTAGAAACTAAAAAGTTACTTTCCTGATAATTACTCGAATAATTTAGATAGATGCCGGTTTGATCCTTCACAGATTCCAGTAAACGTGCTTTCTTGGCAATGGTGTCTTTGGAATTAAGATAGGTATATTCTGTAATTCCCGAGCGAACAATCATATCTCCCAATTTTCGAAAATTGTTGCTGCTAAACTTACTGCGCTTAGGATGGTAACGGCGTAGCGCCATAATGATGGAACCCTGTTTGACAGGTTTCCGCATTTCTTTTTCCACCTGTGGCTGTAAATCGGCTGCAAGCGAACTAAAGTTTATGATATTCCGCGCCAGCGCATCATCAAGAAAAGGTTGGTGCTTGATCATGTCATGTACACAGGTACTTATGGTCTTCATTGTTATATAATAAACATTTTGTGCAAAGATATGAAAAATTGCGGTTTTATTTTTAGACCTGCCGCTCAAGGAGTAATTATGCATTTGGTTAAGAAAAAATATGAAAGTTTTAAAATTTGGCGGTACTTCTGTAGGATCTGCGGAAAGTATCCGGAATGTGAAGGCGATCATCGAGTCGCAGAACGAGCGAAAAATCGTAGTGGTTTCTGCCATGTCTGGCGTGACCAACAAACTGGTGGAAATTAGCACACACCTGCAGTCCCAAAAAGGTGAAAATTTACCATCCCTTCTTCAGGAGTTGAAGGAGAAACACCTGAAACTTATTTCAGAATTATTTCCAGATTCTGAGACGCAGCGAGTCACGAACCATTTGTTTGAGATGCAGTTTGCGCAATTTGAAGAAGTCATTTCCCAGGAGTATCATGAGGGGCTGGAAGCTTCCATCGTCACTTTTGGCGAAACTTTCCTGAGTTTCATTTTTTCCCGCTATTTGGAAAATGAAGGCCTTTCCAACACTTTACTGGATGCCAAAGATTTTATGCAAATTTCGAGTGTGGAAAATCCTGATATACCAACGGTGGAAAAATTACTGCAGGAAACCCTCAAGCGTGAAATTTCTTCAGATCTCTATATAACACAAGGTTTTGTGCGCCTTGACCGGAATAGAAATATCAGCACACTTAACCGCGGCGGAAGCGATTATTCGGCTACGATAATTGCTGCAGCAATCAACGCCAGTGAAGTGCAAATTTGGACAGATATTGATGGGTTCCACAATAACGATCCGCGGTTTGTGGAAAATACGTCTCCGCTCCTGAACCTAACTTTTGAAGAGGCGGCCGAACTTGCTTATTTTGGGGCGAAAATCCTGCATCCGCAGACGGTTTCCCCTGTAAAAGAAAGGAATATCCCTATTTATCTAAAGAATACATTCACGCCGAAAGCTCCCGGAACCAAAATTTCTTCGGATGTGAAGAGTAAAGGACTAAAAGCAATTTCAGCCAAAGACGGGATCACTGCTATCAAGATCAAATCCAACCGAATGCTGATGGCGCACGGTTTCCTACGGAAGATTTTTGACGTTTTTGATAAACATGAAACGGCAATCGATATGATCACCACTTCAGAAATTGCGATTTCCCTCACCATTGACGATAACCAAAACCTGGACAGGATCCTGCTGGAGTTGGATGCGTACGGGGAAATTACTGTGGATTCTGAGCACAGTATTATTTGCGTGGTTGGGGAAGATGTGATCAATGATAAAGATACTTTCCGGCTGTTCGAGCTGTTGAATGAGCTCCCGGTAAGGATGATTTCCTACGGCGGTAGCAGCAACAATATTTCCCTGCTGGTGGACACAAAAAATAAGGTGGAAGCACTTAGATTGCTAAACCGGAAACTGTTTGAAAAGACAGTTCATACCGAAAACTAGCTGGCTCAATTTGGGTTGTTAGTTTATTTGTTTGGATTGGATCGCCCGTTTTTACGGGCGATCCTCATTTTGGTTCATTTGATCCTGCAGTTTGGTTTTGATTTCAATGTACCTGGAAAGATATTTTGTACTGCTCAGCAAATGCTGCTGTAGCATTTTCCCTGTGAAATTCCTATTTCTGTGGGTTTCTAGATTCCTCTGAAGATCTTCCAGCCTTTCAAAAAGCCGTTTTCGATGTATCTTTTCTGAAAAGTTTTCCAAAAGCTGAAATCCTTTTTGTTGGGATTGTTCCCACAGTTTTTTGTCCTTGTACAATTTCACTGCTGAAGATATAAAATCTTCAGGTTTATCGGCCAAAAAGCCGTTCCAGGACAGGCCCTGGGTCATTCCTTCGGCACCGAGATTGGTGGTAACCGAAGGCGTCCCGGCTTGAAAGGCATCGGTGAATTTGCCTTTTATTCCTGCCCCAAACCGAAGGGGAGCCAGCAAGACCCGGGACTTTTTCAAAACCTCAATGGACGAACCTGCCCGGCCTTTGATTAAGAAACCCTCTTTTGGATTGTGTAATTCATGGACTTTCTGACTGTGGTAAGCACCAAAAATGTGGATTTCAGCTTCCGGTAATTTCGATTTGATCCCAGGCCAGATTTGCTGTTTTAAATTTAGCACCGCATCCCAGTTTGGCTCATGAAAAAAGTTGCCGATGCTCATAAAATGCTCCCGATCTTCAAAGGAAGGAAGATTGGATATCCCGGCTTCTAAAGGCATTTTGAGCATAAAAGGAAGGTAGAAAAGCAGGTTTTTGGGTACTCCAAACTCTGTTTTGAGGAGTTCCATTTCGACTTCTGAAATTATGAGGCTAAGATCACAGCGATAGATGCTCGCAACCTCTCTTTTTGAAGTTTCAGAAAAAAGGATTTCGGGCGTGAGTTCCGTTTCCTTTTTTACTGCCTCGTGCCTGGCTTTCCGCAGGAAATGAAGATCTTCAGTATTCAGAATTTTCACTGCATCGGGACAAATTTCGGAAACGCGCCACCCAAACTGTTCTTCCATCATAAACCTGTCAAAAATGACAATTTCGGGGTGGATTTTTTTCAGGAAGTGATCAAAACTTGGGTTGTTCAGCTCGATTTTTTCCGAAGCAATTCCCATGGAGGGGAGATCGACAATGAAATCAGTTTTTGAAGCTGTTGTAGCAAAAGTGATCTTGTAGCCTTCAGCAAGAAAACTTTCCAGGAGTTGTAGCATGCGCTGGCCGGCTGCCGAAGAGGTAGGTTCGGGCCAGACGTATCCTATGACCAACAGGTTTTTCATGGAGGAATTTGCACAAAATTAAGGGTTTTGCAGCAAAAAGGTTGTAAATTTTAGTTCTGAAGCCAATTTAAGAATCAAAAGAGCAATATTATGAGCCGCGGATTTGTGAAAGAAGAAGATCAGGAAGAAGCACCGTTTATTCCGCCCAGGGCAGCTTTACCTGCAGGGGTCATCAATTACGTGACGCCACGAGGACATAAGCATCTATTGGAAGAGCGGGAAGCTTTGGAAACTGAGCGCAAAAACCTGGACATTAGCAGCGATAAGGAAAAAAGACACGCCCAGGCCGTGCTGGATGGAAAGCTGAATCTCTTAAACGAAAGGATCCAGTCTGCACGTGTTCTTAACCCTCATGAACAACCAAAAAGCGAGGTCAGATTTGGGGCAACTGTAGAGTTTAAAACCCTCAGCGGAAATTCTGACGCTACCCAAAAGATATTTACAATTGTAGGAGTAGATGAGGCCGATATAAAGCATCAAAAAATAGCATTTTTGGCACCTCTTGCGAGGGCGTTGACCGGTAAGAAAGTAGGGGAGACCGCGCAGGTACAAATGGCTGGAAAGCAACAGGAATTGGAAATTCTAAAGATCTATTACGAGTGAAAGGGGGGCATGTCTATATCGTGATGGGCGTTTCGGGGGTTGGAAAAACCACTATCGGAAACCTGCTGGCAAAGCAGCTCAAAATTCCCTTTTTTGACGCCGATGATTTTCATCCACCTGAAAATGTAGCAAAAATGAAAGCTGGTATTCCGCTACAGGATGAAGATCGTACAGACTGGCTGGAAAATCTCGCAATAAAAATCAGGGAATGGCAGGAAACGAGCGGAGCAGTTTTAGCATGTTCTGCCTTGAAGGAGAAGTATCGCAACCAACTTCAGGTGCTTCCGCAGGAGAATATCACATGGATTTTTTTACACGCAGATTATGAGATAATCCTGAACCGGATAACCAGTAGAAAAGGACACTATTTCAGATCTGAACTATTGCAATCTCAATTTGAAACCCTGGAATTGCCTTCCTACGGAATTCATGTGGATGTTGATAAAACCCCTGAAGAAATAACTTCAGAAATTATACACAAAATGGAAAAGAAAGCAGAAATCGGTCTTTTTGGGCTGGGAGTGATGGGACAAAGTCTGGCCATAAATATGGCTTCAAACGGCTTCAGGGTATCTGTTTTTAACCGGCACGTTGATAAGTTGGAAGTGGATATTGCAAAAAGCTTTGTTGAAGAAAATCCAGAACAAAATATTCAGGGTTTTGATGATCTAAAGGCCTTCATCAACAGTCTTGAACCGCCCAGAAATATCCTGCTCATGGTACATGCAGGAAAAGTGGTGGATGTCGTCATTAATAGCATGCTTCCGTTATTGGAAGAAGACGATCTCATTATTGATGGTGGGAATTCCCATTATAAAGACACGATTAGAAGGGGAAAAGAATTGAAAGAGAAAGGGATCCTTTTTATGGGGGTAGGTATCTCCGGTGGGGAAGAAGGCGCCAGGAAAGGTCCGTCCATCATGCCCGGCGGACCCGAGAGCTCCTATAAAAGAGTAGGGCCTATACTTGAAAAAATTGCTGCCAAAGATAAAAACGGAGATCCCTGCTGTACGTATATAGGACCGGATGGAGCGGGACATTTCGTGAAAATGGTGCACAACGGGATTGAGTACGGCGAAATGCAGCTCCTTGCAGAAACATATCATTTACTGAGATTTCATGCGCTCGCAACTCCTGAAGAAATCGCCATCCTTTTCGAACAATGGAACCGGGAACTGCAGAGTTACCTACTTGAAATTTCTGTCGAT
>JAGXIM010000080.1 GCA_024635665.1 Salinimicrobium sp. | reverse complement strand
TCTCGACATGTCTTACACCCTAAAAGTGGTTCCGCAGGGAAAATCCTTCAGAATTATTGTTGATCTTGACGAGCCACTTCCGGATGAATGGGTGGGAAAAGTGGGAATGAACATCGAGTTATTTCCGGGAATTCTCTTCGGAAAATCCTATTACATGGATGATGAATTCGGAATTTTTAACCTGCAGCCAAATGGCCCTGGATTTTATACTGAAGAAGGTGAATACCGCCTGGAACCCATGGCCACAGGAAAAAAACTAACCATTGTTCCCGAAGATCCCAAGCAAACGCTGAGCATTCGAAATACGAACAACAGCGAACTTGAACTTCTCGATGGACGCGCGATTCACAGCAATGGCTGGTTTATTGTTCGTTCTCTCGTCCCGGCAGGAGCCACAAAAGCTGCCATCGAATGGGTCGTCACCCCAAATGTGGTCGAGAATTTCACTTATGGTCCGGTGGTTCAGGTTTCGCAAGTTGGGTATCACCCGGCGCAGGAAAAAATTGCAGTCATAGAAACCGATAAGAATGATAATAATATCCGTCGGGCAAAGCTCCTCAAAATAGATACGGAAGGTGGTTTTTCTGAAGTTATTTCCACACAACCTCAGCAGTGGGGTGATTTCATGAGATACCGGTATTATCAGTTGGATTTTTCCGAAGTAAAAGAACCGGGAATGTATATGGTGCAATATGGCGATTACACCACGGAGCCTTTTCAAATTAACAAAGATGTTTTCAAACGTGATGTTTGGCAGCCAACGCTGGAATATTTTCTTCCGGTACAAATGTGCCACATGCGCGTGAATGACCGCTATCGCGTTTGGCACGGCCTCTGCCATATGGATGATGCCCGAATGGCTCCCGTTGACACGAACCACTTTGACGGTTATCTGCAGGGTTCTGAAACAATGACAAAATATGAACCTGGTGAGCACGTGCCGGGACTAAATATTGGCGCCTGGCATGATGCGGGAGACTATGACATTCGAATAGAATCCCAGGCTTCGACGGTACAGGGATTATCTCAGATTTACGAGATCTTTCAGGAGAATTATGACAACACCAGCATAGATCAGGAAACCAGGATTGTGGAGATCCTGCAGCCAGATGGGAAACCCGACCTGCTTCAGCAAATTGAGCATGGAGCACTTTCTATCGTGGGTGGCTATAAATCCATGGGCAGATTTTACCGCGGAATTATTGTGCCTACAAACCGGCAGTACGTGCTGTTAGGCGATCCTGTCACTCACAGTGACAATATTCCATTTTCCAATAACCCCGAAGATAAAACTATTCCGATAGGTCAAAAAGGCGCTCCCGATGATCGCTGGGTCTTTACAGAAGATAATCCGTCGCGGGAACTAAATGCCGCCGCAGGGCTTGCAGCTGCAGCTCGTGTCCTCAAAGATTTTAACCCGGAATTAGCCGCAGATTGCCTGCAGATCGCTGAAGAAGTCTGGAAGGGTACAAAGCCCGAAAACGAGCTGCAGCGAGTAATGTTGGCCACAGAATTGCTGCTAACCACCAGGGACAAAAAATATGCTGAATTCCTTACCGACCACACTTCAGAAATTGCAGCAAATATTTCCAACACCGGCTGGATTGTTGGCCCGGCCCTGCCGCTTATCAACAATAAACAATTCAGTAATGAGATAAGAAAGGCTGTAAAAGGGCATTTAAGAGTGGTACAGGAGCAGGAGAAAAAAACACCTTATGGAATGCCTTATGAACCCGATATTTGGGGTGCCGGTTGGGGAATACAGAATTTTGGCGTAAAACAGTATTTTTTCCACACCAGTTATCCGGATATATTTCCAAAAAAGTACATGTTAAGTGCCATGAATTTCGTTTTGGGAGTGCATCCTGGAGTAAACACTTCTTCCTTTGCCTCGGGAGTAGGATCCAGGTCTCTGACTCAGGCGTACGGCGTCAATCGCGGGGATTTTTCCTTCATTCCCGGTGGAATAGGCTCTGGAACGGCACTTATTCGGCCCGATTTCCCCGAATTACTGGAATGGCCGTTCCTTTGGCAACAAACCGAATACGTACTTGGCGGCGGAACCACAGATTACCTGTTCCTTATTATGGCAGCCGATAAACTTTTAAATGAAAAATAATACCAGTCAAAAATGCCATTTTTGACACCTCTTTTTCCTGAGTCCTTAAATTTAAAAATAATTAAAATGAAAAATATTCAAGTTATTCTAAGAAGTATTGCCGTAACCCTGGTCATGCTCTTCTCTCTTCAAAGTTTCGCCCAGGCCGAATTTACCACCTGGGGAAATATTACAGGGATTCGGGTAGATGACCAGCTAATGGAATTTAATACCAGCCTCGCGCTTGAAAACCAGTGGGGCGATACCTGGCGCACCCGTAAAGAAGGCCAGAAAATAGATTTTGAACGCAGTGGTGCTCAAAAGACCTTTTCTTATGAAATGCGTGATATAAAATGGAGACAGACGATCGAAACTGTTGAAGAAGGAAAAGCAGAAGTGGAAGTCACTTTTCTTTCCCCCAAAGATACACTTATCAATGCCGCCTATTTCAGCATCGCGCTTCCTGAAGAATACGGCCCTGAGACAAAATTCAGTTTTATTAGCCAACCCAGCATTGGCCTGGGAGACATTAACACCACTTCTTCAGAAGCACATTTTAAAGCTCCCGCACAGGAAATGACCATCCAATCCCCTACCCGGAAATTGAACATTACCTTTCAAAAACCAACAGAAGTCATCATTAGCAAAGGGAGCGAAGAAAATCCGCAGATACGGGTAAATCTCGTGCTGGCTTCGGGTGAGATAGAGGCTGATAATTTGTATAGAAATACTTTTGTCTTTCGCGCTTCAGGAGAAATAGACAGCACTCCTCTAGCCCTCGAGATTTTCCCCGATCAGGAAGGAAAAATTTTCGACGGAATTGGAGGGAACTTTAGGTTACAAAATGCGCAGACAGATCCACAGGTGATAGATTACAATCTTGAAAACCTCAATGTTACCTGGTCAAGAGTGGAGATGCCCTGGCGGGAATGGCATGCAAAGCGAACCGCAGATCCTGCTGCCGAAGCAAGAAAAGGCAACCTTCATCCAAAAGTGAAAGCTGCCATGGAAATGGCACAGCGACTGGACCAACAGGGAATCCCCGTGATGCTCGCCGCCTGGTTTGCCCCTGAATGGGCCATCATTGGTAAACCTTTTAAAGGCAAACACCCGGATGGAAGTATGGGGAACCGGCTCGACCTAAGCAAAAAGCAGGAAATATATGAATCCCTTACCTCCTACATCAAATTTATGAAGAAGGAGTACGGAGTAGAGACTGTCCTCTTTTCTTTCAACGAATCTGATCTCGGAATCGACGTGCGTCAAACTGCCGAAGAACATAATGATCTCATAAAGGAACTCGGCGCTATGTTTAGAGCAGCAGGTTTGCAAACTGAGTTTTTACTGGGAGATACTGCCGATCTCAATAGCTGGGATTTTACCACTTTAGCCTCACTGGATCCCGAAAGCCGACCTTATATAGGAGGTGTATCTTTTCACTCCTGGCGGGGTTGGACCGACGAAAACCTAATAAAGTGGAGGGATATTTCCAACCGCGTTGGTGAACCTTTATTTGTTGGAGAAGGAAGTATTGACGCCGGCGCATGGAGATATCCGCAGATATTTGAGGAACCAACTTATGCGCTCGACGAAATAGATGTGTACATTAAAATAATGAACCTCGCCCAGCCCCGCTCAATTCTTCAGTGGCAGCTAACTGCCGATTACTCGGTGTTGTCTGGCGGTGGGATCTTCGGAAATAATGAAGAAGAATTGTATCCTACCCAGCGATTTTTCAACCTACAGCAATTAGGCGCCACCCCGGAAGGGCTTCATATACTTCCGGTAAAAGCCGATCAAAAGAACGTCACGATCGCTGCTTTAGGGGACAAAGAAAACGGACAATACGCGGTTCATCTTGTAAACAAAGGAGCGACGAGAAATGTAAAGCTCTCGGGGTTGCCCGCAGGAATAACTTCCATGAACGTTTATATTACAAATCAGGAAAGATCTTTTGAAAGGATAAAGACGATACAGGTTCAAAATGGTCAGGCAGAATTCAGCCTGGAAGGTGCAGGATTCACCTCTTTATTTAGTTCTAAGTAAAGCCGGCATGGATAAGAAGTTTCTTCTATACGCCAATCATGGGATATACCAACTAAACTTCTTCCATAATAAGAGCTATTTGGTTGGGAATCTGGATGATATTGAACTTACCGAGGGAGAACTATGGGAGGTTGATCCGGAGATTTTAGAAGGAATAGATAGGATCTCCCAAACATTAGAAAAAAGTAATCCTGAATCTATAGACGACTATCGGGCCCTGGGGAGAAAGCTTGAAGAAGGAAGAAAAAATCTGGAAGACCAAAGGGAGAGTACTCAGCCGTATGATAGTAACCGAAGCATTTACCTTGGGCCTCTTGAGCAAAAAACCGAAGCCTTGCAGGAGGTGGATTCCAAGGAGGAAGGAGAACGCTTAAAAGCTGAGATAGAGAAACAAAATAAACAAAATTGACGTGATACAATGAAAAAAATCCTGATGTTACTATTATTAATTCTTTTTGCCTCCCTAAGCAGTTATCCGCAGGAGAGCAGAAATGAATGGGAAAATCAGAAAATTCTCGATCGAAATAAAGAAGATGGTCGGAGCTATTTTATTCTTTATAAAAGTGAAAGCAGAGCCATGGAGAGTGATTCAAAGAGATCAAGTTTCTACAAAGACCTAAATGGAACCTGGAAATTTGACATTGTAAAACATCCTTCTCAAAAACCTGATAATTTTTACAAGATAGATTTTGACGACAATAGTTGGAACGACATTTCTGTTCCCTCGAATTGGGAGCTTGAAGGCTATGATATTCCTATTTATACAAATGTCACCTACCCTCATCCAAAAAATCCCCCTTACATAGACGGAGATTATAATCCAGTGGCCAGCTATAGAAGAACATTTACCGTTCCAGCCGACTGGAACGATAAGGAGGTTATTCTACATTTTGGATCCATATCTGGTTATGCTCAGGTATTCCTGAACGGCCAGGAAGTGGGTATGACAAAAGCAGCCAAAACCCCGGCAGAATTTAATATCACCGATTTTCTTAAAAAAGGGGAAAATGTTTTGGCTGTGCAGGTCACCCGCTGGCACGACGGAAGCTATCTGGAAGATCAGGATTTCTGGAGATTGAGTGGTCTTGAACGCGATATCTTCTTACAGGCAATGTCCAAAACAACTATCTGGGATTATTTTTTAACCAGCGAATTAGATGAGCAATACAAAAATGGTCTTTTAAATGTAGAAGTCGACCTTCGACAATTCGACGGAAAAAGAATAAGAAGACCCAGTCTTTCTGTAAAGTTGCTGGATGCGCAGGGAAAGATTGTTTACAGTGAAGAAAGAAGTATTCGGGATCTTGATAGGAATCAAATTTTCCAGAAAACTATTCCGAATGTGGAGAAATGGAGCGGAGAAAAGCCCTACCTGTACAGATATATTTTAAAACTTACCGACAGAAGAGGAAATAATCTTGCTGTCACCTCTGGAAGAACAGGCTTTAGGAGTGTCGAAATTAAAAACGCTCAATTAATGATAAATGGAGAGCCTTTAACTGTAAAAGGAGTCAACCTGCACGAACATCATCCGGATCTCGGACATGTTCCTAACAAAGAAATGGCTATAAGAGACCTGGAATTAATGGCACAAAATAATATCAATGCTATCAGGATGAGCCATTATCCACACGGGCAGTACATATATGATTTAGCAGACGAATACGGCTTTTACATTGTTGATGAAGCCAACATTGAGACGCATGCAATGGGTGCCGAATGGCAGGGCAATTTTGACAAATCCAAACACCCTGCTTATCTTGAAGAATGGGCTCCTGCACATCTCGATCGAATGAAAAGAATGTTAGAATATAATAAAAACCACACATCAATCATTCTTTGGTCCTTAGGAAATGAGAGCGGAAACGGACCTGTTTTTTATGAAGGTTATGACTGGATTAAAGAAAGAGACACTACCAGATTCGTGATGTTTGAACAAGCAGGACCAAACCGGAACACTGATGTTGTGGCTCCCATGTATCCCGGCCTTGAAAGTATGAGAGAATATGCTGAGCGAGATGACGTAGAGAGACCATACATCATGTGTGAATATTCTCACGCTATGGGAAACAGTAGTGGTAATTTCCAGGAGTACTGGGATATTATAAACAGTAGCCCACATATGCAGGGAGGTTTTATCTGGGATTGGGTAGACCAGGGACTACGAACTGAAACTGAGGATGGAAGAGAATTTTTCGCCTATGGAGGAGACCTGGGAGGCCATGACCTGCAACATGATGGAAACTTTAATGCTAATGGGTTAGTTACAGCAGACAGAGTACCACATCCATCTCTAAAGGAAGTGAAAATGGTGCATCAGTTCATCAAATTTGATCTGGAGGAACAGAACAAATTAACTGTAAAAAATCAATATAATTTTACTAATCTGGATAAGTATGATTTTCAATGGCAATTAATTGCAGATGGGGAAATAGTTGAAAAAGGTTCATTTAAGGTTTCGGCAGCACCACATAAGGAGCAAAATGTCAATCTTAATCTGCCTCAACTTCAGGATGCAGAATATTTCCTGAATGTCTATGCCCGTACTAAAGAGGCTACAGATCTTATACCTGCAGGACATGAAGTTGCAAGGGCTCAATACCCAATTGGCAATAATAGTTATTTTGCTTCTGAAAACGATAGCACTTCCGAAGGACAACTTCAGCATTCGATTCAAAACAATACACTGACTTTTAATACCTACGAAATTTCAGGAGCAATAGATCTTAAGACAGGTAAAATTCAGAAATACAACTTTAAAAATGCCGGTTCTGAAGTGATTTCTACTTTCCCGGAACCTTACTTCTGGCGCGCCCCTACCGATAATGATTTCGGTAACAGAATGCCGGTGAATCTGGCGGCATGGAAAAGTGCAACAAATAATGAACCTACCGTAAAAGATGTTAAAGTAGGTAAGAAGTCAGTAGAAGGGCTGCCCGTAACTGTTACTTATCAATTAGCTGAAGTAGATGTCCCTTACACTGTTGAGTACCTGATTAAAAATGATGGTGACGTCAAGGTTACAGCGAGTATAGACATGACCGGAAAAGATCTGCCAGAACTTCCAAGGTTTGGAATGAGACTAATTTTACCAGGAGATTACGAAAACCTTTCTTACTACGGCCGTGGACCATGGGAAAATTATTCTGATAGAAAAATGTCCGCATTTATTGGAGCATATGAAGACAAGGTCGAAAATCAGTTTACGTGGACTTACATTCGTCCACAGGAATCCGGTTATAAAACAGATGTTAGATGGTTAAAATTAACAGATAATCAGGGAAAAGGAATTCAAATTGAAGGAGAACAACCAATAGGTTTCAGTGCTTTAAATGTCTCCACAGAAGAAATTGACCCAGGAAGATCCAAAGACCAGAAGCACCCGACAGAGTTAACTGTTGAAGATAAAGTGTTTTTACATGTGGATCTCAAACAACGTGGTTTAGGAGGACTTAATAGTTGGGGGCAATACCCCCACGAAGACTACAGACTTGAGGATGACCGGTATAGCTACAGCTACACGATTTCCCTTGTTCGGGGGATTTCCAATTAAATAATTTTTGAGGTATGGTCCAAGAAGAATATGAAGAGACGTGAGAAAATAACTGGGACGATCTCAAGAACTATGTAAGTAGAAATGGAGGGTGAAAACCACCATATTTTTTTCCATGTCTTCCACAGGAGGTCTTTTGATAACTCCAGGAAAAGAAAATCTTTAGGTAAATAAATTGAAGCCAGATTGGTTAATAATCTTTACTTCAAATTTTTTCAAAAAATTAAAACTATACAGGTTCAAAATGGACAGGAAGAATTCAGCCTGGAAGGTGCAGGATTTACATCCTTGATGACCCAATAATTTAGAATCTTTCCCAATTTTATGAAGAGCGGCCAATATTGGACCGCTCTTTTTGTATTTCTTAAAAATAATATTCTGAAATTATTGTGCTTTTTTACTATGCGCGCATAGTATTTTTTTCTTAACTTTGAAATTCTATGAAGGAAAAAACCATTGATTACGTCCTTAGGGCGACCTGGATTTCAATCGCTAAAATGTACAATGAAGAAGCCAGCAAAGAGGGAAGCACGATGGCTACAGGCTTTGTCCTGTTGAATATTGATCCCGAAGAAGGCACTCCCTCCACTTCTCTGGGACCCCAAATGGGAATGGAAGCCACCAGCCTTTCCAGGACGCTTAAGACGATGGAAGAAAAAGGGTTGATCTCCCGTAGAAAAAACCCGGTTGACGGACGAAGCGTTCTCATTTCCCTGACAGATTTTGGAAAGGATATGAGGGAATACTCAAAAAAAGTAGTACTAACTTTTGATGAAGCCGTGAAGAAGGAAATTCCCAAAGAGGATCTTCAGAAATTTACTGAAGTTGCCGAAAAAATCATGGAGCTTATTTCCTCCAAGAAAATATACAAAGAATAAATAATCAGGTTCAAATTGTGATCACCAAATAGTAAACAACATGAAACGAAGAATTAAAAAAGTTGCAGTAATTGGCTCTGGAATTATGGGCAGCGGTATTGCATGCCACTTCGCCAACATTGGCGTGGAAGTGCTACTGCTAGACATTGTCCCTCGCGAATTATCTGATAAGGAAAAGAAGAAAGGCCTTAGCCTTGATGATAAAGTAGTGAGAAACAGGATTGTCAACGACTCCTTACAATCTGCATTAAAATCAAAGCCTTCCCCTATTTATCACAAGGATTTCGCTAACCGAATTGAAACCGGAAACCTGCAAGATGATATTTCGAAAGTTTCTGAGGTAGACTGGATCATTGAGGTAGTAGTCGAAAGACTGAACATCAAAAAGCAGGTTTTTGACAACCTGGAAAAACACCGGAAAAAAGGAACTTTGATCACCACTAATACTTCAGGAATACCGATTCAGCAAATGAATGAAGGCCGAAGTGACGACTTCAAAAAACATTTCTGCGGAACACACTTTTTCAATCCGCCACGTTATTTAAGGTTATTCGAGATTATTCCGGGACCGGACACTTCCGTAGAGGTACTGGAATTCCTTAACGAATACGGTGAGAAATTCCTCGGAAAAACCTCTGTGGTTGCAAAAGATACTCCGGCATTTATCGGAAACAGGATTGGAACCTATAGCATCATGAGCCTTTTCCACATGGTAAGGGAAATGGATCTTACGGTAGAGGAAGTTGATAAACTTACTGGTCCTGTCATAGGAAGGCAGAAATCTGCCACTTTTCGCACGGTAGATCTTGTTGGGCTGGATACTCTTAAACATGTTGCCGAAGGTTTGCACAAAGGAGTACCTACAGATGAGGAACACGATCTATTCGCCATGCCCGACTATATCAACACGATGGTCGAAAACGAATGGTTTGGAAGCAAAAGCGGACAAGGATTTTACAAAAAACTGAAAAAAGATGATGGCTCCAGCGAAATTCACTCTCTGGATCTAAAGACCCTGGAATACAGGCCTCAGAAAAAGGCTTCTTTTGCCACTCTTGAACAAACGAAAACGATTGATAAAGTTGAAGATCGTTTTGAGGTACTTGTTAATGGTAAGGACAAGGCAGGAGAATTCTACAGAAAGAACTTCGCAGCCATTTTTGCTTATTCTTCAAACAGAATTCCGGAGATCACAGATGAGCTTTACAAAATAGATGATGCCATGAAAGCCGGCTACGGCTGGGAACATGGACCATTCCAAATTTGGGATGCCATAGGCGTTGAAAAAGGCATCGAGATTATGAAAGCTGAAGGTAAAGAGCCTGCAGCCTGGGTGAAAGAAATGCTCAAAAATGGCAAAAAGAGCTTTTATTCTGTAAAAGAAGGAAACACCTATTATTATGATATTCCGAAGAAGGAATATGTAAAAGTTCCGGGTCAGGATGCTTTTATCATTCTCGATAACATCCGCGAAAGCAAAGAAGTTTTCAAAAACAGCGGAGTTGTAGTTGAAGATCTTGGGGACGGAATCCTGAATGTGGAATTTAGAAGTAAGATGAACGCCATTGGCGGCGATGTCCTCGACGGACTCAATAAAGCCATTGACCTTGCCGAAAAAGAGTACCAGGGATTGGTGGTAGCCAACAGCGGAAAGAATTTCTCTGTAGGCGCCAACATAGGGATGATCTTTATGATGGCGGTGGAACAGGAATATGACGAGCTAAACATGGCTGTGAAATACTTCCAGGACACTATGATGAGAATGCGATACTCTTCTATTCCAACAGTCGCGGCGCCACACGCCATGACCCTTGGAGGTGGTTGTGAACTTTCCCTGCACGCAGATAAAGTTGTAGCCGCAGCCGAAACTTATATTGGACTTGTAGAATTTGGCGTGGGAGTGATTCCCGGCGGAGGAGGATCAAAGGAAATGACGGTAAGGGCATCTGATACTTTCCAGAAAGGTGATGTGGAATTGAACCGCCTTCGCGAACATTTCCTCACCATTGGTATGGCAAAGGTATCAACCTCAGCCTATGAAGCTTTTGATCTTAATATCCTTCAGAAAGGTAAAGACATTGTAGTCATAAACCCTGATAGACAATTGGCAATAGCTAAAAAACACGCACTGCTTATGGCAGAGAATGGATATACTAAACCTATCATGAGAACGGATATTAAGGTATTGGGTAAACAAGCACTTGGTGCTTTCTATGTAGGAACCGACCAAATGTTCGCCGGAAAATACATCAGCGAACACGACAAGAAGATCGCCAATAAACTAGCCTATGTAATGGCCGGAGGAGATCTTTCTGAAAATTCTTATGTGAGCGAACAATACCTACTTGATTTAGAAAGAGAAGCATTTTTATCTCTTACAGGAGAAAGGAAGACGCTGGAGAGATTGCAGCATATGTTGCAGAAAGGGAAACCGCTTAGAAACTAATCGTATAGTGTATAATGTAGATTGTATACTGTAAAACTGAGAAGGAATATGAACTATTTCAAAGAATTAAAGGTTTGGCAAAAAGCAATTGATCTGGTAACAGAAACCTATCTAAAAAGCGCTGCTTTTCCAAAAGAGGAATTGTATGGTCTAACTTCACAAATCAGGAGATCTGCAGTCTCTATTCCTTCTAACATTGCTGAAGGTTGTGGACGTAAAACCAATAAGGACTTTGCTAATTTTCTTGGAGTCGCGTTAGGATCCGCATTTGAATTTGAAACTCAATTGATCATATGCAGAAATCTTCAGTTTATTCCGGAACAGGATTATGAATACCTCGAAAAAGAAGTTCATCATATTCAGAACATGATCATTAAACTGCAATCTACATTGTAATTAAAAAAGAAGACAATATACATTATACAAAATACAAAATACAATGAATAAAACAGCTTACATCGTAAAAGGATACCGAACTGCAGTGGGAAAAGCACCACGGGGGGTATTTAGATTTAAAAGGCCAGATGAATTAGCGGCAGAAACCATCCAGTTTATGATGGATAAGCTGCCCGAATTTGATAAAAAACGCATTGATGACGTGATCGTGGGGAACGCGATGCCCGAAGCCGAACAAGGGCTTAACGTGGGACGTTTTATTTCCCTAATGGGGCTTAAAATTGAAGATGTTCCCGGGATGACCGTGAACCGTTACTGCGCTTCAGGATTAGAGACCATCGCTATTGCAACCGCCAAGATCCAAAACGGAATGGCGAACTGTATTATCGCCGGTGGTGCAGAAAGTATGAGCTATATCCCCATGGGAGGCTATAAACCAGTACCCAATTACAAACTGGCTAAAGCCGGAAAAGAAGATTATTACTGGGGAATGGGATTAACTGCGGAAGCAGTTGCTAAAAAATACAATGTTTCCCGAGAGGATCAGGATGAATTCGCCTTCAATTCTCATCAAAAAGCATTAAAAGCTCAAAAGGAAGATCGTTTTCAGGACCAGATCGTGCCCATCACGATAGATCAAACCTATGTCGATGAGAACGGAAAGAAACAAACTAAATCTTATACCGTCAATAAGGATGAAGGCCCACGTGCAGATACTTCGAAAGAGGTACTGGCAAAACTGCGCCCGGTATTTGAAGAAGGCGGAAGCGTAACAGCCGGGAATTCTTCTCAAATGAGTGACGGTGCTGCTTTTGTCATGGTAATGAGCGAAGAAATGGTGAAAGAATTGAAACTCGAGCCTATAGCGAGACTTGTCAGTTATTCGGCAGTTGGAGTTGAGCCAAGGATCATGGGAATAGGGCCGGTTCATGCCATTCCAAAAGCCGTTAAACAGGCGGGAATTTCCATAAACGATCTTGAGCTTATAGAACTAAATGAAGCATTCGCATCCCAATCTCTGGCGGTAATACGGGAATTAGGTCTTGATATGGACAGGATGAATCCTAACGGCGGTGCTATTTCAATGGGGCACCCACTGGGTTGTACCGGAGGAAAATTAACCGTTCAGTTACTGGATGAAATGAGAAAACGAAATTTACAGAACAAATACGGTATGGTCACCATGTGCGTAGGAACAGGACAGGGAGCAGCCGGTGTTTTCGAGTTCCTCTCATAGGTTCAAGGTTTTAAAAAGATTCAAGAGTCAAGAGACAAGACTAAAAATGGGAAGGCACAATTTTAAAAGGATGAAGATCTGGAAAGAAGGAATGAACCTGGTCCAGGATACATATAAAATGGTGAGGACTTTCCCTAACATAGAAAAATTTAATCTGGTTACGCAACTTATTAGGTGTGCGGTCTCTATTCCTTCAAACATTGCAGAAGGAACGAGCAAAAAAACTGATAAACATTTTTCTCAGTTTTTGGACAACAGCTTAGGTTCAGCTTTTGAATGGGAAACGCAACTAATAGTTGCTTACAACGAAAATTATATTAATGAAATAAATTTCAGGAATTAGAAACAAAGGTCCAGGAACTACAGAAAATGATCTCCGGATTTATTGACGGTCTGGATAAAAAGTCTTGACTCTTGGTTCTTTATTCTAGTTTCTAATGACCAGTTTTAAATAAAAAACACTACATAAAATGAGCACACAAACAGATAGCAACAAAAAAGACCTCCTGCGTGGGGGGCAGTTCCTTGTAAAGGAAACTAAGGCAGAGGATGTTTTTACACCTGAAGATTTCAGTGATGAACAAAAAATGATGCGCGATTCCGTAAAAGAATTTGTGGATCGGGAGATCATGCCTAAAAGAGAAGAATTCGAAAAGAAAAATTATGAGCTTACGGAAGAGCTTATGAAAAAAGCCGGCGAAATGGGCTTTTTGGGTGTCTCAGTTCCCGAAGAGTATGACGGCCTGGGAATGGGAATTGTAACTACCATGCTTGTGGTAGATTATATCTCGGGAGCTACAGGATCATTTTCGACAGCCTTTGGCGCGCATTCAGGGATTGGGACTTTACCTATCACCCTTTACGGAAATGAAGAACAAAAGAAAAAATATGTTCCGAAGCTGGCAACCGGCGAATGGTTTGGGGCTTATGCTTTAACAGAACCTGGAGCAGGAAGTGACGCAAATTCAGGAAAGACCAAAGCAGTACTTTCTGAAGACGGCAAGTATTACAACATCACCGGTCAAAAAATGTGGATTTCCAATGCCGGTTTTTGTGATTTGATGATTGTTTTCGCCAGAATTGAAGATGACAAAAACATCACCGGGTTTATTGTGGAAAATGATCCCGAGAACGGAATTTCCATGGGCGCAGAAGAGAAGAAACTAGGTATCCACTCCTCCTCTACGCGGCAGGTTTTCTTTAATGAGACAAAAGTACCTGTGGGAAACATGCTTTCTGAAAGGGGAAGTGGTTTCAAAATTGCCATGAACGCCCTAAACGTGGGTCGAATTAAATTGGCTGGTGCCTGTCTTGATGCGCAAAGAAGATCAATTACCACCTCTGTAAAATATGCGAATGACCGTGTACAGTTCAAAACGCCGATTGCCCAGTTTGGTGCCATTAAATCCAAAATAGCCGAAATGGCTACTTCAACCTATGCCGGGGAATCTGCTTCCTATCGTGCTGCAAAGGATATTGAAGATCGTATTTCCATTCGCCACGAATCGGGGGCATCACCCCAAGAGGCCGAGCTAAAAGGCGTAGAAGAATATGCCATTGAATGTTCTGTTTTAAAAGTGGCGGTTTCTGAAGACCTTCAGAATTGCACAGATGAAGGAATTCAAATCTTTGGAGGAATGGGCTTTTCCGCAGACGCCCCCATGGAATCAGCCTGGAGAGACGCCAGGATTACCAGGATCTATGAAGGGACCAATGAAATCAATCGCATGCTTAGTGTAGGAATGTTGGTCAAAAAAGCCATGAAAGGTCATATTGACTTTTTAGGCCCCGCAACCAAAGTTGGGGAAGAGCTAACCGGTATTCCTTCCTTTGAAAAACCCGATTATTCTGAACTCTTCGCGGAAGAAAAAGAAATGATTAAGAAACTAAAAAAGGTTTTTCTAATGGTTGCCGGAAGTGCCGTTCAAAAATTTGGACCCGAACTGGAAGAGCACCAACAGCTATTATTAGCCTCAGCTGATATCCTGATTGAGATCTACATGGCAGAATCTGCGCTTCTAAGGTCAGAAAAAAATGCAAAAAGATTTGGGGAAGACAGCCAAAAAGAGCAAATCGCCATGGCGAAGCTCTACCTTTATCATGCAGTTGATATTATCAACACCAAAGCCAAAGAAGGAATTGTTTCTTTTGCCGAAGGGGACGAGCAACGAATGATGCTAATGGGCTTGAAACGTTTCACCAAATATGATAACCACCCGAATGTGGTTCAACTAAGGAACACTATAGCCGAAAAAGTCATAGAAGAAAACAGGTATTGTTTTTAAAATTAATTTGCATCTATTAAATCTGTTCATGGCCATCTGCAAAGATGGCCTTTGTTTTTTCTTATTTCTTTAACAGAAAATGTAGGAATCATTCTTTAGCTTCCAAAAAGGCCAAAAATGTAAAACATTTTCTATGGATTCAACTACTCGAAATATCCTTGTTATTATTGTTGTTCTTATGGTGGTGGGATACCTCCTCCTCCATTTTTTGCTGAAAAGACTGGGAAAAGATCCAAGGAACATCCTTCCCCACAATATTGCCAGCAGATTAAAAGTACCCCTAATTTCACTTTTTATTGCAATAGCCATCCAGGCCGGACTTATAAACAGGGAAATAATCACAGATGAATATTATGTAAATCTTTTTCAACACGCCCGTACCCTAATTCTCATTTTCAGTTTTACATGGTTTATAGTCCTGGGGATACGGATAGGAAAAAACCAGTTTTTGAAACAATTTGATGTAACCATCAATAACAACTTAAGGGCAAGGAAATTTTATACCCAATTCAACATTATTGAACGCATCGCCATCTTTATTGTAGTGCTGTTTGCCGTGGGGATCGCTCTGTTAACATTTGACGAGATCAAAGAAGTGGGGGTAAGTATTCTTACTTCTGCCGGGATTGTAGGAATTGTTCTGGGGATTTCGGCACAAAAGGTTTTCGGGACCATCTTTGCCGGGATACAAATTGCTATTGCACAACCAATACGTATCGATGATGTGGTGATCGTGGAAGGGGAATGGGGAAGGATAGAAGAGATTAAACTCACCTATGTAGTGGTGAAAATTTGGGACCAACGCAGGATGGTCCTGCCTACTACTTATTTCATTGAAACGCCTTTCCAGAACTGGACCCGAAATTCTTCGGATATTTTGGGAACGGTTTACATTTACACTGATTATGGCCTGCCGGTAGATGAACTGCGGGAAGAATTTACGCGCCTCCTAAATTCCACAAACCTATGGGACAAAAAAGTGAACGTAATCCAGGTTACCGACCTCACCGAAAAAACTATGGAGCTACGTGCACTTATGAGTGCCCACAACGCATCCATCGCCTGGGACCTTCGGGTTTATATCAGAGAGCACCTTCTGAAGTTTATTCAACAGAATTACCCTGAGAGTCTTCCGCGTTCCCGGGTGGAAATTAAAGATATTAAAGATCGTGCCGCTGAAGAAGGGACTGCAGGCGCTCTTCAGAAGTAGTGCCGTGGGAGAAATTCATAGCGGTTTCAATAAGCGCCAGGTGTGAATAGGCCTGCGGGAAATTCCCCAACAAACGTTTTGTTTCAAAATCAATGTCTTCACTAAACAAGCCTAAATGGTTGCTGTAAGAAAGCAATTGATCGAACATTTTTACGGCTTTTTCGCGTTCTCCTATTTTATACAAACTATTGATAAACCAGAACGTACAAATGGTAAAAGAAGAAGTGGGCTTCCCAAAATCGTCTTTGTTTTTGTACCGGTACATAAGTCCGTTATAGCAAAGTTCCTTTTCTGTCGCTTTGACGGTACTAATAAACCTGGGATCTTTGGCTTTTATAAACCCATAGGTTTCCATTAACAACGTGGAAGCATCCATGTCTTTCGACCCGTAGTACTGTGTGTAAGCCTGCATTTCTTCATTCCACCCATTTTCGTAGATATCATCATAGATCTCCTGGCGCAGGTTTGTCCATTCTTCTGCCTTGATCCCGTTCCGAAGGATTTCCCCAATTTTCACCGCCCGGTCCACTGCCACCCAGCACAAAAGCTTGGAAAAAGTAAAATGCCGCTCCTCCGTCCTGAATTCCCAGATGCCTTTATCTGGCTCCTTCCAATGTTCCTCCACGATCCTCACAATCCCCCGTACAATCGTCCACAATTCTTCGCTGTTCTCCAAAGTTGTCTCAAATTGCAGGAACTGCTGGGAAATCACTTCCATCAAAATCCCATAGATGTCATTTTGCTTTTGAACATAAGCTGCATTCCCTATTCTCACAGGTTTGGAACCCTCGTACCCGTCCAGGTGCGTGAGAATATGCTCGGTAAGTTTTTTCTCACCGTTGATGCCGTACATGATTTGTAACTTCTCATCTTTATCTGGAATAAGATCGATTACAAACTGTAAAAATTTCTGGGCAGATTCTCTGTGACCAAGGTCTGCCATGACCTTGATGACCATAGATGCATCGCGGATCCAGCAAAAACGGTAGTCCCAGTTTCGAACCTTTCCAATAGTTTCTGGAAGGGAGGTGGTCACGGCCGCAAGGACTGCCCCAGTTTTTTGGAAGCTCATTGCCTTCAGCACCAAAGCACTTCGGCCAATTTCCTTGTTGTAGTTCAGGAAATTGGTGGTTCCTTCACTCCAGTTCATCCAATAGGTTTTGGTACGCTGAAACTTCAAATAAGCTCTTTCCAAACTTTGTTTCCGTAGCTTTTCATGGTAACCCACTAAAAAATATGCGTTTTGAGTAAGAGTAATTTCCTCCCCATTCAAAACCTGGTCAAGATCAAAACTTGTATATAGGAAAAGGGAATCGTACTTCCCTTCTCTTGTAAAGCTTTTTAGGTAATCGCGGTGGTTCTCTGTATAGGTTTTTTCTTTTGCATAGTTTAACCTGGGCTCATAATTCACCTTAAAAGCTGGTGTCCCCTGTAAAAGGTAAACAAACCTCACCACATCTGGTGGGGTATAAAAAGATCCATTATCCTCCCTGTAACGCGGCATAAAATCAATTACCTGAAAGGCATTTTCCCCGTCAGAAAAGGTGGTACATAAAATATTTGTCTGCCAAAGGTATTTTTGGGATGTGCTGTAATTTTCACCTACTTCAAAAGAAAAGTTGCCACCCTTTTTCTCGTCCAAAAGTTTTGCGAAGACCGAAGCCGAATTAAAATCTGGCAAACAACACCAGTCCAGGGAGCCTTTTTTTGAAACCAGGGCTGCGCTTTTACAATTACCTATTAATCCGTAATCTAATGTGTTCATATAGTCTTAAAGTTCTTTAAAATCGTGCACGCGTTCTTTAAAAATTTCGGAAATTTAAGGAAAATGTATTTGATAAAACCTGCTTAAAAATTATTATGGGCAAAACAATAATTATTTCTAATCGCCTACCCTTACAAATAAATATTTCTGACAAAAAATTAGAAGTTACCCCGAGCGTCGGAGGACTCGCTACCGGACTAAAAAGTTTCCACGAGGAAGGGGATAGCATATGGATTGGCTGGACTGGACTTGCTGCGGAAGAAATTCCCGAAGAAATGGCTGATGCGGTGGTAGAAAAAGCAGCGAATGAAGGCTGTGTTCCCGTTTCGCTCACTACCGAAGAAATTGAAAAATTCTACTACGGCTTCAGTAATAGAACGATTTGGCCACTTTTCCATTATTTCATGGAATACACCGAATTTCAACCCGATCATTGGGAAGCATATAAGACCGTAAATGAAAAATATGCCGAAGTGGTTGTTGCAAGACTTAATGATGGTGATACCGTGTGGGTACATGACTACCAACTCCTGCTACTGCCAGACCTTATCCGGCAAAAGAAACCAAACGTCACCATTGGGTTTTTCAACCATATTCCTTTTCCATCTTCCGAAGTGTTTAGGACATTGCCCTGGAGGGAAGAGATCCTGAAGGGAATGTTGGGTGCAGATCTCATTGGCTTCCACACCTATGATTACGAAAGGCACTTTTTGAGATCGGTCAACCGCATCTTGCGCCATGACATCGACTTTAACAGCGTCAATATTGGTGACAGGATCATACGAACCGATTCCTTTCCCATGGGGATTGATTACAAGAAGTTCAGAAAGGCTGCAAAAGAACACCAAAATCAGCCACGAAGTGAAAATACAGATGTTCAGAAGAAACTGGACTACCACAAATACGTCACAAGGAATACCAAATTAATCCTTTCAATAGACAGGCTGGATTACACAAAAGGGATTGCCAACAGGATACGGGCTTTCGGTTATTTTCTCGAAAAATATCCCGAATATAAGGAGAAAGTACGGTTGATCATGTTGGCCGTTCCCTCCAGGACAAATGTGCCGCAATACCAGCTCTTGAAGAAAGAAGTCGATGAATTGGTAGGCCGAATCAACGGGCAATTTGCTACAGTGAATTGGACACCTATCTGGTATTTCTACCGCTCCATGCCGTTTGAAAACCTGATAGATCTCTACTGCTCAAGTGAAGTGGCTATGATTACCCCCACCCGCGATGGTATGAACCTGGTGGCCAAAGAATATATAGCCACCCGCACAGATAATACCGGAGTACTCATCCTTAGTGAAATGGCCGGAGCCGCACATGAGCTTAATGAAGCTCTTATCATAAATCCCAACAATTTTGAACAAATTGTGGATACCCTCAAACAAGCCCTGGAAATGCCCAAACAGGAGCAAGTAAGACGAAACAAGATCCTTCAGAAAAGACTGAAACGCTACAATGTTGAAAAGTGGGCCAAGGACTTTATGAAGAGCTTGAAAGATACCAAAAAAACCAGAAAGGCCTTCAAAGCAATTGAGTTGACACCGAACATCAAAAAAGACCTTTTTGACAGGTATAGTGCCGCACAGCGCCGTGTCCTGTTCCTGGATTACGACGGTACCCTAAGAAGTTTCGAAGAGAAACCCGAAGATGCTCCACCAGATCAAGAACTAATTAATTTAATCAAAAGGCTTGGAGAGCAGGAAAATACCCGCGTGGTAATAATAAGCGGCAGGGATAAAGAAACCATAGGTTCCTGGTGGAAGGATGTTCCTGTTGAACTCATAGCGGAACATGGGGTTTGGGTACGAAATGTCCATAAAGACTGGAAATTGACAGAAAACATGAACAACAGCTGGATGAAAACGGTACGCCCCGTACTAGAAACTTTTGTTGATCGTACTCCCGGAACTTTTATCGAGGAAAAAAATTACTCCCTTGCATGGCATTACCGAAAGGCAGGACCCGAATTAGGAGAAGTAAGGGCCAATGAACTTTCTGCAGTCCTGCGGGATATGATTTCCAACCATGGCTTAAATGTGCAGCAAGGGCATAAAGTACTGGAAATAAAAAACAGCGGGATCAATAAAGGCAAAGCCGCCAATAAACTTTTGACAGAAAAGTATGATTTCATTTTTGCCGCCGGGGATGACTGGACCGATGAATTCCTTTTCACCGAATTGCCCGAACAAACTACCACAGTGAAGGTGGGAATGAATAAAACGGCAGCTAAATACTATCTCAAAACCACAGACAAAGTTCGCAGACTGCTTTCGGAATTTATTGAACTCACCCACTAGCGGGGTTGAAAATTGGAAATCAACTGATTATTTGTTAAAAACCAGCCAATTTAAGGAAAATTTTAAATCAAACTTAACTTGGAAGATCTAGCGAAAAGTCGAATTTGAAGTATCTTCGCAATTAGAACCGAAAACGTAAATTAACAATTAAAAAACAAGAAATGAAAGCAGGTAAAATATTATTAGGAATTCTTTCAGGGGCTGCTGCCGGTGCTGCAGTAGGGATGCTTTTTGCACCTAAAAAAGGAACCGAAACCCGTAAAAGAATTGCTGACAAAAGCAATGAATATGTAAGTGGCACCAAAAACCGGTTCAATGATTTGAGCAATGACCTTTCCAACAGGTATGAATCTGTCAAATCTAAAGTCCGTACCAAATCAAAAGAATTGGAAAAAAAATTGGATGGTGACGATAAAATCATTTATTAAACCAGTACAATAAGAATATACAAAAGCTGCTCGAAAGGGCAGCTTTTTTTGTTGGGCTCAATTTAGTATTTTGCCTATCCAAAAGAAATCCAAATAAATCATGCTCAAAAATGCCATTTTTGCCACCTTTCTTTTTTCTACCCTAAGCCTCTATTCCCAGCAACAGGCACCGCCACAGGTTGACCTTCGGATGTATGACATCATTGAAGCTGTTTCAGCCGATAGCATCGAGGCAGACATTCGAACGTTGGCTGGTTTCGGAACCCGAAACACTTTTAGTGACACTGTATCCAACACCCGGGGCATTGGTGCAGCCAGAAGGTTTATCAAATCAGATTTTGAGGATATTTCCAAAGATTGTAATGGCTGCCTGGATGTTTTTTACCAGAAAGATTTTGTGACCAAAGAAGGGAATTCCCGTGTTCCCAAAGATGCATGGGTCGTGAACGTGGTGGCTGTCCAAAAAGGTAAAAAATATCCAAACCGGTATATTATTATGAGTGGAGATATTGATTCCCGTGCCAGTAATACAATGGATTTCATGAGTGATGCACCGGGGGCAAACGACAATGCCAGTGGTATGGCGGGAGTGATGGAAGCTGCACGAGTGTTGTCAAAATATGAATTTGATAGCAGCATTGTTTATTTGGGACTATCAGGGGAAGAGCAAGGCCTTTTTGGAGGCCGGGGTTTTGCCCAAATGGCTAAAGAACAGGGATGGGAAATAATCGGGGTTTTGAACAACGACATGATTGGCAACATTGAAGGTGTGGATGGCGTCATCGACAACAGAACTTTCAGGATTTTCTCTGAACCTGTACCGCCGACAGAGACTGACAGGGAGCGGGCTATGAGGCGGTTCTATGGCGGTGAAGTTGACGGGATTTCCCGACAACTCGCCAGGTACGTCCATAATACCACCAAAACTTATATGCCCGAAATGAACCCAATGTTGGTCTATCGTTTAGACCGCTTCGGTCGCGGGGGACATCACCGGCCTTTCAACGACCTTGGCTTTCCCGGGATCCGCATAATGGAAGCCCACGAAAACTACACTCAGCAGCACCAGGACATTCGTACTGAAGATGGAATTGAATATGGGGACGTGATTGAGCATGTGAACTTTGATTATGCCGGAAAACTCACGGCCGTTAATGCCATTAACATGGCCAGCCTTGCATGGGCGCCACCAGCACCAAAAAATGTTGCTATTGGCGGGATCGTGGAACCTTCGGCCAAACTGAAATGGGAGAAAGTAGGCAGAGATGATGTCACAGGCTACAAAATTTACTGGCGCGATACCACGGCACCACAATGGGAGCATTCCCGATTTGTTGGGAATGTTGATAATTTTTCTCTGGAAGGAATTGTAATAGACAACTACTTATTCGGGGTTTCTGCCGTGGGCACCAATGGTAACGAAAGTGTGGTGGTTTTCCCTTCAGAAACTTTTTAGGCCTTCAAGCTTCATCTCTTCAGAAAAAAGCCAAAATATGGAATCAAACGATCCCTATTTTTTCTGAATGTGCAATGGCTTTATCGCTGTCTTTAAAGTAGCAGGTTGCCACTCCCAGGTCTTCTAAATTTTCCAGTACAGCTCTGGTCTTTTTTTTCTGATGTTTCCTGGTCTGCCTAATGTAAACCGCTTTAATGTTCTTCGGAAACATTTTGACTATCCTTTCATAAAGATGCGGATCCTGTTGGGAATCATCCCCCAGCAATACGTATTCAAGTTGCGGGTAAAACGAAATAATATCTTTTATCTTTATGAACTTGTGATCGTGCCCGCCCCTTCCGGTAAAAAGAAAATCTGCCAGGCCTGTTTTTATACTTTTCAATTTAATAATGGCTTTTGGAAGATTGTGCATCCGTGCAAACTGAAGTATAAATTCGTACAAGTTCCATTCACTGCTGGAAACATAAAAAAAGGAATTGAATTTTCCCTCCTCCTGGCCTGCCCGGCTCAAAGCCTGGTAATGCGGGACAACATCATCAAACACCTTTCGGTTATCGAGATTTTTGGTAAGGATAACGTAGAGCTTTTTAAAAAAGTTAGCAGTGTGGGAAATGAGAAAAGTATCATCAATGTCTGAAATAATCCCAAGTTGGCTTTTGAACGGTTTTAAAAGCTCTCCCTGCTCAACTATTCCTTTTCCGTTCACCTGGCATGCAACGCTGTACTTGTGCCATCCACTCTCCAAAAATTGATTGAAAGGCACAGTAAACCTAAAGTAACCATCGTCCATCGTCTTTGTCACCACCTCCATATCCCTAAATTTCAACGTAATTTTGGCATTTTTGATAGGGCTGATGGTGAACATCTTATAAACAGATTTTGCATGACGATATCCCCGTCTATCAATTTCATATTTATCGGGTGCCCAGGAATCGAAGACATGGCCAAAAACTACCAGTTCCTGATCATTCACATATCCACGGTACAATTTGATGTCCAACCTCATATTTGCTCTATATTAACTGCCTTTCCCTCCGAAAATACTTAATTTTAGGAACAATTTCCAATAATTATGACTACAAATCATCGGGTTTTAATGGTTGTCAATCCAATTTCGGGTGGCATAGATAAAGAACCTATAATAGATCACGTAACGAAGACCCTTGAGGATCAAGAGGGTACATTGAAAATCTATAAAACTTCAGGAGAAAGGGACAAGGAGGAATTGACGAAGATCATTAAGGAATACCAGCCCAACCGTATTTTTGCTGTCGGCGGCGATGGCACAATAAAGTTGATAGCCGAAATCATTACCGACGACCCGGTGCCCTTGGGGATTTTCCCGGCCGGATCTGCAAACGGCCTGGCCGAAAATCTGGATATCCCAAGGGATATCCCGGAAATGACAAAAATTGCCCTGGGAAATCATTTCATCTACCTGGACACCATCACAGTCAACCATGAATTATGCCTTCACATTAGTGATATTGGATTAAATGCTGCCCTCATTAAAAATTATGAGGAAGGAAACATCCGCGGGAAACTGGGCTACCTTATCCAATCCATCCCAACCCTTATAGAAAGCGATTTTCCATTTCAGTTCAAGATCGATAAAGAAGGAAAAACCCTGCACCGGAAGGCAGTGTTGGTTGGAATCGCCAATGCCAGGAGGTATGGAACGGGATCTACCATTAACCCGAAAGGAAAATATGATGACGGTAAGTTCGAAATCCTGGTCTTTAAAAAATTCAATATCCCCCAGATCCTCCAGACCTTTCGAGAAGATGCGGAACTTGATGAAGATTTTGTGGAGATTTTTTCTGCTTCAGAAATAGACATTGAATGTGATAAAAATATTCCATTTCAAGTTGATGGTGAATACCGGGGAGAGGTAAAAAAAGTATCTGCAAAAATTTCCGACTTCAAAATCCGAATTGCTGTTCCCGAAAAAAAGACGGGTATTTAGTTAAAATACCCGGCGAACATCTAAGAGACATCTAGTTTTAATGCTTAATTAACAATACTTTAGGCCGTCATTAATTAAAAAACATGGACATATTGAGTAAATTAGGTTGACATATAATCCAACTGAATAATTATAAAAAAAAAATAAATTATGGCAGAAATTAAAATTGAAAAGAAAAAACCGATTTGGCCCTGGATCATTCTGGTTCTGGTCATTTTGGCAATCCTATATTTTTTAGTGTTTGCTAACGATGATGACGATGATATCGAAGATGTAAATACTGAACAAATAGAAGAAGAAACCGTTTGGGAAGAAGAAGCCGATACTTCATGGGAAGAAGAAACTGGTGCCGTAGCTGGATACCTTTCTTATGTTGCTGATGAATCCCGAATGGGAATTGACCATGAGTACACGAACAATGCACTTATTGAACTAATGAATGCTGTTCAAGCAAAGGCCGACGACATGAATTATGATATTTCGGCAGATATGGAAAAAGTAAGGCAACAGGCACTAAAGATCCAGCAGGATCCTACGGCTTTGACCCATGCCAATACTATTAAAGATGCCGGTATGCAATTGGTCAATATTCTTCAAAATATGCAGGAAGAAGCATTTCCACAGCTTTCAAGTGATGTGCAGGAAGCAAAAACAGCAGCCAGCAACATTGATGGTTCTGTGCAGACCTTTAACCAAAAGGATCAGGTAAACAAGTTCTTCAGTGAGGCGGCCGATGTGTTGAGAAAAATGAGCTAAACCAAAAAAACAGAAAACTATGAGTAGCGATAAAGACAATAAAGATGTCAAAACGAACCGCGATGGTGAAAAACATTTGTTTTACCTCCATGAGCTATCTGATTTCAAAGTAGATAGCGATGATCCCGATGTGCGGGGCTGGAAGGTAAAAGATGTAGATGACCGGGTAGTAGGGAAAGTAGACAATTTCCTTGTGAGCAAAGAAAAGAAACGGGTTGTATACCTCGACATTGAGGTTGATAAATCCATAATTGATGCCAACCACGACCCATACGGGAACAAAGCAGGTGGTGTCCACGAGTTTATGAACAAAGACGGGGAAAACCACCTTATCCTGCCAATTGGTATGGCTAAGTTGAATGTTGATGAAAAATATGTTTATACAGACAAGATCAATCATCAAACTTTTGCCGAGACCAAAAGAATGGAACAAGGATATGATGTGGACCGTGATTATGAGGTCGTAGTAATGGAATCGTACAACAGGGATCTCAATAGCGACCAAACTGCTGATACGGCAAACCGGGATAACAAATCCAAAAAAGATCAGGACAGAATCCCTACAGATAAGGAAAAAGAAGTCACCGAAAGAAAAAGGGACTTTACTGATAAGGACAAGAAATTGTCCCACAGCGATAAAGAACTTTCTGATAAGCGGGATGTCGATAGCGGGACTTATGACAAAAAAAGGAGAAGGGAAGTCCCAGAAGATGATACTTTTTATGACAAGGGTGAGTTTGATGAGAACAATTACCGGAGCAACAAATAATTTGCTTCGATTAGTGAAAGAAAAAGGGGGACCCGCTGGTTTCCCTTTTTTTAATTCTTTTTTGTAGATTAGAGTATGAACTATTCCAAAGTAACTTTTAAAAATTCTGAGGGTATAGAACTTTCAGGATATCTTGAACTTCCGTTGAACCAGGAGCCCCACAGTTTTGTGCTTTTCGCTCATTGTTTCACCTGCAACAAAAATTATTTTGCTGTAAAAAACATTGCGCGCGCGCTCTCTAAAAATGGATATGGCGTATTGCGTTTTGACTTTGCCGGTTTAGGGGAGAGTGAAGGGGATTTTTCCGATACAAATTTTTCAGGCAATGTTGAGGACCTTCTGGCCGCTGCAAAATTTCTTGAAAAAGAACACAAAGCCCCTGCCCTCTTGATAGGCCATTCCCTTGGGGGGGCAGCCGTTATCTTTGCAGCAAGTGAGCTCCCTTCGGTAGAGGCAGTGGCAACAATAGGAGCGCCTTCTTCCCCAAAACATGTAGAACATTTGCTGAAATCTGGAATTAGTGAAATTCAGGAGAAAGGAGTAGCCGAAGTAAATGTAGGAGGCAGAAACTTCACCATAAAAGAACAATTTCTAACCGACCTCAATACCAAGGACCTCAGTACGCTGGTAAAGAACCTCGATAAGGCCTTTTTGGTGCTGCATTCCCCTCAGGATAATGTAGTGGGAATAAAAAATGCTGAAGAACTTTATATAGCTGCCCGTCACCCAAAGAGTTTTGTTTCCCTCGATGGCGCAGATCATCTACTTACCCAAACCAAGGATTCAAACTACGCAGGAGAGGTGATTGCAGCCTGGGCTTCAAGATATTTGGACATTCCCGAACCTGAAAAACTTGCCACCAAACATGAAGTAGTGGCAAACCTGGGAAAAGAAGGTTTTACTACCCAACTTAGGGCAGGAAAACATTATTTTCTCGCAGATGAACCTGAAGAAATGGGGGGCGACGATTTTGGACCATCTCCATATGATTTTATTTCGGCAAGTCTGGCTGCCTGTACTTCCATGACCATTCAAATGTATGTGAAACGCAAAAAATGGCCGCTAAAAAATGTGGAAACCCACGTAAACCACAATAAATCACACGCGGAGGACTGTGAGAACTGCGAAAGAAACACCGCCAAAATTGACATTTTTGAGAGGGTAATTGTCTTAGAAGGAAACCTTGATGAGAAACAAAAACAGAAGATTTTGGAAATAGCAGACAAATGCCCAGTTCACAGAACCTTACATAATAAGGTAAACATCACCACAAAACTAAAGTCAGAGTAGAAGTTGCTTTAAATTTCCCCGGCTAATTATTCATTAATTTTCTTTTAATTTTTTCAATAATACCCTCACTAGATCCAGGTCGTTCATACCCCACAAGAAAACCAACCGGTTTTAACCCTTCGGTATGATCAAAAAAGATTTTGAGGATAGAGAAAAGCGGCACAAAAAGAATGAGCCCCGCCGGGCCCCAAATCATTCCCCCAACAATAATGGCGAGGATTATGAACAAAGGGCTCTGCTCTACCTCCGAACCAATGAGGATGGGTTCCAGGACATAACTTTCAATCAATTGAACAATTGTAATAATAATGGTAAAAGATATAATCTCAGTAGAAGAGCCATCAAACATTATTATGAAAATAATTGGCACTACCCCACTTATAAAAGGTCCTATATAAGGAATAATGGTAATTAATGCCCCAAAAATGATCAACAGCCCCGTATGCCTTAGATCATAGGCTGTAAACAGGATAAAGTACATCAAGGCAAGTACGGACATTACCTGGATTCGTCCCCATAGATATTTATGGGCAACTTGCCTGATTTGGTCTACAATTTCCTTTGTTTCCAGTTGATGTTCCTTTCTCGTGTACATGGAAAGGAATAACGTAAACTTGTCCCGGTTAAGGAGCAGCAAAAAAATCAAGATCAAAATTAGCAGAAAATTAAACAGCAATGTTCCTATTTGTGCAAGAAAATTGGCTACATAAGATTGCGTGAAATTGACGATACCCAGCAGGCTGTTTTTAAGAAATTCATCTTGTTGCTGAAGACTGAATCCTGTAATTCCCGTAGCCCTTTCATGCAATTCCTTGAGATAAAAAACGATTTGCCTTCTACTCTCAATAATGTCCTGAAGAAAGAGGCTCAATTGCTGAATGAAAAAAAACATTAGTAGTCCCACTCCCAGAAAAACCACAAACGTACCTACAAAAGAAGATGAAACCTTTTTCATGCGAGTCCGTTTTTCTAAAAAGCGCACAAACGGAAAAACAAGGGTAGCCAAAAACACTGCAAAGGTCAATGGAATAAACAAGGCGGCTCCCAGGTAAAGCCCTGTAATTATAAGAAATAGGAAAAGCAATATCTGGTTGGTATTTTTAAGCTGCTCGATCTTCATTGGGTTCCTTTAAAGTCTATTTAAGTATTACCTGATTTGTATCCTGAAAATAAACAAAAAGATAAGGAATTTTCGAATTAACTACTCTATTGATGGTAAAAATCCTACAGAACAGCCCAACAATAGCATACTTTCTGTTAAGCAAAACCTAATTTTTTGGCTAAGCATGCCTTTCTCTCTAATTTCGTTCCCTAACCTATAATTGGAAAAAATATGAAACGTACCTTTTTAACACTGGCGTTTTCTGCCGCACTTGTTTTTACAGGCTGTAAGAATGAGAATACTACGCCAGAAGAACGGGTTGACGAAAATACGAACCTTACCCAGCAAGATGATTTGGAAGAAACACAAGAACCCCGGCAAATTGTCGTGCAACTGGAGCCAAAAAGCGGAAGCGACGTTTCGGGCACAGTAACTTTCACCGAAGAAAATGGGGAAGTTATGATGCGTGCTGAAATTTCTGGCCTAACAGAAGGAAAACACGCTATCCACCTTCACGAAAACGCAGACTGTTCTGCTGAAGATGGTTCTTCTGCAGGCGGGCATTGGAACCCTACTTTTGAAGACCATGGCGAATGGGGTAACGTAGATGGCTACCACCGCGGGGACATAGGAAACTTTGATGCTAACGCTGATGGAAATGCCACGGTAGAATTTTCCACCGACCAATGGTGCATTGGATGCGATGATGAAAAGAAAAATATTCTTGGCCAGGGCGTGATCGTTCATGATGGTGTGGACGATTACACCTCTCAACCTAGTGGGGCTGCAGGGACAAGAATAGCTTGTGCCGAAATTACACAATAAATAGAAATGAAATACCATCCAAAAAGCGGCTTTTAGCCGCTTTTTTTTATTCTAATGTGCCTTT
>JAGXIM010000079.1 GCA_024635665.1 Salinimicrobium sp. | reverse complement strand
CAGGATTACCAAAGACGATGCGGTAAATGCAAAACCTTCTATGGGCACGGCCGGAAAAGGGAAAAGAGGGGAGAGCCGTAAAAAAATGTCGATGTTGCGAAGAAAAGTCGCGGAGCGTTTGGTTGAGGCAAAAAACCAAACCGCCATGTTGACCACTTTTAACGAAGTGGATATGTCTGCAATTTTTTCGCTTCGGAAGCAGTATAAAGAAGAATTTAAGGAAAAGCACGATGTGAGCCTGGGCTTTATGTCGTTTTTTACCCTTGCTATTGTGAGGGCGTTGGACCTTTATCCAGATGTGAATTCCATGATGGATGGAGATTACCAGATAAAATACGATTACAAAGACATTAGTATTGCCGTTTCAGGTCCTAAAGGATTGATGGTGCCGGTGATGCGAAACGTGGAAAATATGAGCTTCCGCGGAGTCGAGTCTGAAGTGAAAAGGCTGGCAATAAGAGCCCGTGATGGACAAATTACGGTAGATGAAATGACCGGTGGTACTTTTACCATTTCCAATGGAGGTGTCTTTGGAAGCATGCTTTCAACCCCAATTATAAACCCGCCACAAAGCGGTATCCTGGGGATGCACAACATTGTGGAGAGGCCTGTAGCCATTGATGGGCACGTGGAAATACGTCCTATTATGTATGTCGCACTTTCCTACGACCACCGAATCATTGATGGAAAAGAATCTGTTGGGTTTTTGGTAGCTGTTAAAGAGGCACTGGAAAATCCTGAAGAACTATTAATGGACAATGACGTAAAAAGGGCTTTGGAACTATAATTTCTGAAATTGAATAGCTACAGAAACGCAAGGGTCGAAATGCCTTTGCGTTTTTTTATGCGAAAAAAGAATTTGTTGGCGTAGACAGCTGACTAAAGAAACTGTTTTCGTTAGTTATGGGTGAAAAGTGACCTTTATCTGGCGAGGACGAGTGAATAAATGTTCAGTAAAATCACGAGAATTACAATAATTGCGAGAAAAGCGGGTAAAATGGGCAAGTCGCCCCTGTTTGAAGAATCCATAGCAGTAGATTTTTTGGTTACTCAAAAGATCCACTTTCCTGGCTTGGGAAAAAATAGGGGAAAACCCCCATTTTTGGAACCTATTTCAGGAAGAGGTTCATGCTTTTGTAATCGATAATGGCTTTTCCTTTTTTGAGAATGTCTGCACCAATGATCCCCTGCACTTTTTCAGCTTTATGCTTCACCAGGGCATCATTTACGTGCTTTAGGTCAAAAAGTACGAGATCTACTTTTTTCTTTTTCCAGCCTTTAATTTCAATATTATTTTTTTGGGCAATTTGCGTGAGCATATCGGTGGCGCCTGCACCGGCAGCTTTAATATCGCTGTCTTCGGCGAGGAGCTGGAAGTGTGAAATGGCTTCGAGCCCCACACAGGTGCTGGAGGCGCCAGTGTCCAGAATAAAATTGCCTTCAATCTTATTGATTTTGGCTTTCACCTCCAAATGTTGGGTGGCAGTGTAGGTTAAGGGGATTTTTTTATATCCTTTTTCTTTCAGCAATTTCTTGAGGGACGACATTCTTTTTCTTTTTGGCAAAGATAGGTGTATAAAATAAATTATTTTTGCATTTATGACAATTACAGACACGCACACCCACCTTTATAGCGAATCTTTCGACGAAGATCGGGGAGAAATGATTAAAAGAGCAATTGCCGCAAATGTCACGCGATTTTTTATCCCGGCAATTGACTCGACTTATGTAGGATCCATGTATGTCCTTGAAAAAAAGTTTCCCGAAAATATCTTTTTGATGGCTGGCCTTCATCCCACGCATGTAAAAGAGGATTTCAGGGAAGAGCTTAAACTTGTGGAGCAACAACTGGAAAACAGGAACTTTTTTGCGATTGGGGAAACCGGGATCGACCTTTATTGGGATAAATCTACTCTCGGGATTCAGCAGGAAGCTTTCAGATTTCAAATAAGATTGGCCAAGAAACATAAACTTCCTATTGTGATCCATTGCCGCGATGCCTTTGATGAGGTTTTTGAAGTGCTGGAAGGGGAGAAGGATGACAATCTCTTCGGAATTTTCCATTGTTTTACCGGTACTTTTGAGCAGGCACAACAAGCACTGTCCTACAACATGAAATTAGGGATTGGCGGAGTTGTAACCTTCAAAAATGGCAAAATTGATACTTTTTTAAGCCAGATCCCTATTGAGGAGATCGTCCTTGAGACAGATGCGCCCTATCTTGCACCGGCGCCTTACCGCGGAAAAAGGAATGAAAGTTTGTATATTGTGGAGGTCTTGAAAAAAGTGGCGGATATTTATGGAATATCCGAAGAGGAAGTGGCTGAAATTACTACCAACACTTCAAAGCAGATTTTTAAGAGATAACAGGGGGAACCCTTCATAATTTTGTTCTTTTGCTAACCAAACAATGATATAGTGACAGATTACGATGATATTCGGTTTTTCAAGGATGAAGAAGTGCGGCCCGCACTTCAGGAATATGTAAAGCATCCAATGATCAAGGCCTTGTTGGAATTCACTTTCCCAGAAGATACGTACGACGAGATAAAGGGAAAAGTCCTTGCTTGCAGTTCCATTCGCGATTTTCAGTCAAAGGTGATCTATCTCACCGTCCAAAAGGTACTTGAAAAAAGTTCTGAAGGACTTTCCTATTCAGGTTTTGATAAACTAGAAAACGATGAGTCCTATCTTTATATTTCCAATCACCGGGATATTGTACTGGACACCTCCCTTTTGAATTGTGTGCTTTATGAAGCCGATCTCACAATGACGGCATCGGCCATTGGTGACAACCTGGTCAAAAAGCCGTTTTTGCTGGCACTTTCCAGGCTCAACCGTAATTTCCTGGTAAAACGTGGCCTGGGTCCAAGGGAAATGCTGAAGAGTTCCCAGAAACTTTCAGAATATATCCGGCAACTTCTGTTGGAAGAGAAACGTTCGGTTTGGATGGCGCAACGGGAGGGAAGGACGAAGGATGGGAATGATCATACGCAGCAAGGGGTTTTGAAGATGCTGGCCATGGCGAAAAACAGCGATTCTGTTGCAGAATATTTCAGCAAATTAAAAATAGTTCCGGTAGCTATTTCTTATGAATTTGACCCCACTGATGTTCTCAAGATGCCCGAAGTTCTGGCAAAAAGGATGGAGACTATCTATACGAAATCTGCCAATGAAGATTTCAAGTCTATTCTTAAAGGTGCCCTGGGAAACAAGGGCAGGATCCATATTAGTGCAGGGGAGCCAATTCGACCTTCTGTTTTAAAAGAGCTTGAAAAAGGTGCTGGTTCGGTAAATGAACAATTGCAAAATTTAACTGCTTATATTGACGGAAGGGTGCACAAAAACTACCATTTATGGCCGGCAAATTACATCGCTTTTGACCTGCTAAATAACTCTTCTTTATATGAAGAGCACTATTCCGACAAACAAAAACGCCAATTTGAGCGCCGGCTTACCAGAAGGGTGGATGTCGAAAATGCCCTTGAAGTGAACAGTTATCTTTTAATGTATGCCAATCCTGTTGTAAACCAGAAAGCCCACAATGAAGACAATCGCTAATATCCTTCTTATCTATACTGGCGGTACCATTGGGATGATCAAGGATTTTGAGACAGGGGCATTAAAAGCTTTCAATTTTGATGAATTACTGCAGAATATCCCGGAATTAAAGCTTCTCGACCATCATATTGACACCATAAGTTTTGATCGACCCATCGATTCTTCCAACATGCGCCCCGATTTCTGGCTGCAAATAGCTGAAATTATTGAAGGGAAATATGATGAATATGACGGTTTTGTCATATTACACGGGAGTGATACCATGTCCTATAGCGCGGCAGCCCTGAGTTTTATGTTTGAAAACCTGTCAAAACCCATCATCTTCACCGGATCCCAACTTCCTATTGGGGACCTGCGTACAGATGCGAAAGAAAATTTAATCACAAGCATTCAAATTGCCGGGCTGCAAAAGCACGGGCGACCGGTGATTACTGAAGTGGGTTTGTATTTCGAGTACAAGTTGTACCGGGGAAACAGGACGACCAAGGTCAATGCAGAGCATTTTCAGGCTTTTGCGTCTCCCAACTATGTCCCTTTAGTGGAATCTGGGGTGCATCTTGCTGTCAACGAAGTAGCTTTATGGAAGCCCAACCGCAGGAGGAAAACCAAATTGCACAGGGGGTTAGACGACCAGGTGGCGCTTATAAAGATATTTCCGGGCATAAACCGCTCATTACTGGAACATATTTTATCCAAAGAAGATCTTAAAGGAGTGATTCTTGAAACCTACGGAAGCGGAAATGCTCCCACCGAGGAGTGGTTTGTCGATTTGTTGAAGAAAACTATTTCCCGTGGTGTGATCATTGTTAATGTTACGCAATGTATAGGGGGCAGTGTGGCAATGGGGCAATATGAAACCAGCACACAACTAAAAAAAATAGGGGTCGTCACAGGAAAAGACATAACTACAGAGGCAGCACTCGCAAAAATGATGTACCTGTTGGCGCAGGATCTTTCCCCAAAAGTTTTCAAGACTATTTTCGAAACTTCCCTTAGAGGCGAAATGTCTTAAAAAATTCGGCTGCGCGCTTGACCAAATAGATATTTTTTTCGTTATTTGGCGAACTGTTTAAAAAGAGCAAATCTTTTACATTTAGAGAGGTGGCCGAGTGGTCGAAGGCGCACGCCTGGAAAGTGTGTATACGCCACAAGCGTATCGAGGGTTCGAATCCCTTCCTCTCTGCAAGATGTTCCTATTTGAATAAATATTTATATCTTTAACCCGTTAACTAATTAATTAAGACAAAAAGTAATGAAAAGATTATTTTCAATTTTGGTAATCGCGACCATTATGGCGTTTGGAGCCGAGAATGTGAACGCGTCAAATAACGTGAATGCCCTGCCAGCGACCATCGTGAACTTTACTCAGGATGAAAATCAGGTGGCGGAAGAAATGGAGACTGAGGAAGTTGGTTTTCACCAGGAATTAAAGAGGCGTTTTATCGAAGGTGGTCCTGGGTTTATGGGGATCGTACTTCTTAGTTTGATCCTTGGTTTGGCGATTGCCATTGAAAGAATCATTTACCTTAACCTTGCTACTACCAACACTAAAAAGCTTTCACAGGATGTGGAGGACGCTTTGAACACTGGTGGGATAGAAGCTGCCAAGGAAGTGTGTCGAAATACAAGTGGACCTGTGGCTTCCATTTTTTACCAGGGACTTGACCGCGCAGAGGAAGGACCAGAGGCTGCCGAAAAAGCTGTTGTGGCCTACGGAGGTGTGCAAATGGGACAACTGGAGAAAAACGTCTCCTGGGTTTCTTTGTTCATCGCTATCGCCCCTATGCTTGGATTCATGGGGACAGTAATTGGTATGATTGAAGCTTTTGACAGAATTGAAGCAGCTGGGGATATGCAACCATCTTTAGTTGCTGGAGGTATTAAAATCGCCCTTCTTACAACAGTATTTGGTTTGATCGTGGCTATTATTCTTCAAATTTTTTATAATTACATCATCGCTAAGATCGATAGGATTGTAAATGACATGGAAGATGCTTCCATTACTTTGATCGACATCCTTGTTGATTACAAGAATAAAAGAAGAGTATAACAATTCGAATTAAAGAATTATGAATTTATATAAGATAGTAAAATACATAGCACTCGTGATCGGGGTAGTAGGGCTCATCCTTTGGGGAAGGGTACTTATGGCCGGTGATGACGCTATAGAGACCTCAGCCGATGTCCAGGCGAGCGTGGTTACCCCATTCTTGATTGTGGCATACGTTGTGATTGCTTTAATTGTTCTACTGGTGCTGTTCTTTGTTCTTAAAGGATTGTTTACCGGGAATATTAAAAAGACCTTAATTTCAATTGGTGTATTTATCCTGGTAATTATAGTTGCCTATCTATTTTCAGATGGAACCGAGACTATAATGAAGGATGGTGGAGTGCTCACAGCGAGTGAATCACGCTGGATTGGAACAGGCCTGGTGACCTTTTACATACTTGCGATAGGTGCTATTTTACTAATGGCACTTTCGGGAGTGAGAAAACTTATAAAATAAAAAATAATTATGGCTAGACGATCTTCACCTGAAGTTAATGCCGGCTCTTTGGCCGATATCGCCTTCCTGTTATTGATCTTCTTTCTTGTGACCACCACTATCGAAACCGATAGTGGGATTAGTAGAAAGTTGCCCCCAATGCAGGAGGAGAATGTAGAACCGCCAATTATTAAGGAAAAGAACATCTTTCAGGTAATTGTGAACCGAAACAACGATCTGCTTGTCGAAGATGAGCTTATGGAGTTAAGCGCATTGAAGGATGCTGCAATTGCTTTTCTTGATAATGGAGGTGGAGTAGGACCTGAGGCTTGTAATTACTGTCAGGGTGCTGGGGATCCGTCTTCATCAGATAATCCAGCCAAGGCAGTGATCATGCTTGTTAATGACAGGCAAACCGAATATGGGACCTACATTGCGGTTCAAAATGAACTGGTGGGCGCCTATAATGAATTGCGGGACCGCACGGCGCAGAGATTGTACGGTAAATCTTTTTCACAAATGGAGGAGAACTACGATAACGTAAATTTCACCGGCAATAAAGAGGAGCTAAAAGAGCAAATCGAGGAGATTAGGGATATGTGGCCACAGAAACTTTCTGAAGCAGATCCTAAAAGTAATTAAACGAGAAAAAACTTTTTGAACTATGTCTAAATTCACAAAGAAAAAGAGTAGTGAGCTGCCAGCGATAAATACATCATCTTTGCCTGATATCGTGTTCATGCTGCTTTTCTTCTTCATGGTTGCAACCGTAATGCGGCAGAATACCTTGAAAATCCAGAATACTTTACCTTATGCAGATCAGGTAGAAAAACTGGACAAGAAGGATTTGGTGATGTACATTTATGCAGGGAAACCCAGTCAACGCTATCAGCAAACCATGGGTACGGAAGCACGTGTCCAGTTGAACGACAATTTCGCAGAAGTGAGCGAGATCCAGCAGTTTATTTATGCTGAAAGGGAGTCCAAAAGGGAGGAACTTATTCCTTTTCTCACCACGGCCCTTAAAGTAGACCATGAGACCAATATGGGACTTGTTTCTGATATCAAACTCGAATTGAGAAAAGCGGAAGCGCTGAAAATAAACTACACGACCCGTCAGGGTGATGCTGCTCAAAATATGCAGTAGAGAGATTTTATCGACCTTAAAAAAATCCCTTTTTAACTTATGTTAGAAAGGGATTTTTTTTGAAGTAGATTTACTTTAGTTCTATCTTTGTTGAAAACCCCGGGATGCACGTACTCCAAAAAGGCCTTTTTATTGGTTTGTTTCTTTTTTCATTTTCTGTGAATGCCCAGGGGGACAACCAGATTCCTTCGGTGGTCGATAGCCTTTATCGGGAAGATCAAATTTACCTGGGGATTACCTATAACATTGTTGTGGGTAAGCCTTCCGGAATTAGGAGTTCCCAATTCTCAGGTGGTTTCCATACAGGTTTTATCCGGGATTTTCCTTTGAACAAAAGTAGGGATATCGCATTTGGAGCCGGATTAGGCTGGTCAATTAATACGTATGGCCAGAACCTGTTTATTGGGGAAATCCCTGAAACCGGGGAAACCCGTTTTGAAGTCCTCGACAGGGATCTTATAGATTTTGATACCAACCGTTTTTCTACACAATCCATTGACCTTCCTCTGCAATTTAGGTGGCGCACTTCAACTGTAGATTCTCACAGATTCTGGAGGATTTACACTGGCCTTAGGCCTTCTTATGTCTACTACTTCCGGTCCAGGTTTGAGCAACGGGGCAATACTTTTGGAGGAGCTGGCATTCCAGAACTGGAACGCTTTCGATTGGGTGCCACTTTTACCTTCGGTTATAATACTTTCAATTTCCACTTTTATTACAGCCTTAACTCTTTCTTCAAGGATGCGGGCATAGACGATCAAAACCTGGAACTTAGAACATTTCAGGTTGGCTTAATGTTTTATCTCCTATAGCCATAAAAACCCAATTACCAACTGCGGAATAAAGCCCAGAAGAATGCCTAATAGCAATTCTCTTGGGGTATGGGCGTTTAAAAACAGGCGTGATGAAGCGGTTAACCCTGTGACTGCAAGGAAGAAACTGATTGTATATATGAGGTTTAGGTGAAAGTGCAGGCTCAGCAGAATAATGAAAACCGTTAGTCCTGCTAATCCCATCATGTGAAGGCTCGCCCGGATTCTAAAATACAGGAAGAGGAGTGCGATCAGGGTCGAAATAAAGATCCCAAAAAAGAAAAAGTATAATTCGGGATAATCGAAGACATCTAAAACGAACTTTAAAATCACGAAGATAAGGCCGGCATAGAAGAGCAGGGGCCATTTTCTTTCTTTTACTTCAGCCATGAAATGGGAGCTTACCCTTCCCAGGGTTTTGAGCATAAAGAAAAAGGTGATAGGAATAAAAATGGTCATGATGGCTATGGCCAAAAGTTTAGCTTCCATGACTTGTATAGGAAAGAAACGGGGGGAAATTAGGAAATAGATTAAAGTGCCGGCTAAAGGCATCCAAATGGGATGAAAAAGATAGGATGCGCTCTTAAGCAAGACCTTCATTAAATTTCTTTTCGCAAACGAGCTACGGGAATATCCAATTGCTCTCGATATTTGGCCACCGTACGTCTTGCAATAGGATAGCCTTTTTCTTTAAGTAATTTTGCCAGTTTCTCGTCGGTGAGGGGTTTCCGTTTGCTCTCCTCTTCTATGGTCATCTCCAGAATTTTCTTGATCTCCCGGGTGGAAACATCTTCCCCCTGGTCATTTTTCATGGATTCTGAAAAGAAATTCTTGATCAAAATGGTGCCGTAGGGAGTATCCACATATTTGCTGTTCGCTACCCGGGAAACTGTGGAAACGTCCATGTCAATTTCATCGGCAATGTCTTTAAGGATCATTGGTCTAAGGTTTCGCTCGTCGCCTGTAAGAAAATATTCTTTTTGGTAGTTCATAATGGCGCTCATTGTTACAAAAAGCGTGTTCTGTCTTTGCTGAATTGCTTCAATGAACCATTTAGCGGCATCCAGTTTTTGCTTGATGAACATGACTGCATCCTTTTGCGACTTCGATTTTTCCTTGGATGCTTTATAGCCTTTGAGCATTTCGCTGTAATCCTTAGAAACGTGCATTTGCGGCGCATTTCTCCCGTTAAGGCTCAATTCCAATTCCCCTTCCACAATTTTAATTGTAAAATCGGGGATCACGTGTTCCACCATTCTTGTATTTCCTGCGTAGGCACCGCCCGGCTTTGGGTTCAAATGTCCAATGACATCAATGACCTCACGAAGTTCATCTTCAGAAATATCGTGCCTGGAAAGCAGTTTATTGTAATGTTTTTTGCTGAACTGGTCAAAGGATTTTTCGATGATATCTGCCGCCAATTCTACCTGCCTCGTAGGTTCTTTCCGATCGAGTTGGATCAAAAGGCACTCCTGAAGTGATCGCGCACCTACCCCGGCTGGATCCAGTTCATGTACATATTTTAAGACCCGTTCTACCTTTCCCTCATCTGTATAAACATTTTGGGTAAAAGCAAGGTCATCCACGATATCCTGCACCGAGCGGCGGATGTATCCACTTTCGTCCACACTGCCCACCAGGAAGTCGGCTATTTCTTTTTCCGATTCATCGAGTCGAAGTGTGCTTAGTTGCGTTTTTAAGTATTGGGTAAAAGAGGTTCCCGATGCATATGGCACCTGCCTATCTTCATCATCGGCGCTGTAGTTGTTTGCCTGCAAGCGATAACTTGGGACTTCGTCGTCGCTTAAATATTCATCTACGTCAATTTCTGCTTCAATGGATTCATTTCCTGAATCTTCATCCTGGTATTCATCGGCTTCATAATCATCTTCGTACTCTTCTTTATCTTCCTTCCCACCTTCCAGGGCAGGGTTTTCCTCCATCTCCTCTTTGAGCCGCTGTTCAAAAGCCTGCGTGGGCAGTTGGATAAGCTTCATCAACTGGATTTGTTGTGGTGAAAGCTTTTGGGATAATTTAAAATTTAACTGCTGCTTTAGCATATATTTTTGGGCTTTCTATAAAAATAAAAAAAACAATCTACAAACATAAAAGTTTGCAGATTGTTTATGACTTCTTTGGGAAGGAATACTAAAACTCGGCATTCTGCGGCGTGCGTGGGAATGGGATCACATCCCTAATATTTGACATTCCCGTGGCAAATTGTACCAGACGTTCAAAGCCCAGGCCAAATCCGCTGTGGACGCAGGTTCCGAATTTTCGGGTATCAAGATACCACCAAAGCTCTTTTTCGTCAATGTCCAATGCTTTCATTTTGTCCCGTAAAACGTCCAGTCGCTCTTCCCGCTGTGAGCCTCCCACAATTTCCCCAATTCCCGGGAAAAGTATGTCCATGGCACGAACCGTTTTTCCGTCTTCGTTAAGGCGCATGTAAAACGCTTTGATATTTGCGGGGTAATCAAAAAGAATAACAGGACATTTAAAATGCTTTTCTACCAGGTACCTTTCATGCTCGCTTTGAAGATCGGCGCCCCATTCTTCTATTACGTATTTGAACTTCTTTTTCTTGTTGGGTTTGGAATCCTTCAGGATGTCAATGGCTTCGCTGTAGCTTACCCTTCTAAAATTGTTTTCAATGACAAACTTTAGTTTCTCTGTCAGGGACATCGGGCTTCTTTCAGCTTCTGGCTTTGATTTGTCCTCCTGGGCAAGTCGCTGTTCCAAAAAGGCCAAATCATCGGCACAATTTTCCAGAACGTACTTGAGGATGTATTTGATAAATTCTTCGGCCAGGTCCATGTTGCCATCCAGGTCGCAAAAAGCCATCTCGGGCTCTATCATCCAGAACTCTGCTAAATGTCTTGAAGTATTGGAATTTTCAGCCCTAAAAGTCGGCCCAAATGTATAGACCTGTCCCAATCCCAGTGCATAGGTTTCAGCTTCCAATTGTCCGGAAACCGTTAAATTTGTCTCTTTTCCAAAAAAATCTTCTTTGTAGTCAACACTGCCATCTTCATTTTTTGGAACATTTTTCAAGTCAAAAGAAGTCACCTTGAACATTTCCCCGGCACCTTCAGCATCGCTTCCGGTTATGATTGGGGTGTTAACGTAGTGGAAATTATTTTGCTGAAAATAGCTGTGAACGGCAAAGGAAAGTTTGGAACGCAGTCGCATGACCGCTCCAAACGTGTTGGTTCGCACCCTAAGATGTGCCTGTTCCCGAAGTTTTTCCATCGAATGCTTTTTGGGCGATAAAATTGTGAATTTCACTTCTTCGGGATCAGCATCGCCAAGAATTTCGACGGAAGTGGCCTGCACTTCCACTTTTTGACCGCTACCTGCACTTTCCTGCAGGGTTCCGGTCACTTTTATGGCAGCACCCACGGTAATGCGCTTCAGCAAAGCTTCATCCATCTTCTCAAAGTTGATTACACACTGGATATTGTTGATCGTCGAACCGTCGTTCAAAGCTATGAACCGATTGCTCCGGAAGGCCCGGACCCATCCTTTGACCGCTACTTCCTGAAGATATTGAGTGCTGTTCAAAAGATCAGCAACTTTGGCTTTTATCATTTTTCCTGAATTTGGGAAACAAAGATAATTTTTCCGGCTTAGCCTGGCAAGTAATTGCGGCTTTCCAACTGTTTAAAAATATCTTCGGAAAATGCCATTTTTGGAACCTCAGTTTTTGAGTGTATATTCTTCTTTGGACAGGAAAATTTTCTCCGAAGGGAAATACTGCTTTTTTATAAAGAGCAGATAAAAAGGAAAAAAGCGGCAAAAAGCCGCTTTTTGGATAATATTCTATGACAATAAAAAATTATACTGTCATAATTTCTTTTTCCTTTGCTGCAAGGATCCTGTCGATTTTTTCAATATGAGTATCGGTCAACTCCTGGATATCGGCTTCTGCCTTTTTCTGAAGGTCTTCAGAAATATCCAGCTTCTTGATCTCCTGGTTTGCATTTTTACGATCATTTCGTACCCCAACTTTAGCTTCCTCGGCTTCGGCTTTAGCTTGTTTGGCAAGTTCCTTCCGTCGCTCTTCGGTCAATGGGGGCACGTTGATGATGACACTTTCCCCATTGTTCATAGGATTGAATCCTAAATTTGCCTGCATAATGCCTTTTTCAATAGCCTGGATGAGGCTTTTTTCAAATGGCTGGATGGATAGGGTGCGCGCATCGGGAGTGTTCACATTGGCCACCTGGTTTAAGGGCGTTTGGCTTCCGTAGTAATCGACTTTCACGCTGCCCAACATGGCAGGACTTGCTTTCCCGGCACGAATGTTCACGAGCTGTTTTTCGAGGTGAGAAATGGCACTTTGCATGGCTTCTTCTGCGCTGTCAATAATAAAATCAATGTCGTCGTTCATTATTTAAAGGATATTGTTTAGAAAAATGTTTTCAAAATCCACACCAAAACTACAGGTTTACTTTGGTGCCTATGTTTTCACCGGTGACCACTTTTTCAAGGTTTCCAGGCTTGTTCATGTCAAAGACAATGATAGGCAATTTATTTTCCTGGCTAAGGGTAAAAGCAGTGGTGTCCATCACCTTCAACCCTTTCGTGAGTACTTCCTCAAAACTAATAAAATCAAATTTAGTGGCTTCTTTATCTATTTCGGGGTCGGCGGTGTAAATTCCGTCCACGCGCGTGCCTTTTAGGATCACGTCTGCGTGGATTTCAATGGCCCTCAACACGGCTGCAGAATCTGTCGTGAAATATGGGTTCCCCGTCCCGCCGCCAAAAATCACTACCCGTCCTTTTTCCAGGTGGCGCATGGCTTTTCTACGGATAAACGGTTCGGCAACTTCATTGATCTTTATTGCCGACTGAAGCCTGGTTTGGATGCCCGCATCTTCAAGCGCCGACTGTAATGCGAGGCCATTTATAACTGTGGCAAGCATTCCCATGTGATCCCCGGTCACGCGATCCATTCCCTTGCTGGCGCCGGCAACACCCCTAAAAATATTTCCACCGCCAATGACGATGGCCACTTCCACACCTTTATCTGTAACAGCTTTTATTTCTTTGGCATATTCAGCTAAACGAATGGGATCGATTCCGTATTGACGGTCGCCCATGAGCGCTTCTCCTGAAAGTTTTAGTAAAATCCTGTTGTAATGCATTGATTTATTTTGTGGGTTGTGCAAAACTAATGAATTTATTGGTGGGAATTAACTGCTGAAAATGCAAAAAAGCTATAAAAAACCATCAGATCAAATTTTGAATAATATTTAAATTTGCAACGCGTTTGCTGAATACCTGAAAATTTGAATTAAGTATGAAAAATGCCATTTTTAAAGCAAATATTTATTTGCTGCTTCCTTTGCTATTATTGTCCTGCACAAAAGATAGGGATGATGAAAATTCCCTGCTGGGGGCCTGGATAGAAACTGCACCGGTAGAAAACCGGACAGAGCTTTACTTTTCTGAAGGAAACAGGCTGCACCGGGTTACAAGGGAGGGAAATGAGGATGTTTACACATATTCCCTCAAGGATAGGGCCATCATTATTAGATCTACTGTCGTGGACAGCGAATCTGAAATATTCTTTGAGCAGATGGATTCCAACACGATCAAGATTGGGAATTTATATCCTTCCATTCCTGAATTGGAGCCGACTTTCATGATTTTTGAGAGGAATTAAATGAGTTTTTATTTG
>JAGXIM010000078.1 GCA_024635665.1 Salinimicrobium sp. | reverse complement strand
GTGTAGATTTCTTCAATAAATGAAATATAATTCTCCTTAAATTTTTTAGCATTAAAATCCAGACGTTCTTTTTCGCCGTCCCCCAGTGAATGATCATTGGTGCCCAGCGCAATACTCACAATATCGGGAGGGTCGTTTGAGAAATCAGCTTTTTCACTCCTGTCGGCATTTAGGGCGAGGTTAGAATAAACATCGCGCATTACCGCCTGATCCTCATCGTTCCAGTTCCTGTACATTCCCATTCCCGAAACACAGCTCAGTTCAAAATCGGTATTTAGGGCACGCGCCACTCTGGGACCATAGGCCAGGTATGCATTGTGTTGGTCAAACCATTCGCCATCGCCGCAAGGAATTTCCCTGGCATCTGCACCCATTCCGCAGGTGATGGAATTTCCTATGAACTCGATCTTCGGCCGGTCTTCTTCGGAAATTTTTGAGACCTTTTCGGCTTTTAATCCTTTGAAAATAAGGTTTCCGTTCGATGCTTCGGTATCCTTGAAAACTTTCAGAATACTGGCGTTTTCAGTAGTCTGTGGAAGTGAAAGCTGGAGGGAATCGTCCTGGACACGAAACCTCCCGCGGTATTCACCATCTATCTCAATTGAAACATAGTGGTGCTGATCATTTCCGCTTTTAAAGAAAAGCCTGATGCTGTCACCAGAGACCTTGGATTGCGCCGAAGCAGCCGAATTGATTAATTCCACGCCTTCTTCAGTTGTTTTGTACCTGCCAGTGTAATTAAAATTTTCATTGGTGGCAGCATAAAATTCTACTTGCCTGGTTTCTGTGGAATTGCAGCCGAGGAGAATGGCAGCAAAAAAAATCAAAATGAAATTGCGCATAATAAGAGTTTAGCATCTCGAAATTACGCATAATTAGCAGAATTGCTTTCGCAGATTTTAACTTTTTCTGGTACTATTTTAAACAAAAATGTCCGGGTATTTCCCGGACATTTTCAATCAAACATCATTCTTAACTGTTGTAAATATCATTATACAAATTCTGGTAAAGTTTGATGATATTTCGCCTTTTTAATTTCATCGTAGGGGTGAGATGTTCACCTTCAATACTCCAAACATCGGGGGTAAGCTCGAAGCGTTTTATTTTCTCCCAACTTCCGAATTTTTGGTTGTAAAAGTCCACTTCCTCCTGGATACGGGCAATAACTTCTTTATTTGAAATCAGGTCTTCGTTGGTTGCCCCCACGTCGATATGCTTTCTTTTCGTCCATTCACGTACGAATTCGAAATTTGGCTGAATAAAGGCGGCCGGCATTCTTTCACTTTCCCCAATCACCATCATTTCATCGATAAACCGCGACTGCTTCATCTGATTCTCGATGAGCTGTGGCGCTACGTATTTTCCGCCAGAAGTCTTGAACATTTCTTTTTTACGGTCGGTAATCCTTAAGAAGCCATCTTTGTCCAATTCGCCGATATCTCCGGTATGGAAAAACCCATCCTTGTTAATGACTTCATCGGTTTTTTCTTTGTCTTTATAGTAACCTTTCATCAGGTTGGGGCCTTTGGTAAGGATTTCTCCATCTTCAGCAATTTTAACTTCAACATTTTTAAGCACTTTTCCTACGGTGCCTATCCTGAAGCCATGATTTCTCTGGTCGTTAACCGCAACCACCGGGGAAGTTTCGGTAAGGCCGTAACCTTCCATTACCGGAATTCCTGCAGCGGCAAAAACCCTGGCCAGTCTGGGCTGAAGGGCTGCACTTCCCGAAACGATCAATTCGATATTACCACCCAAACCTTCTTTCCATTTTGAAAATATCAGTTTTCGGGCGAGATTGAGCTGGGTTTCATACCACCAGCCGTTGGCACCGTAGGGTTCATATTTCAATCCAAGTTCCACAGCCCAAAAGAACATTTTCTGTTTGATTCCACCTACCGTGGAGCCTTTGGCGATAATCTTATCATAGACTTTTTCCAGGACTCGTGGTACCGCGGAAATTACATGCGGTTTTACCTCTTTAAGGTTATCACTTATTTTTTCGATCGACTCCGCAAAATAGATGGAAACGCTGTAATACTGATAAAGGTATAGGATCATTCTTTCAAAAATGTGGCAAACGGGAAGGAAACTCAGTCCAACATAACTTCCGAAGTCAAAAGGCACCCGATCTGAACTCATCAAAACATCGCTTACAATATTTTTGTGGGAAAGCATTACTCCTTTCGGTCTTCCGGTCGTTCCGGAAGTGTAAATCAAAGTAGCCAAATCATCTTCCCTGACTGCATTTTTGCGTTGTTCCACTTCATCCTGGTTTGCTTTGTCCTCTCCCATTTTCAGGATTTCATCCCAGTTTTCACAGCCGGGGATCTCGTCAAAGGAATAAACGCCTTTTAAGGTCGTATTTTCCCTAACGGCGTTCAATTTATCCAGGATCTCTTTATCTGAAACGAAGCAATAAATAGACTCACTGTGGTTGATGACATATTCGTAATCTTCTTCGGAAACTGTGGGATAAATCGGCACGTTTTGCGCCCCTGTTTGCAGGATCCCAATGTCCATTACGTTCCATTCGGTCCTGTTGGTGGTGGAAATTACAGCAATCTTGTCATTTGGCTTAATGCCCAGGCGGAGTAAGCCCCGGCTCACGGCATTCGCTTTATCGATATATTCCTGGGAGGAAAGTGCTTCCCATTCCCCATTTTTTTTGGTCACTAAAGATTTCTCCAGCGGCGCATTTTCCAGTTGAAAATAGGGAAAATCAAAGAGTCTTTTTATTTCAGTCATTTGCAGATTTATTATAATAGTCCTTGCAAAATAGCAAAAGGAGCAGCTATTTCAAACTTTTTTTGCAAATTTACTTTTTTAGGTGCAGGATTTTAATATTTTTATTCCTTCTTTGGCAGTTGCTTCTTCCATTAGGAAATTTGGTAAAAACAAGAGTGAAGATCCCCCGGTATTCATTAAAAGACCGTTTGGCAGGGCTTTGTCCTTTATTCTGGAGGCATATTCTTTATCTTTTACGTCAATTCCTGACGGCACCTTTGATCCTTATCTCCGCTTCCTTTCCAAAATCTTTTTCTGAAATGCCCTTTTTGAATAGTGAGCTTAAGTTTTCAGTGCTCCTGAAAAGTTCTTCCCGTTGCTGCTGAAGGTATTTAATGGTGGCAATTGAAGCATCTACTCTTATCGAGTGCCAGCCGTAGGAAGAATATAGCCCGATTTCCCCTTCCACTGCTGAAGCTTCATGGAGTACAAGTAAGCCGGGCGATTTGACTGGCGGATCTGACTTTTTAATTTCTTCCCTACCCAGTCCAAGGTTTTCTAAAAGATAAAAAATACACCTAAGGAAAAAATGTTATGAAAAGGTCAAAACAAACCAAAGGAGTGTAAAACCAGGGGTGTCAAAAAGGGCATATTTTTACCAAAATTTTATTATAAGCTGTGGACCAAGGGTGAGCACCGCAAAAACCACGAACAAAGACCTGAGTGTGTATGATACGTTTGCGTATTTGCCAAATACCGATATAGACATGCCAGATGCCAGTTTTGACGACCAGAGTGTTAACGAGGCTGTTCTTATGGCCATCAACAGCAACCTGAGACAGGCTGGGTATACTCTAAACCAGGAAAATCCAGACCTTTTGGTGTTGATTAGAACCGAAACCGATACAGAAGTTGCGACGACTACGAATCCTGTTTATGCGGCATATCCCTACAATACCGGAATGATGATGATCAGTCCATTTTACGGTCCATATTATTATTCTGGTTATGCCGGTTACAATAATATTATAGGATATGATAGAGATACGTACCGCTACAAGGAAGGAACCGTCGTAATCCATCTGGTCGACCGAAAAACCAGGAACACGGTTTGGAAAGGGGTAGCTTCAGAAAGTCTCTACGACCAAACTTCTACAGAAGCGATACAAGATCTTGTAAATGCTATTTTTGAGGAGTATCCACTTTTTAACTAGAATTTTCATTTCTTCCAAATTGAAAAAACCGAAGGTGATCCCTTCGGTTTTTTCAATTTTATACCTGTAAAGATCAGGCTTTTTCCTGAAGCCATTTTCGGGCGTTGACGAATGCTTCGATCCATGGGGAAACTTCATCTTTTCGGGTTTTCGGGTAGTAAGCCCAGTTCCACGGAAAAGTGGAGCGCTCCAGGTGTGGCATCATAGCGAGATGTCTTCCGTCATCACTAACGATCATCGCAGTATTGTAGTGGGAACCATTGGGATTGGAAGGATAGGTTTCATATCCATACTTCCCGATTATATTGTAACGCTCCATTTCATATGGAAAACTGAATTTCCCTTCCCCGTGTGCTGCCCATATCCCGAGCCTGCTTCCTGAAAGGGAACTCATCATTACCGAATTGTTTTCGGCAATTTCCATAGACGTAAAGTTGCATTCGAATTTATGGGATTCGTTGTGGAGCATTTTTGGTTTCTGCACATGATCGGGATGCAGAAGTCCCAGTTCCATAAAAAGTTGGCAGCCATTACAAACACCCAGCGACAGCGTATCTTCCCGGGCAAAGAAATTGTCCAGCGCGGTCTTTGCTTTTTCGTTGTAAAGGAAGGCACCAGCCCAACCTTTGGCGCTTCCCAGAACATCTGAATTTGAAAATCCTCCCACAGCGGCTATAAACTGAATATCTTCCAAAGTTTCGCGGCCGGTGATCAAATCGGTCATATGGACATCCTTCACGTCAAACCCCCCCAGATCCATGGCATAGGCCATTTCACGTTCAGAATTTGATCCTTTTTCCCGAATGATTGCAGCTTTGATCCTTGGTTTGTTGCCAGACAGATCTACAGGCAATTTTCCGGAGAAATTATCTGGAAACCTAAAGTGCAACGGCTGCTGTGCGTAATTTTTGTAACGTTCGGTGGCGTTGTCTATTCCGCTTTGCTTTTGGTCTAGCAAAAATGAAGTTTTAGACCAGGTGTCCCGCAACTTCGGAATATCAAACTGAAATTTTTGTTTCCCATTCTTGATCTTCAGGACTTTTCCTTCAGCAGGCTTTCCAATCTTGAAGAATTTAATTTTATTTTCTTTCAGGATTTTTTCTACGGAAGCATCTTTTGCCTGGAAGACAATTCCGCAGTTCTCAGAAAATAGCAATTTCACACTGTCTTCTTCCTTTAATTTTGTAAGATCTAGTTTGGCAGCAAGATCCACTTCGGCAAAACACATTTCTAAAAGTGTGGTGATCAAGCCTCCCGAAGCCACGTCGTGTCCCGCTAGTATAAGGTTTTGCTTTACAAGATCCTGCACCACATTAAAAGCATTGGCAAATTTTACGTCGTCTTTTATCGTGGGGGCTTCCTTTCCAACTTTATTGAGGATTTGCGCAAATGAGGATCCTCCCAATTTGTAAGAGTCCTGCGAGAAGTTGAGGTAGTAAATGTCTCCGCCATCCCGCTGCAGCACCGGTTCCACCACCTTTGTAATGTCGTTGCAATGCCCGGCAGCCGAAATTATCACCGTACCCGGGGCCAGGACATTCCCATCATCATACCGCTGTTTCATGGAAAGCGAATCTTTTCCCGTGGGCACGTTTATCCCCAGCGCAATAGCGAAATCTGAGACTCCCTGTACGGCTTCGTAAAGCCTCGCGTCTTCTCCCTTGTTGTTGCAGGGCCACATCCAATTCGCCGAAAGCGATACAGATTTTAGCCCTTTTTCGAGCGGTGCCCAGACAATATTCGTTAAAGCTTCGGCAATTGAATTTTTAGAACCCGCAACAGGATCAATCAATGCCGAAACAGGGGAGTGGCCAATCGAAGTCGCGACGCCTTCCTTGCCTTTATAGTCCAAAGCCATCACGCCACAGTTGTTTAATGGCAACTGCAACGGCCCGGCGCACTGTTGTTTGGCAACTTTTCCCGTCACACAGCGGTCCACTTTATTGGTCAACCAGTCTTTCGAACCAACCGCTTCCAATTGCAGCACCTGGTCAAGATAAGTATGAAAATCCTGCTGATAATATTATACTTCCGAATATTCTCGG
>JAGXIM010000077.1 GCA_024635665.1 Salinimicrobium sp. | reverse complement strand
ATTCAGGGTGACGAAAGGATTTTAGGACAGAACACGGATATACATTAAAGTTTTTTAGTCGGGACAAAAAAAGGCGAATTTTCAAAATTCTTTTATGACATACCTCATAAAAAAATCATTTTTAAAAAGTTTTAAAAAAAAGTAACTGTTGTTTTATATTCTGAATTTGAAAAAATATGTTCCCGTTTTGCCCTTTTTGAATAGGTAATTAATAGAAAATTTTATGGCAGTGTAATTTTGGAGAATGCAGCTTGTTTTTAATTCAGTAGAAGTGTAGAGCACCAGATGCAAATCATCTCTCTGGATTATGTAAGAAAAACAAGGGCTTCTGGCTCAATCTTTGCTTCCAGGCGCTCCCCTGCATATCTGGATATCAGGTTGTCGTCAATGTGCGCATCTTTGCCGTCCCATTTCATTGCGACTTTTTTTAGACGTTGGATGCTGGCGAAATTTGAAAGGCCTTTCGTATCAAAATTGCCCTTTACCACTTGTTCGACATAATTCCTGAATCCTTCCCTATCTTCCTCCCTAATCAGTACCAAATTAAGGTAACCATCGCCGGGATCAGATTCGGGTGCGATTTCGAAGTTGGGGCCAATGTATTTAATATTCATCAACTCCACCAACAAAAAACTGCCCTCTGTTTTTACACCATCCACTTCTATTTCGGCTTTTTTGGCTTCGTAGGTTTCCACCACTTCCAGGAAGGCTTGAAGCGACCGTTCTAACTCCTGCGAGGGATTGTCGCCTCTCTTCTCACAAGTATCCATTTCTAAAATTAACCTGGGAAAAACCCCAAAGCCGGCAGATTCAAGGAAGAAAGTCTCATCCCGCAGTCCTTTCACTCGTCCCACATCCACTTTCTTGGCCTTTTTGTTGACCACATCAAAATTTTCTATTACACCTTTTTCTATTCCTAAGATCCTGGCAATATTGTTTGCTGTTCCCAACGGCAAGACTTGAATGGGCACGCGTTGATCCATTAGATCTCCGTTTAGCAACACCTTTGCCAGTTTACGGATGGTGCCATCGCCTCCAGCCACGAAAATCACATCGACGTTAGTTTTGACAAGTTTGTTCCAAAAAGGGTTATTTATAGAAGCATAATGAACCTCCCCTGCTTTGGAAGATATGTGGTGGATGAGATCTTCTTTTTTATGTTTACCGTCTCCGGCCGTGGGGTTGTGGACAATTTGTGCTTTTATAGCAGCTTTTTCTTCTTTCATATCCAAATTTAAAAATAGCTTTTCCCAAAAACTTCAGATTAACACCTACTTATGAGTTTTCTGTTTCCTGAAGTGTTTATATGCACCGCCTGTTAAAAGTAAAATAAAGTTTGCGAAACACCGACTTAGGCCTGGACTAAAAGATTAGAGTTTTGTATTTTATGTGTATTCTGAAAAATGCAAGTCAAAAACTAAAACAAAACCTATGAAAATACTGGTAACAAACGACGACGGAATCTACAGCCCGGGCCTATCCTGCCTGGCTAAAGTGGCAGCCAAATATGGAGAAGTTATTGTGATGGCACCCGATGTGGAGCAATCTTCAATGGGACAGGCAATTACTTCGGCGAAACCTATCACCTATAAAAAATCTCCCATATATTTTGAAGGTTTGGAAGCCTACCGGGTAAGTGGCACCCCAGCCGACTGTGTGGCACTGGGAGCCCATTTATTTGAAAACATTGATTTGGTGCTATCGGGAATTAATATTGGAGCGAATTTAGGAAACTCTGCGTGGCATTCGGGTACTTTATCAGCGGCAAGGCAAGCCGTTTTATTTGGGATACGCGGAATAGCCTTTAGTGTCTCGGTCAACGAACAGGAGCCCGATTTTGAGGCTCTGGAGCCATTTGTTAAATCTGCACTCAAAGAAGTTGTACACGAGAACGAACGCCAGTTATTGAATATCAACTTTCCGCGGAAACCTGAAGGGGAAATCGTATGGACCAAACAATCTATAAGACATTATGACGGAAAAGTAATCGATCAAAAAGACCCGATGGGCAGGCAACATTACTGGTTTACGGTAACCCCCATCGAAGAGGTGGAAGAAGGATCGGACCGCTGGGCGGTAAGACACGGAAAAACCAGCATTACTCCAATGATCTTAGACCTCACAGATACGAAATACATGGAGGAAAGAGCCAAAAATAAGTAAGATTGAGAGCGAAGGTCTGAAAAAAATCAGCAGTTTAACCATACTCTTAAGGACAGCTTTTCCCATATTTATGAACAGTTACAAAAAGGATATTCTACAAAAAAATTTTAGCAGAAAATGCCATTTTTGAATGCTTTTCTGCTTTATTTCTGAAGAATGGAATTGGTGGTTTTGAACAATTATTTCCGAAGGAACAACTTTTCAGGATCACCGGTTCCGCCAGAAAAATGGCGTTAGCAAAATAAGCACCGTGAATAATTCTAACCTTCCGATGAGCATTAGAAATGTGCACCACCATTTAGCGGGTGCGGGAAGGGCTTCAAAGTTATTTACCGGTCCCAAATCTCCAAATGCAGGCCCTATGTTGCCCAAAGACGTGGCCGCACCCCCTATGGCCGTTGTAAAATCGAGGCCCATGAAGGCGAGAACTACCGCCCCAATAATAAAGGATAGCAAATAAAGAATGAAAAAGCCCAGGATGTTAAACACGATCTCGTAACGCACCTCTTTCCCGTTGAACCTCACCGGCAAGACCGCATGTGGATGAAGCGTTCTCTTAAATTCCATGATCCCATTCTTTATCATGATGGTATGGCGCATCACCTTCATCCCACCCGCTGTGGAACCAGCAGAGCCTCCAAGAAAAAACATTCCGAAGAAAAGGATGGTAAGGAATGGCGTCCACATGGTATAATCTGCAGTGACAAAACCCGTCGTGGTTACAATGGTTAATACCTGAAAAAGTGCATGGCGAAAAGCACTTTCTGCCTGCCCCAGGACCTGCGGATGATCAATGGAGGAAATCCCCAGATTTGCCTGAAAATAAATAACGGAAGCTGTTAAAATGGTGAAAAAGGCGATAAAACCAGCATACCATTTAAATTCATCATCACGGAGCACTCTTTGTATCCTTCCCTTGAAACCGAAATAACTGAGCACAAAATTAACCCCTGCCAGAAACATAAAAATAATAATGATATACTGGATAAGGGGATTGTCATTCCAGTAGGCAGCACTCGCGTTCTTGGTTGAGAAACCGCCTGTTGCCATAGTGCTCATGGCATGATTGACCGCGTCAAACCCGCCCATGCCGGCAACCCAGAGAAGCAGTGCTTCAGCAAAAGTAAAGCCTACATAAATAAGCCAAAGACGTTTTGCAGTATCGGTGATACGGGGTTTGAGTTTATCGGCACTGGGACCCGGCGATTCGGCAGTAAAGAGCTGCATTCCTCCTATGCCCAGCAATGGTAGGATTGCTACGGCCAGAACAATGATCCCCATTCCGCCAATCCAGTGGGTGAGGCTTCTCCAGAAAAGGATGCCTTTTGGGATGGATTCGATATCATTTAAGATGGAAGCACCTGTAGTGGTATAGCCGGACATGGTCTCAAAAAAGGCATTTGTGAAGGACGGGATTGCCCCGCTTACCACGTATGGCAGAGTACCGCTTAAGGCCATGAATATCCAGCCAAAAGTAACCACAATATACCCTTCCCTCTTGTTGATCTCCTTCTGCCGGTCCCTCGTAAAATACATAAGCAAAACACCAACAAAAGCAGTAATCAAGGATGCTGCGGAGATTTCCATAGTTACCCCATCACTATAATACCAGCTTACAAGGATTGCAGATATCATAAAACCGCCGTTACAGAGCAGGAGCAACCCCATGATATGGGCTATAACCTTAAGATTTAATCTCGGCATTCAAAGAAGAATTTTTAAAGATTTCCAGATGTCGTTTTTCCAGCAATTCAGAGGTAAGTAGTTCCAATTCGTCTTCTTCCAAACTTCCTGAAATTAGTTTGAAGAAATACCTGTCGAAACACATTCCTTCCAAAATTTTCTATTGCTTTTTTCTATAAGTACCAGGGGATATCTTATTTCCTTCTGGCGACGCTTCATTTCGGCGACAAAGGTAATAATATAAAGATTAAGTAATACGCATAGGCACTTTATCAAGCTGCCCGGAAATCCCCAGAAGACAGCTCACGATGAACTCGCGTAGAATTTGGCATCGTTTGTTGATATTTGAGTCCAAAAAAAAGCAACTACATGAAAACCACGTAATTTCCTTTAATCCTGTTAAAATCTCATTTATTAAGTCGGGGTGGCAGAATTAATTTATAATTCATAATACTCTGTAATACAATATTTTAAATACTATCACTCAAGTATGATTCACCAAATTACGCACTAAAGTTCATTAGAACTGTTTAAAAAAAAATTTGTTTGCTTTTGGTTAAATAAAGATGGATACAAATTTTATCAACAAATAGGTCCTTTTTTTCAATGCCATCATGAATAGTAAAAAATTAACACTTTAACTCTGTTCTTTTTTAGGAACTGGCTTTTATAGTGTTTTTTGTCTCAAACTATATAGGTCAACAAATTTGTGCAATTCATTTTCTGCTGTAGGAAAGTATTTTCCAATTTCGGTATCGTATTCTATCCATCTTTCTAATCCAGCATCCTTTGTAAATGAAAATATGCTTTCCTCTAAATCATCAGTCCTTTTTGATATAATATCACCTTTCTTTTTATAGCTATTTAGCATCCATTCTCCACAATACTTAGTAATGAGAGACTTATAATGCTCTTTTGTCCCTTCTATTTTCAAAATTCCACTCAAATGGCTCCTTTGGTAGGTTTTTAATGTCTATCTTCATTAAAGATATTTCAGTTTTCATTTAAGTTATCTTCGTCAATGAGAGAATAAAACATAGTCCCCTGAATATATGGAAACACACAAATATTTTGATCCCACCTTACCAGGAGCAACTGCTGATCCCTCTGATATTAAAAACACCTTATTGAATTATATAACATGAAAGAAAAATCAAATAATTCTAAAGGTGAACTTTCGACAGAGGAGAAGCTGCAAAACACAATCAAAGAATTGTCACTTCAAAATGAAGTAATGAATACACGTGCACAAGAGCTGGTTGTTGCCAATAAAGAACTTGCTTTTCAAAATGAGCAGGAGCACAAGCATGCAGAAGAATTACTCAATGCAAATAAGGAATTTACTTCTTTAAACACCACGCAGCAGACGTTGTTTGCTGCTATCGTTGATTCGAGTGATGATGCAGTGCTCAGTAAAACACTTGATGGGATTATTACGAGTTGGAATCATGGGGCAGAAATTATATTTGGATATAAGCCGGATGAGATTTTAGGGAAACATGTTTTTACACTCATTCCCCAACATATACAGGATGAAGAGGTTGAAATTATAAAAAAAATTAGAAACGGAGAAAAGGTTGACCACTTTGAAACCGAACGGATAAAGAAAGATGGTACTGTTTTTAATGCATCACTTACTATCTCTCCAATAAGGGATTGGAAGGGAAATATTACAGGAGCTTCTAAGATTTTACGGGACATAAGCCAACGTAAAAAGGCTGAAACGAAACTATACGAAAGTAAGCGACATTTACAGGTTATTTATGATTCTTCAAGCGAAGTTATTTTTTTAGTTGAAGTACAGGATGAGAAGGAATTTATATTTACCTCAATGAATAATGCCGGTTTAAGAAAAATGGGTACTACCCGGCAACAATTAGTAAATAGAAACGTAAAAGACATTATTCCACAACCATCATTAAATCTTGTATTAAGCAAATACAGGGAAGCTGTTGAAACAAAAAAAACAGTTCGTTGGGAAGAGACAACAGAATATCCTACAGGAGTAAAAACTGCGATTGTGAATGTTTCGCCTATTTATGACGATAAAGGTAAGTGCGTTCAATTGGTAGGCGTTTTGTATGATATCACTGAGCGCAAACAGTTTGAAAAATCGATTCAGGAAAATGAAAAAAAGTTAATTAAGTCTAACCGTTTGTACACTTTTACCAGCGCCATTAATCAAATGATTTTAAAGACTACCGATGAAACCTCTCTTTTTAAGCAGGCGTGCAATATTGCTGTTGACATTGGGGAATTTAAAATGGCGTGGATAGGAAGGATTGATGAGGAGACAAAAAAAGTGATTCCTGTAGTTCATGCCGGTGTAGAGGATGGTTATCTTACCGAGACGAAATCCATTTCCATTGAGGATATTCCTGAAGGCAGGGGTCCTACGGGTAATTCTTTAAGGGAAGGCAGATATATTGTAAGTAACGATATTGAGAATGATCCACACATGGCGCTATGGAAGGAAGCTGCTGCTAAAAGGGGGTATCTATCCATTATAGCTTTTCCTATAAAAAAATTCGGTAAGGTGGTAGGCTCTTATACGCTATACGCCCCTGTAAAAAACTACTTTGATGATGCAGAAATTGCTTTGCTTAAGGAAACAACGGGTGATATCTCCTATGCTCTGGAAAACATTGAGAAAGCAGAACGGCATAAAAAGGCAGAAGAAAAACTAAGCAGAAGCGAAAGCGAATTAAAAAAAGCTCAGCAAATTACACATATAGGCAGTTGGTATCTGGATGTGGCAACAAATGAGGTTGTGTGGACGGAAGAACTTTACAAAATGTATGGTTTTGATCCGGCACTTCCTCCACCACCCTTTTCCGAACATCAAAAGTTGTTTACCCCCGAAAGTTGGGAGCTTCTGTCTTCGTCATTGGCAAACACCATCGATGCAGGAATTCCTTACGAAATTGAATTAAAAACGGTAAAGGACAATGGCAGCAATGGCTGGATGTGGGTGAGGGCTGAAACAGTGAAAGATACGGATGGAAAAACTATTGGCCTTTGGGGCGCTGCGCAGGATATAACAGAGAGAAAAAAAGCGGAAGAAAAACTTATTGATAGTTATGCGCTGTCGCGTATGGCAGGAAAAATTGGCAAATTAGGTGGGTGGAATGTGAATTTGGAGGAAAATCGTGTTTATTGGTCAGACGAAGTTGCCGCAATTCACGAAATGCCTGCCGGCTATGCTCCATTGGTGGAAGAAGGAATAAATTTTTATGCACCCGAATGGCGTGATAAAATCACGAAAGTCTTCACCAATTGCGTACAGAAAGGGATTTCATACGATGAAGATATGGAGATTCTTACCTCAAGCGGAAAACGGATATGGGTAAGAACAAATGGGGAAGCCGTAAGAGACAATAATGGAAAAATAGTTAAAGTACAGGGCGCGTTTCAGGATATCACTGAGCGCAAGCAAATTGAAAAAGCCCTGGTAGAATACAAATATGCCCTCGATGAATCGTCTATAGTTGCCATCACCAATCAGAAAGGCATCATCAAACATGTAAACGAAAATTTCTGTAAGATATCAAAATACAGCGCCCAGGAACTTATAGGGCAGGATCACCGCATTCTCAATTCAGGCTACCACCCAAAATCATATATCAGGAATTTATGGGTAACCATTGCCAATGGTAAAACATGGAGGGGTGAAATATGCAACAAAGCAAAGGATGGCACGCACTATTGGGTTGATACCACTATTGTTCCACTTTTTGGGGAGCATGGCAAACCCATTCAATATATCGCCATAAGGGCAGATATTACGGAACGCAAAAAAGCAGAAGAAGCCTTAAAGGAGATTGGAGAAGAATTCAGGAATTTGGCTGAATCTATGCCACAAATTGTATGGATAACAAATGCAGATGGTTGGAATATTTATTTTAACCAACAATGGTTAGATTATACAGGTTTAACACTTGAAGAAAGTTATGGTCATGGCTGGAAATCTCCTTTTCACCCAGATGACCAACAGCGCGCCCGGGATGCCTGGCAAAATGCTATAAATAATAGCGATATTTATTCCATTGAAGCTCGCTTACGCCGGTTTGATGGTGTTTATATGTGGTGGTTGGTTAGAGGTGTCCCTATACTAAATGAAAAAGGAGAGATTTTTAAATGGTATGGAACCTGTACAGATATTGAAAAAATAAAGCAAGCGGAACTAGATCTTAGACTAATGTCACGCATTATGAAAAATGCTCAGGAGATTGCCCACCTTGGGAGCTTTGAATAT
>JAGXIM010000076.1 GCA_024635665.1 Salinimicrobium sp. | reverse complement strand
GAATTCGAAGACATGGAAGCCTTAAAAAAGGAACTGTCAGAAATACCAAATATGGATGGTCTTGAATTGGCTTCAAAAGTTTCCACAAAGGAGGCCTATTTTTTTGGGGACGATTCAGCTTCCTATAAAGTTGCGGTGCTGGACATAGGTGTCAAAAAGAGTATTTTGAAGCATCTTTCCAAAAGAGATGTTTACTGCAAAGTTTTTCCTTATGATACCAGCTATTCAGAAATGGCAAAGTGGAATCCTCACGGGTATTTGCTTTCCAACGGGCCGGGCGATCCTCAGCCCTTGAAAACTGCGGTACAGGTCGCAAGGGATATCATGGAAGCCGATATGCCACTTATGGGCATTTGTCTCGGCCACCAGATCATTGCCCTGGCAAACGGAATTTCAACTTATAAGATGCACCACGGCCATAGGGGAATAAACCATCCTATTATGAACCTGGAAACGGGGAAAGGGGAGATTACTTCCCAAAACCACGGTTTTTCGGTCAATAAAGAAGAAACCGAGGCTCATCCCGATGTGAAAATTACCCATACGCATCTCAATGACCACACCGTGGCAGGTCTTCGCATGAAGAAAAAGAATTGTTTTTCTGTCCAATACCATCCCGAAGCCAGCCCGGGGCCAAACGATGCCCATTATTTGTTTGATGAGTTTATCCATAACCTAATCAAGGAAAAAGCTTAGGAATAATCCTATTTTGGAAGGGCCCGGAATGAAAGTTCCGGGCTTTTAATTTTCACTTCTTAAAAAACTATTAATTCAGAGGCGAAATATTATAAATGATGCAATTTTTACTTTTTTTGATTTTTCTCTTATCCTTTTCATCCTGGACTTAGGGTCAGATTTTAGTTTCGTGAGCAGAAGGATCTGTTCAGGAGAAGAAATATCCGCATTTATTATAATCCTTTTCCGGTAGAGGAATATTGATGTGCTTCAAAAGTCCCAATTCTCTTTTTTTCTTCCCTCGGAAAAAAGTGGCTATCTACATCGTTCTCGTTAATAAATTTCTCTTAAAACCCCCGAAGTATAGCCGCCTCCATTTAATATTCTTTTGAAGTATTCGTATCTTGCATGGAACAATAATGAAAATTTAATAATATGAGTGTAATTATCAATATCCACGCACGTCAAATCTTCGATTCCCGTGGAAATCCAACAGTAGAAGTAGACGTAGAAACAGAAAACGGAATTATAGGAAGGGCAGCCGTTCCTTCGGGAGCCTCAACAGGCGAACATGAAGCTGTTGAGCTACGCGATGGCGGTGACGACTACATGGGCAAAGGTGTTTCTAAAGCCGTTAAAAATGTAAATGAAGATATTGCCGAAGAATTGCTTGGTTATTCGGTTTTTGATCAAAATATAATTGATCAGGCTATGATCGAACTGGATGGAACCCCAAACAAGTCCAAGTTGGGCGCAAATGCCATTTTGGGTGTTTCCCTTGCAGTTGCCAAAGCGGCAGCAAACGAGTTGAACATGCCTCTTTATCGTTACGTGGGAGGGGTTAGCGCAAATACGCTTCCCGTGCCAATGATGAATATTATAAACGGGGGATCACATAGTGATGCGCCTATTGCTTTTCAGGAATTTATGGTGATGCCAGTCAAGGCCAAAGATTTTTCTGAAGCTTTGAAAATGGGTACCGAAATTTTCCATAACCTTAAAAAGGTACTTCACAAAAGAGGCTTGAGTACTGCCGTAGGGGATGAAGGTGGTTTTGCGCCAACTTTAGATGGTACAGAAGATGCCCTTGAGACTATTATCCAGTCCATAAAAAATGCAGGATACACGCCGGGTGAACAAGTGATGATCGCTTTGGATTGTGCTGCTGCGGAATTTTATGAAAACGGAAAATATGACTACACCAAATTTGAAGGTGATTCAGGTAAGGTGAGGAGCAGTGAAGAACAAGCCGAATATTTGGCTTCTTTAGCTGAAAAATATCCTATTATTTCAATTGAAGATGGAATGGATGAAAATGACTGGGATGGCTGGAAATCTTTAACTGAAAAAATTGGGGATAAAGTCCAGTTAGTTGGAGATGACCTTTTTGTGACCAACGTGGAAAGGCTTTCGAAAGGTATAGAAAACAACATTGCCAATTCAATTTTGATCAAGGTCAACCAAATTGGAACCCTTACTGAAACAATTGCTGCGGTAAATATGGCCCACAATGCTGGCTATACTTCTGTAATGTCGCATAGATCTGGGGAAACCGAAGACAATACAATTGCCGATCTTGCAGTTGCTTTGAACACCGGGCAAATCAAAACCGGATCTGCTTCCCGAAGTGACCGTATGGCGAAATATAATCAATTGCTAAGAATTGAAGAAGAGCTTGGCAGCGTTGCTTATTTCCCTCAGGAAAAAGCCTTCAAGATCAAAAGATAGGATTATTTCACTTATATTTTCAAAGCCTTTCCACTTCCGGAAGGGCTTTTTCTTTTTTAAGAGCTAATTGATAAATATCATGGTATACGTCATTACCACCCAATAATTTGGATGTTTTAATTCTTCTGGTATGGCGACTAAAAATAACCGGGCATATTACACCATAACTTTGGTCGTTTCTTTCGCATTGATCCTTTGGTACATATCTTATCCAACCAGTACTCTTAAACATGAAGCAAACCCGTTACTTGTCTATGCAAGTCAAATATTTGCTGTAGTTGGGTTTAGCTTGTTTTCTTTGTCCTTTGTTTTCGCCACCAGGTTCAAGTTGCTCGAAAATTTCTTTGGCGGGCTGGACAAGGTGTATCACCTACACCACAGCATAGGTAAAACAGCTTTTTTTGCACTGCTCATTCATCCTGTTCTGCTGGCGTTGCGATGGGTTCCAGAGGATTTTGAAAAATTGTTTACATACCTGTTGCCTCTTCACAGAAAATTGGAAATTAATTTCGGCAGTTGGTCATTATTAGGGCTAATTGTTTTGATCCTGCTTAGTCTGGTAATTAAGATCCCCTATGATAAATGGAAGATCACCCATAAATTCATGGGCCTTTTCTATATACTTGGCGTTTTACATGTTTTCACTTTGGAAAACTTCATTACACAAAATTGGGCGCTCAGCATATATTTCATCCTTTTATCGGTGCTAGGCGTAGTTTCATATTTGTATAAGACCTTTTTGTATAGGTTGTTGAGCAGGCGCTTAGAGTACAAAGTGGTAGAAGTACAACGGCCGACTTCCCAGGTGCTTCGAATTTTCCTGGAGCCCGGAACAGAAATATTGAAGTTCCTTCCAGGACAGTTTTGTTTCTTTCGGTTTGGAGGGAAGAACATCAGTAATGAAAGCCATCCTTTTACTATTTGTAGTACGCCGGGCCAACATCTCGAAATTATTGTAAAAGATCTGGGTGATTACACGCACAACTTGTACAAGTCTCTGAAACCTGGGAACACTGCCTTATTGGAAGGGCCGTATGGGCATTTCAATTTTGATCAGGGCATGGAGAAACAGGTTTGGATTGCCGGCGGCGTAGGGGTGGCACCTTTCATAAGTTGGCTTCGGAAATTTGATGCAGAAGGTTTTGGGGAATACGAAATTGATTTCCACTACTGTTTTCATAACAGAGCTGATGCTATTTATCTCGAATGGTTTGAAGAAATTCAGCTGAAGTATGAGAAATTTTCTTTTAATCCGGTATGTTCAGAAGAAACTGGTCATTTAAAAGCCAAAAATATTTCTAACATACATGAAAAATCAATTTTTATTTGTGGGCCTAAAAAGCTGCGGAGAGTTTTATTAAAAGACTTGAAAATCCTACGGGTTCCTCAGCAGAATATCTTTTTCGAGGACTTTGACTTCGTGTAAAATGGCTGAGTCTTTTTACATAGGTTGTTGGGTTTTCCTGAAATTCAAAAGAGTGGCTGATTTGTGCCCTTTTTGAATGGTTTTGATACTCTAAATCCTATTAAACCTGACATATGTCATGTTTTTCACTTTTTTATTTCTGTAAGTTTAGAATCTGTAATTCAGTATTATCTTTTTTTATACCGGTGTAAAGCAAAACGATTTATATGTCAAAAGTCCCAGCCTTTGTAGGGTTTTGCGATCAAAAGGAATTCCGTTGTGACAGAAAAAATAAGAGATAATTTAGTAAATTAGCAACACTCAAAATTAATTTCACGAAAAACACATAAAAACATGGCAAAAGTAGCTACAATAGAAATAGAAGGAAAGAAATATGAACTACCCATTGTGGTAGGTTCAGAAAACGAGACAGCGGTTGATATCACCCAGTTGAGGAGTCAATCTGGTGCTATAACTTTAGATCCAGGGTACAAAAACACAGGGGCTTGTGAAAGCGCCATTACTTTTTTGGACGGGGAGAAAGGGATCCTTCGCTACAGAGGGTATTCAATTGAAGAATTGGCAGAAAAAGCTGACTTTCTTGAAGTAGCTTATCTTTTGATCTTTGGGGAGCTCCCAAACAAGTCGCAACTGGATAACTTCTATACAGATATTCTGGATCAAAGTATTGTAAATGAAGACATGAAAACTGTTATAAAAGGTTTTCCTGAATCGGCGCATCCAATGGGAGTGCTTTCTTCGTTGACAAGTGCCCTGACAGCTTTTAATCCGAAATCGGTAAACGTTGATTCTGAAGAAGAGATGTACCGGGCAATTGTTAAGATCCTGGCAAAATTTCCTGTTTTAGCTGCATGGACCCTCCGCAAGAAAAAAGGAGAGGACCTTTTAAACAGGGACACTAATCTGGGCTACGTTGAAAGTTTATTGAGGATGATGTTCCAAAAAGGGACTAAACCATATAAGCAAAACAAAACTGTCGTAGATGCTCTTGATAAGTTATTGATCCTGCATGCAGACCATGAGCAAAACTGTTCCACCTCCACAGTGAGGATTGTTGGTTCCTCCCATGCCGGGCTTTTCGCATCGATCTCTGCCGGGGTTTCTGCACTATGGGGTCCACTGCACGGTGGCGCCAACCAGGCGGTTATCGAGATGCTGGAAGAGATAAAGGCCGATGGCGGTGATACCACAAAATTCATTAACAAAGCGAAAGACAAAGACGATCCATTTAGACTAATGGGCTTTGGTCACAGGGTCTACAAGAACTTTGATCCCCGAGCCAAGATCATTAAAAAAGCCGCCGATGAGGTTCTCGCACAATTAGGCGTTGATGACCCTATTCTTGAAATTGCAAAAGGTCTCGAAAAAGTCGCTTTGGAGGATCAATATTTTATCGATAGAAAATTATACCCAAATGTTGATTTCTACTCAGGAATTATATATCGTGCGATGGGAATCCCAACCGAAATGTTTACTGTAATGTTCGCCGTGGGAAGACTTCCAGGCTGGATCGCACAATGGAGGGAAATGCGCCTGCGCAAAGAGCCAATTGGACGTCCACGCCAAATCTACATTGGTGAGACCCAAAGGAAATTCAAAATGATCGAAAATAGGTAAATAAATCCTCGATTCTAATCCTAAAAGCTTCACAGTTTCCTGTGAAGCTTTTTTTATATTTGCAAAAATTTTTGGGTGATGAAACTTAATGTAAAAAATGAAACTTCGAGGTTAAGGGCTGTGGTTTTGGGAACTGCCGAAAGTACTGGGGGTATTCCGGCTATTAAAGAAGCCTACGATCCAAAATCTGCCGAGCATATCAAGGCAGGAACTTATCCTAAAGATGAAGATATGCTTATAGAAATGGAAGCCGTGAGGAAGGTGCTGGAAAAGTATGATGTTCAAATTTTCCGTCCAAAAATCATTGACAATTACAATCAAATCTTTACCCGGGACATTGGTTTTGTCATTGATGATAAGTTCATAAAAGCTAATATTCTCCCAGATAGGGAACAGGAGATAGAAGCTATTTCACATGTGATGGATCAAATCGGTAAAGACAACATCATCCAATTGCCCGAGGATGCCCATGTGGAGGGAGGAGATGTAATGTTGCACAACAACCATATTTTCGTGGGCACGTTCTATGGGAAGGACTATCCAGATTATATCACGGCCCGCACAAACACGAAAGCAGTAGAATATATGAAGGAGCTTTTTCCTGAAAAGAAGGTGGTTTCTTTCAATCTTCGAAAATCCAACAACGAGCCACGGGACAACGCGCTGCATCTTGATTGCTGTTTTCAGCCGGTGGGAAAAAACAAGGCCATCCTTTATGAAGGCGGTTTTTTGGATGAAAAAGAATATCAGTGGCTGGTTGATTTCTTCGGAAAGGAAAACATTTTTGAAATCACCAGGGATGAAATGTACGATATGAATTCCAACGTCTTCTCAATTTCTGAAGAAGTGGTTATTTCAGAAATGAAATTTAAAAGGCTCAATGCGTGGCTGAGAAAGAATGGAATGACTGTTGAAGAGGTGCCCTATGCTGAAATATCAAAACAGGAAGGATTGTTGAGGTGCTCAACACTTCCACTTATTCGGGATGAAAAATAATAAATGAAACAAATTACAGATACATTATTGATGGTGAGGCCAGTAGCGTTCAGGATGAATGAGCAAACTGCAGTGAATAACTATTTTCAGGAAGGTCTTCACCTTGAAAATGAAAAAATAAATAAACTGGCACAGGAAGAATTTGATGCCTTTGTTGAGAAATTAAGAGCAGTGGGAGTGAAGGTGATAGTCGTGGACGATGATGAAAAACTAGACACGCCAGATTCAATTTTCCCCAACAACTGGGTCACTTTTCATGAAAATGCCACAGCTGCCATTTATCCCCTCTTTGCTGAGAACCGCAGGAGAGAACGTCGTGCAGAGATATTTGAGAAAATTGAAGAGGAAGGTTTTCTCATAGAAGATGTGATAGACTATACCAGCGCCGAAGCTGAAGATCTTTTTTTGGAATCTACTGGGAGTATGATCCTGGATCGCGTCAATGAAAAAGTATATTGCGCACTTTCCCCCAGGGCCAATGAGGACTTGCTCATAGAATTTTGTGAAGATTTTGAGCTTACACCGGTTATTTTTACCGCTTACCAGGATGTGGACGGCGGCAGAAAACCAATTTACCACACGAATGTGATGATGTGCCTTGCCGAAAATTTTGCTGTGATTTGCCTGGATAGTATTGACGACCCAAAAGAGCGAAAAAACGTGGTCAAACATCTAAAGTATGATAAAAAGGAAATTATTGAGATCAGCGAAGGCCAGTTGTATCACTATGCCGGGAATATGCTGCAGGTGCAGGGAAGGGATGGAAAGAAATTTTTGGTGATGAGCCAGGCTGCCAGAGATATTCTGTTGCCGGTGCAAATTGCAGCCATTGAGCGCCACTGTGAAATTTTGAGCAGTGATTTGGCGACAATTGAAACCTGTGGCGGCGGTAGTGCCAGATGTATGCTTGCAGAAATTTTCCTACCAAGGAAATAAAAAAAAACTATCCAAAAAGGGCATTTTTTTAACTATTTTTTTCTCTTACCTTAGAGGTGCCTTTCTTAGGCAAATAAGATTTTTATGAAAAAATCCCTTCAAATCTTCCTGTTTCTTACCGGCATCACCTTTTTAGCATATGGGTTTTATCAACTCGTCGCCTGGGAGGTCATTGCAATATTTTCCAGGGAGGAAATTTACGGCATGCTTGGTTTAGGCTTTGTTTTTCTGATCGCCGGGTTTGTGGTTTATAAAAATTAGCTTTAAAGTAAATCTTCAATCCTTGTAAAGTCGGTATCGGATTTAAAGCGCCTCATTTTTTTAACAAAGCTATGAACATCGGCATCTCCTGCCCCTGCCCAAACTTTGATAAAATTGTTGTCCTGGTAAAATGAATATTCTTCGGCCCTTCCTTTGTAAATCTTCAATTTATAATAAGGAACAACCAGGGAATAAACCTCACTTTTCACGTTAAAGCTGAAGATTGCCCCTTTTGGACGCATTTCTATACTGCAAAATGTTTTGCCTTCATTTAACGTCATGAGGTTATAGAGTTCAATACTGGCGGCAGTAACGGGAAGCTTCGTTATGCTGGTCCCATTCAGCTTTTGTCGCTCTTCCAGCGTGAAAGGTTTTTCAACGAGGTTGTTAATGATCTCCTTCTTTTCAGAGAAGTCGTGGGAAACATTTAGTAGCATTTTCTTTTTTTGTAAAGGTAAGCATTTGCCAATAAACGCTTTAGTCAAGCCTTTTTTTCTGTTATCTTTGCTTTCTTATTGCATAATTCCAGCAGGTAAAAATTTAAGAAAATGAGCGTTCAGAATATACTTTCAAAGCAGGTAAAGGAAGCCGTAAACAGCATTTTTGAGGTGCAACTTGAGACTGTTGAGTTTCAGCCTACCCGAAAAGACTTTGAAGGGGATATAACTCTAGTGGTTTTTCCCATGTTGCGGCAAATTAAAACGAACCCGGCAAAACTGGGGGAGGCAATTGGGCAATACCTGGTTGACAAAAATCCGGAAATCAAAAAATACAACGTTGTTCAGGGATTTCTCAACATTGTGCTGGATGATCAATATTATCTTGATTTCTTCGGAAGGATGAAAGACGATCCAAACTTTGGAAAGGTCCCGAAGGGCGAACGGGCCATCATGGTGGAATATTCTTCGCCAAACACAAATAAACCCCTGCATTTAGGACATATCAGAAATAATTTGTTGGGATATTCGGTTGCAGAAATTTTGAAGGCGGCTGGAAATGAAGTTTATAAAACCCAGATTATCAACGATCGTGGGATCCATATTTGCAAGTCCATGTTGGCGTGGCAGCGGTTCGGGAACGGGGAAACCCCTCAAACTGCTGGTGTAAAAGGTGATAAACTGGTCGGGAAATATTATGTGAAGTTCGACAAGGCCTATAAAGAAGAAGTTTCTTATCTCCTGGCCCAGGGAAAATCTGAAGAGGAAGCAAAAACACAAGCGCCTATTTTGCAGGATGCACAGGAAATGCTACAAAAATGGGAAGCCGGCGATTCCCAGGTGGTAGAACTTTGGAGGACGATGAACCAATGGGTCTTTGATGGTTTTGAAAAAACCTATGAGAAATTAGGGGTTGATTTTGACAAGAACTATTATGAAAGCAACACCTATTTGCTTGGGAAAGATGTAGTGGATGAAGGTTTGGAAAAAGGGGTTTTCTACAAAAAAGAAGATGGCAGTGTCTGGATCGATCTTACTGCGGAAGGCCTTGATGAAAAAATCGTATTGAGAAGTGACGGTACAGCCGTTTATATGACACAAGATCTTGGAACTGCCCTACAACGGGTGCAGGATTTTGCCATAAATGGTATGGTTTACACGGTAGGAAATGAACAGGATTACCATTTCAAAGTGCTGTTTTTGATTCTGAAAAAATTGGGTTATGAATGGGCAGAAAATCTGTATCATCTAAGTTATGGAATGGTCGACCTTCCCAGTGGAAAAATGAAGAGCCGGGAAGGAACTGTCGTTGACGCTGATGATCTCATCGAGGAAATGGTGGCAACGGCTAAGGATTTGTCCGAAGAACTGGGCAAGCTGGAAGGATATTCTAAAGCCGAAAAAGAGGAACTTTACAGGGTCATTGGTATAGGCGCTTTAAAATATTATATCCTAAAAGTAGATCCCAGAAAACGAATCTTGTTCAATCCCGAAGAATCGGTAGATTTTCAGGGGAACACGGGTCCGTTTATTCAATATACGTACGCCAGGATCCAGTCTATCTTGAGAAAAGCAGATTTTGATTATCAGGAAAATATTTTCGAATACAAATTGCATGAAAAAGAGAAGGAGTTGATCAAGCAGCTGGAACTTTATCCCGAAACGGTAATTCTGGCTGCCGAGAATCACAGTCCGGCCCTTGTTGCCAATTACACCTATGAACTGGTGAAGGAGTTCAACAGTTTTTATCAAAACGTTACTATTCTGGGAACCGAAGATGAAACTGAAAAGAAATTCCGGGTGCAGCTTTCGAAAGTCGTGGGGCAGGTGATCAAATCTTCTTTTGGCTTACTGGGAATCGTGGTGCCGGAGAGGATGTAAACTGAAGGTAGAGGTAAGAATAAAGTTGGAAACCGAGAGCTGCCAAAGTTTGGAACTTTGGCAGCTCTGTCAAAATCGAGACCTGCCACCTTTCTTTTGCAAAGGAAATTGGAATTTTAAAGATATTTGTGCATCCGTGGTGAACTTTTTCACACTAAGCATACTATCCAAAAATGTCATTTCAGCAATAAATTTTCCGGGTTAGCTATGAAATAAAACTTTTCACTTCAGCTTCAAATCATTAAATTTGCGATTGCCGATGAATACTGGCAAAACTTAAATAAACAGAGAGAGTATGTT